>NZ_JBVITR010000033.1:25845-81408 GCF_055574875.1 Streptomyces sp. NPDC034670
AACCCTGTCCCCCCCCCCACGGGCAAACCGTGCGGCGACCCGCCCGCTCCGCACCGGGGGGGCGGTGGCGGCGCACACCACCCGTCCGGTTGGTGCGCTCCTCGAGCGGAGGGGCGCACCACCCGGCCGTCGCGGGTCGCGGATCAGACGTCCCGCCCGCTGCCGCCGCCCGACGACGCCTCGATGCCCTCGGTGATCTCGTCGAGGAGGGACTGGGTCTGATCGGTGTCCACGCCGAAGCGGACCACGACGATCTGCCGCGGCTGCGCGGGGGAGGGGAAGGCCAGCGACTGGACGTACCCGTCGGAGCCCTTGTCGGTGACCGCCTTCCAGCGCACCAGGTACCCCTTCTGCCCGGCCACGGTCACCGCCCTGGACGCGAGCACCTCGTGCGAGGTGATCCTTCCGTAGGCGTCGCCGCCGTAGGACTCCTCGGCGTTCGCGGTGATGTCCGCCTTGGCGACCTCCTCGGCGGTGGAGCCGCGGGTGCCCAGGGCCCGGGCCGGAGCCGAGTACGCCCCGCCCTTGGTGCAGGACTTGGAGGTGTTGCCGGGGCAGTCGTACGCCTTCTTCGACATCACCTGGGCGCCCACCGGGAGTTCCTGGCCGTACCAGCCGTCCGGGACGGGCAGGCTGATCCCGCTCAGCGCGTCGGTCACCGACCCGCTCTCGATCCGCGGCGGCTCGGACGCGTCCGGCCCCGGGCTCCCGCCGCCGTCCCGTCCGTCCGGCCGCTGGGCGGTCGCGGAGCCGCCCCGGCCGTCGTCGGTCAGCGCGTACACGCCGACCCCGATGCTCGCCAGCAGGGCGACGGCCACGGCGGCGGCCGTCGCGATCCGCACACCGCGTCCCCGGCCGGACGGCGCCTGCGCGGGATGTGCCGGGTACGCCGGATGCGCGGGATGCACCGGATACGCCGGGTGGGCCGGAGGCGTCCCGGCCGCGCCGCCCGGCACCGGGGGACCCCAGCCGGCGGCCGTCCCCGCCGGACGGACCCGGTCCGTCCAGGCGCTGCCGTCCCACCAGCGCTCGGTGGGCGGTCCGTCATTCTGCTGCCCGGGGTCGGGGTACCACCCGGGGGGAGTCACCTGCGTCATGCCCCCACCGTATGAGGCATCGGTGAAAGCCGGATGAGAGGGATCCGTCAGGGGCCCCGCGGCCCGCGCGGAGCGCCCGGCGGCGCCGTCCTCCCCGGCGCGCCGACCGCACCGCCACCGTGCCCCGCGCCCGCTCCCTGCTCGTCATCTCCCCTCCCCTCCACGGGTGTTGACCGCGGATCCCCAGGTGGAGGGCGAAACGCGTCGTCCCCTCGCCGCCGGAGTCACCCCTCACGGCAACAGCTGCCCCGACCGGCCACCACCGGGGCGGCGGGAGGACTACGCTCGAGCCTTGTACGTCGTTCGGGCGACTGGGGAGGTAGCGGGATGACGGAGGGACGGCCCACGGCCGCCTCGGCTTCCCTGTGGGAGCGCGACGAGGAGATCGCCGTCCTCGCGCGGGCGGTCGACACCCTGTGTGCGGACCGTTCCTCGCCCGGCAGCCTGCTGGTGCTCCGCGGTGAGTCGGGTCTCGGCAAGACCGCGCTGCTGGCCGAGGCCCGGCGCATCGCCGAGGAGCGCGGCTGCACCGTGTGGTCCGCCCGCGGCGGCGAGACCCTGCGCTCCGTCCCCTTCAACGTCCTGCGCCAACTCCTCCAGCCCGCCCTCGTGTCGATGCTGCCGGAGGAGGCCCGCGAGTACCTCGGCGACCGGTACGACATCGCCGGCCCCGCCCTCGGCGTGGCGGTGCCCGGTGACCGGCACGCCGATCCGCAGAGCGTGTGCGAGGGGCTGGTCGCCGTCGTGCGCCGGCTCGCCCGCCGGGACTGGCCGCTGGTGCTGCTGATCGACGACGCCCACTGGGCCGACCAGGAGACCCTGTACTGGCTCGCCTCCTTCGCCCGGCGCCTGGCGGACCTGCCCGTCCTCGTCGTGGTCGCCCGCCGGCCCGGTGACGTCTCCGGCGCGAGCGCCCGCCACCTGGACGCCGTCGCCGCCGCGGCCGACCTCCCCGTCACCACGCTGAGCGCCCTCACCCCGGCCGCCGCGGCCGGGCTCACCCGCGCCACGCTGGGCGAGGACGCCGACGCCGCGTTCTGCCGCGAGGTGTGGGCCGTCACCGGCGGCAACCCCTACGAGACCGTCGAACTGCTCGCCAAGGTCCAGGACAGCGGACTCGAGCCCGTCGAGGCCCACGCCGGCGCGCTGCGCGACCTCAACCGCTCCGCCCGAGGCGGCGGCCTCGTCGCCCGCCTCGAGCAGCTCGGCATAGACGCCACCCGGTTCGCCTGGGCCGCCGCCATCCTCGGCTCCGACATCACCGTCGGCCTGGTGGCCCGGCTCGCCACCCTCGACCACGACGACGCCGTCCGCTGCGCCGAACTCCTGCGCACCGCCCGCATCCTCACCACCTCGGACCCCGCCACGGGCCGCACCGGGCCCGAGGACCTCGAGTTCGTCCACCCGCTGATCGCCACCGCCGTCTACAACTCCATCCCCGACGCCCTGCGCCGCGCCATGCACGGCATAGCCGCCCGGATCGTCACCGACTCCGGGCGCGGCGCCGCGGCGGCCGCCCGGCACCTCCTCGAAGTGCATCCGGACGACGACGAGGAACTCGTCGGGCAACTGCGCGACGCCGCCCGCGAACACCTCGCCGTCGGCGCCCCGGACGCCGCCCGCCGCTGCCTCGAACGCGCCCTGGAGGAACCGCCGCGCCCCGAGGTTCACGCACAGGTGCTCTACGAACTGGGCCGCGCCACCTTCCTCACCGCCCCGGCCCGGACCATCGGCCACCTGCGGACCGCGCTCGGCATGCCCGGCCTCGACGGCGAGCGGCGGGTGGACGCCGTGGTCCGGCTCTCCCAGGCGCTCCTGCACAACGACCAGATGGAGGAGGCCGTCCGCACCGTCGAGGCGGAGGCCGCCCGGCTCGGCTCCGGCCCCGCCCACCTGCGGCTGCGGGCCGTGCAGTTCATGTGGGAGGGCATCCACGCCGGTGAGACCACCTCCCCCGGCCGCTCCGAGCGCCTGGCCGAACTCGCCGCCACCTGCACGGGCCGGGACAACTCCGAACGCGCGCTGCTCATCCTGCGCGGTTTCGACGCCATGATGCGCGGCGAGAACGCCGAGGAGGTCGTCGAGTTCTGCGACCGCGCCCTCGTCAACGGCCGGCTCGCCCCCGGTCTCGGCTGGACCGACTCCGAGTGGGGCGTCGAGCTGCTGCTCATGCTCACCAGCGCCTACGCCTACACCGACCGCCTCGACCGCGCGGAGAGCCTCTGCACCGAGGCCCTGCGCGCCTACGAGACCGCCGGCTGGAGCGGCGGCCACCTCGTCCTGGCCCACGCCTACGTGGGTCTCGCGCACCGCAGGCGGGGCCGGCTGGAGGCCGCGGAGCAGTCGCTGCGCAGGTCCCTGGACCTCGCCGAACGCGTCGGCCGCGGGCTGCCCCTCTACTGGACGGTGACCAGCAACCTCGTCGACACCCTGCTCGCCCGCGGCCACGTCGACGAGGCCTGGGCGGTGGCCGAACGGCACGGCTTCGCACCGCCCTACCCGTCCACCGTCGTCCTGCCCGACCTGCGCTCCGTGCGCGGCCGGCTGCTGCTCGCCGCCGGCCGCATCCGGGAGGGCGTCGACGAACTGGAGGCGGCCCAGAAGGCGGCGGCCGCCCGCGGCCACCACAACCCGGTCCACGTGTTCGGGGCCGCCGACCTCGCCCGCGCCCTCGCCACCGAGGACCCCGCCCGTGCCGCCCGGCTCGCCGTCGACGTCCGCCGGCGGGCCGAGCGCTTCGGCACGGACACCGCCGTGGGAGAGGCCCTGCGCCTGGCCGCCGCCCTGGAGACCGGCCGGCGCGCGGTCCGCCTGGCCGCCCGGGCGGCCGACTGCCTGGAGTCGTCGCCCTGCCAGTACGAGCACGCCGCGGCCCGCGTCGAGTACGGCGTCCTCGCCCGCTCCGCACCGGACCTCGAACGGGGCCTCGCGCTGGCGCGTTCCTGCGGCGCGGACGGCCTGGCGGCCCGCGCGCTGGCCGAACTGGAGACGGGCGCCGGACGCGTGGCGTCTCGGTGAGCCGCGGCGACGGGAGCCGCGGGGCCGCGCGGCCCCGCCGGGCCCCGGCCCGCACCGCACCGAGCGGATCGGACGGAACGGGCCGGTCCCGGCCCGTCAGGGGGCCTGCGCGTACACCACCCACACCTGGCCGCGGGCGAAGGTCATCCGCCCGCCGTCCCCGGTGGTGAACGCGGTGCCGTCCTCGGCGGCCGGGCGGCTCCAGTCCGCCTCGTACGCGCGGCCGTCGCGCAGCACGGTGGCCTTCCCGGAACCCACCGTCTCGGTGTACGGGGTGGTGTTGCCGCGGAAGTCCCGGTAGTCGGAGGACCGCACGGTCACGTACTGCACGACCACGGTCGCCGGCGCCAGCCGGCCGCCCTCCGTGGTGGTCGCGGGGGCGCCGTCCATCGAGACCAGCCAGCGGTCGTCCGCGTCCGACCAGGTGAAGGTGTAGCGGGCCGCCGGGTGGCGCACCGTGAACTCGTCCTCCGGTTCGCCGCCCGCGGGGGGCGGGCCGAAGCGGAAGCCGGTGGTCAGGGCGGCCGGGCCGGGCGGGGCGTCCAGGAGCCGGTCCGGCCGCAGGTACAGGTCGTGCGGGGCGGCGCGCTCCGGGGCCCGGACGAAGGCGCCGGGCGACGACGCCGGCGTCACCGCCTCCAGCGGCGCCCGGTCGATCACCGGCAGGAGCCTGCTGTGCGCCCCGGAGAAGGCCAGCACCGGCCGGTCGAACTGGCGCAGCAGCTCCAGATCGGACTCGCGGGCGCTGCGCACGGGACCGACGGACTCCGGCAACCGGGTGGCGTACACCGCCATCAGCCGGCTCAGCCCGCCCTCGACCTGCTCGACGTACACCACGTCCGCCGCCTCCACGCCCGTGTGGGGGCGGGCGGTGAGGGCGTTGTCGATCTTCACCGCGAGCGGCGGGGGAGCGTCCGTCCCGTTCGGCCGCGCCTCCCGCGAGGACGGCCGGTCCGCGCCGCGCCCGTCGTCGGCCGGGCCGCCGGACTCCGTGCAGCCCGCCGCCAGACCGGCCGCCAGTACGGCGGCCAGCAGTGCCCTCGCCGCCGCGCCGCGCCGCGTCCGTGCCCCTCGTCCCGTGCCCACCGTCGCCACCGTGCCTGCCCGTGTCCTGGATTGTCTCGATTATGCGCTCGTGTGATGGTCCGTGGACATATCCGCTTCCTGGGGGCGACGCGCGGCGATGGGGACCGATCGGCGCAATCGCCGCGCGATTGGGGCCGCGGCCGCTCGGGTACCCGGGGCCCACCGCGGCAGCGACACACCGGCCACGACGGAGGGAGCGGGCGGAGATGAAGGCAGTGACCTGGCAGGGCAAGCGGGACGTGCGGGTGGAGGACGTGCCCGATCCCCGGATCGAGGAGCCGACGGACGCGATCATCCGCGTCACCTCCGCCGGACTGTGCGGATCCGACCTGCACCTGTACGAGGTGCTCACCCCGTTCATGACCCCGGGCGACATCCTCGGGCACGAGCCGATGGGCATCGTCGAGGAGGTCGGCGCCGGAGTGCCGGACCTCCAGGTGGGCGACCGGGTCGTGGTGCCCTTCCAGATCGCCTGCGGCAACTGCTGGATGTGCCTGACCGGACTGCCCACCCAGTGCGAGACCACCCAGGTCAGCTCCGAGGGCATGGGTGCGGCCCTGTTCGGCTACACCCGCCTCTACGGCGCCGTCCCGGGCTGCCAGGCGGAGTACCTGCGGGTCCCGCAGGCGCAGTACGGCCCGATCAAGGTCCCGGAGGGGCCGGCCGACGACCGGTTCCTCTACCTGTCCGACGTGCTGCCCACCGCCTGGCAGGCGGTGGCCTACGCGGGGATCCCCAAGGGCGGCAGCGTCGCCGTGCTCGGCCTCGGCCCGATCGGCGACATGGCCTGCCGGGTCGCCCAGGTCCAGGGCGCCGGCCGCGTCTTCGGCGTCGATCTGGTCCCGGAGCGGCTGCGCCGGGCGAAGGAGCGGGGCGTGGAGACCTTCGACCTGAGGTCCTTCGACGACGAGAAGGAACTCGTCGAGGCGATCCGCGACCAGACCGACGGCCGCGGCCCCGACGCCGTGATCGACGCCGTCGGCACCGAGGCGCACGGCAGCGCGGCGGCCCGCATGGTGCAGAACGCCTCGGCGCTGCTGCCCCGCAAGCTGAGCGGTCCCATGGCGGAGCGCTTCAGCGTCGACCGGCTCGCCGCCCTCTACACCGCCATCGAGCTGGTGCGGCGCGGCGGCACCATCTCGCTGTCCGGCGTCTACGGCGGCATGGCCGACCCGCTGCCCATGCTCACCCTGTTCGACAAGCAGATCCAGCTGCGCATGGGGCAGGCGAACGTCCGCCGCTGGAGCGACGAGATCATCCCCTACCTCACCGACGAGGACCCCCTCGGCGTCGACGACTTCGCCACGCACCGCGTGCCCCTGTCCGAGGCGCCGCAGGCCTACGACATGTTCCAGCGCAAGAAGGACGGCGCGGTCAAGGTGATCATGAAGCCGTGACCGGTCCCGGAACCGGGCCCGGGCCCCGCCGGGCCCGCGGGCGCCGGGAGGACCCGGGCGGGAACGACCGGACCGGGCGGCCGCCGGCCGCCCGGTCGTCACCGCGTCAGGGCGGTGCCGGGGGTGTCGAAGGCGTCAGGGCAGCTCCTTGATCCGGACGTCCCGGTACGAGACCACGTCGGCCGTGCCGTGCACCTGCAGCCCGATGTAGCCGGAGGCGTACCGCCGCCCGTCCGTGCCCGGGTCGTCCGAGCGCGGCGGGGAGAAGTCCTGGCCGCCGGTATTGTCGAACTCGTTGATCAGCACGCCGTTGCGGTAGACCGAGTAGTGCTGGTCCACCACGCGGATCTCGTAGTCGTTCCAGGTGCCCTTCTGCGTCACGCCCGCGCCGGCCAGGCCCACGCGGTCGAAGCCGTAGACCGACCCCGTCTTGTACATGTCGCCGGCGGGGGAGTCGAACACCTGCACCTCGTGCCCGTACTTGATGGCGACCCACTCCGGACGCGGCTCCTCCGGGTGGTCGTGGACCTGCGGGAACCGCACGAGCACACCGGAGTTGGCGTTGCCGGCGCCCGGCGCGTCGTCCCGCCACTGGAGCTTCAGCGAGAAGTCGCCGTACGTGCGCTCGGGGAACCACAGCATGCCGAGCCCGCCCCTGGTGGTGCCGGAGGTGATCGACCCGTCCGGGTTCAGCGCGAACGAACCGCCGCCCACGTGCTGCCACCGGGCGAACGACTCCGGGCTGCCGTCGAGGATCGTGCGGTAGCCCTCGGTCCGGCCGGGCTCGCCGATGCCGGACTGGCGGGCGGCCCGGTTGACGGCCCGGTACTCCCGCTGGTCGACGACCCCTTCCTTCCGCAGCCGGTCCAGGACGGCCTTCACGTGCTTGAGGAACAGCGCCTGCGAGGTCCACTCCTTCTCGTCCTCGATCAGCTCGCCGATCCGGCACCGGTTGTCGGTGACCCGGTTGGGCACCCCGGAGTCGACCGTGCCGACGATCACCGTCAACCGCTCGTCGTACTCCGGGCAGTCGGGCGCGGGGACGCCCCCGCCCGCCACGACCGTGAAGCTCACCGTGAGCGCCTCGGAGGTGTTGCCCGCCTCGTCGCTCGCCCGGTAGGCCACGGTGTGCCGGCCCGCCCGGTCGACGACCACCGGCCGCGTGTACGCCAGGTAGGGGCCGCCGTCGAGGGAGTACTCGATCCCGGCGACGCCGGACCCGCCCTCGTCGGTGGCGCTGACGGTCACCCGGGCGCTGCCGACGTAGGCGCCGTCGGAGTTCCTCGTGCCGGTGACGGTCGCACCCGTCACCGGCGGGACGGTGTCCTGCGGGGGAGCGGCGACGACGGTGAACTCCACGCTCTTCTCGGCCGAGACGTTGCCCGCCCGGTCGGTGGCCCGGTAGCGCACGGTGTGCGTGCCGACCCGGTGCACCATCACCGGCCCGGTGTACGGCTGCCAGGCGCCGTCGGCGCCGATCGCGTACTCGATGGTGTTGACGCCGGAGCCGGTGTCGGACGCGGTGACGGTGACCGTCGCCATGTCGACGTAGGCACCGTCGCCGTCGCGTTCGCCGTCCACCGTCGCCGAGGTGTCCGGCGGCGCGGTGTCGTCCGACGGCGGGGCGACGACGGTGAACTCCACGCTCTTCTCGGCCGAGACGTTGCCCGCCTTGTCCAGGGCGCGGTAGCGCACCGTGTGCGTGCCGACCCGGTCGACCACGACCGGCGCGGTGTACGGCTGCCAGGCGTCGTCGGCGCCGATCGCGTACTCGATCCGGTCGACGCCCGAGCCGGTGTCGGCGGCCTCGACGGTGACGCTCGCCGAACCGACGTACTGGCCCTCGGCGTTCCGCGTGCCGGTCACCTCCGCCGTCGTCTCGGGCGCCGTGGTGTCCTCGCCGCCGCCCTCGGTCACCGTCAGGACGCCCCGCATCTGGCCGTGGCCGGGGATCGTGCAGTAGTAGAGGTAGCGGCCCGGGGTGAGCACGACCTCGGCGGTGTGCCGGCCGCCCTGGGCGTCGCCCGGGTTGGCCAGGATGTTCAGCTGGACGTCGCCGTTGTACTCGGGGTCCGACGTCATGAACGTCAGCGTGTGCGGCATGCCGGTGGTGTTGCCGGTGGCCGCGCTGTTCTCGAAGACGATCGTCGCCGGTCCCGCCGTCGCCGTCGCCGGTGCCGACAGGTACCTGTCGATGTCGTTCCCGGCGGTCCAGGTGAGCACCTGGTCCGCCGCCCCGGCACCGGTGGCCCCGGCGCCGGCTCCGGCGCGGTCGGCCGCGGAGGCGGTCTGCAGCCCGAGCACCACGAGCAGGGCGGCCAGCAGGGCGGCCCACATTCTTCGTTGCCGTGTCACTGCCCTCACCCGGCCTTCCGCGCCAGCTGACCGGCGGCCGGGGTCGGCCCGCCGCCCGTGTAGGTGACCCGCCACAGCGCGGACCTGGAGTCGGAGGTGAAGAAGCCCCGGCCGTAGTCGAGGAGGTACAGCGCCCCGTCCGGACCGAACTTCCAGTCCATCAGGTTCTTGATGCCGTCGTTGCCGATCGGCACGATCTTCTTCAGCGACTCCGAGTGCACCGGCAGACCG
This sequence comes from Streptomyces sp. NPDC034670, assembly GCF_055574875.1. NCBI lineage: Bacteria > Bacillati > Actinomycetota > Actinomycetes > Kitasatosporales > Streptomycetaceae > Streptomyces > Streptomyces sp. NPDC034670. Next base: position 35,030 of record NZ_JBVITR010000033.1, read on the forward strand.
CCGTCCCCTTGCGTCCTCGGATCCATGAGCACCGCGTTGCGCGGCTGGTCGGCGTCGTAGAAGTCGCCGACGAACCACTTGCCGTCCCAGTAGGCCGGCCACTTGGTCCCGCTGGTGCTCGCCTCGTCGTAGCGGTAGACCGGTCCGTTCATCGCGGCCTGGCCGCCGCCCTTGAGCCAGGGCAGCCGGTGGGTGGCCTCCTCCGCCTTGTACGACGGGACGCCGGCGGCGTCGCGGGGGAAGTCCGGGCCGCCGCCCTGCGGCGAGTACCAGATGTTGTTGCCGGTCACCGGCGGCAGGTTGACCAGGCCGTCGTTGTTCGGCGACTCGTTCTTCGGGCGGTCGCAGTCGTACCAGCCCAGCGGCTTGGACGGGTCGGGGAGGTTCCGGTCCCGGTAGGGCTGCTTGTTGCCCATGCAGTACGGCCAGCCCCGGTTGGACGCCTTCGTGATCACGGCGAACGTGTCGTACTTCGCCGGGCCCCAGGTCGTCGACGGCTGCCCGGCGTCCGGGCCGACCCAGCCCGCGTAGAGGATGTCGGTCGTCTTGTCGACGAAGATGCGCGCGGGGTTGCGCACGCCCATCACGTAGATCTCGCCGCGCGTCTTCCCGCCGCCCTCGGCGGTCTCCTTCCCGGTGAACAGGTTGCCCTCGGGGAGGGTGTAGGTGCCGTCCGGCTCCGGGTGGATGCGCAGGATCTTGCCGTTGAGGTCGTTGGTGTTGCCGGCCGTGCGGCGCGCGTCCGCGAAGGAGACGCCCTTGAAGTTCGGCTCGGGGTTGTTGCCCGAGTAACCGCCGCTGAAGCCGCTGGAGTTGGTGTCACCGGTGGCGATGTACAGGTTGCCCTTCGAATCCCAGGCCATCCCGCCGCCCGCGTGGCAGCAGCTGTGGATCTGCACCGGCCACTTCAGCAGCACCTTCTCGCTGCCCGGGTCCAGCTTGTCGGTGGCCCGGTCGAACGTGAAGCGGGAGACGCGCCGTTCGCCCATGTGCCTGTCGCGGTCGATCTCCGAGTGCGGCGTGTAGTGCAGGTACACCCAGCCGTTCCGCTCGAAGTCCGGGTCCAGCTCGATGCCGAGCAGCCCCTCCTCGACCTTGGTCAGCTCGTCGCCTCCGCCCTTGTTGCCGAAGACGGTGAGCGCCCCGGCGAGGGTGACCTTCCCGGTCCTCGGGTCGTAGACGTGGATCTCGCCCCTGCCCTTGCCGATGTCGGGGTCGTTCCAGTCGGTGACCACCGGCAGGGAGGAGTCGGTGCCGCCGCGGCCGATGTAGAAGACCCGGCCGTCGGGGGCGGTGACCAGGCCGTGCGGTTCGCCGATCTGGTCGTTCTGCCCCGGCTGGTTGGGCCGGGTCAGGCGCTCCGCCTTGTAGTTGCCGGTGATCGTCGCCTTGCAGTCGGCCTGCACGAGCCGGGTGGTCCACAGCAGGGCGCCGCGCAGGTGCTCGCGGAAGTCGGTCTCGTCGTACGACGACACCGTGCCGCCCATCCCGGTGTAGAAGGAGCGGCCGCCGTCGTAGTCACGGCACCAGCTGACCGGGTGGTCCCAGCCGTTGGCCCCCGTCCCCGGCTGATAGGTCGACTCGCGCACCCGGGCCACGGTGTGCACCTCGCCGGACGGGTTCTTCACCCAGTTCAGCCACTTGTCGGGCCGCTTCCACTCCAGGGGCAGGCCCTTGGTCGCCGGGTGCCGCCGGTCGCCCACCTCGACGGTGGCCCGCTGCGCCTTCCCGGGGCTCGACGCGGCCGGGCGGGCGCCGATGAGGCCGGTGAACCAGTCCGAGTAGGGCTCCGCGCGGGCCGCGTCGTGGAGGCCGACGAAACCGCCGCCGGCCTCCATGTACGCCTCCAGGCCCGCCTCCTGGTCCGGGTCGAGGACGTCCCCGCCGCCGGTCAGGAACACGACCGTGTTGAAGCGCCCCAGCTTCTCGCCGTCGGTGAAGACCGAGGCGTCGTCGGTGGCGGTGACCTTGAACCGCTGGTTCTCCGGGCCGGACAGGCCGATCCTCTCGATCGCCGCGATCCCCGCGTTCACGAGCGGGGACTCCTCGCCGCCCGCCGCCGAGCCGTGGAACAGCAGCACGCGTACGTTCGCGCCGCCCGGGGGCGACTTGACGGACATCGTTGTCAGGGATGGATCCCGGTCCGGGCGCGCGCTGGCGGCCGGCGCCGACAGCAGCCCGGCGGCGACGATCCCGACGGCGGCGCCGACCGCCCAGGACCGCCGCCCCGCTCCGGCTGCCCCGGTGCTCCTTCTGCTCGGTCTCCGTAAGTGCATGGGTTCTTGACGCGGTGTGAGCCGCATGTGGCCACCCACCCCTCCTCGGTCGCGGCAACAGCGTCAAGGACGCTAGACCCCTTTGCGTCACACGCCAATACCAATGGCCGCAATGAAACGAACTTTGTCCTGAGTGTGGAGAAACCCTCGGAGGGCCGCTACGGTTTCACAGGTTCATGACAGCCACGTGGGGAGTTCGGCATGGACAGACGCGGCTTCAACCGGCGGGTGCTGCTGGGCGGTGCGGCCGTCGCGACATCGTTGTCCCTCGCACCCGAGGCCGCGAGCGCCGCCGGACCGGCGAGGACCGCGCCCGCCGGGGGCGAGGTGCGGCGCATCAAGATGTACGCCGAGCGGCTGAGCGGCGGGCGGATGGGCTACGGCCTGGAGAAGGGCAAGGCCTCGATACCCGGCCCCCTCATCGAGCTCAACGAGGGCGACACGCTGCACGTCGAGTTCGAGAACACCATGGACGTACCCGTGAGCCTGCACGTCCACGGCCTGGACTACGAGATCTCCAGCGACGGCACCAAGCAGAACAGGAGCGACGTCGAGCCGGGCGGCACCCGCACCTACACCTGGCGCACCCACGCCCCGGGCCGGCGGGCGGACGGCACCTGGCGGGCGGGCAGCGCCGGCTACTGGCACTACCACGACCACGTGGTCGGCACGGAGCACGGCACGGGAGGCATCCGCAACGGCCTCTACGGCCCGGTGATCGTGCGCCGCAAGGGAGACGTCCTGCCCGACCGGACGCACACGGTCGTCTTCAACGACATGACGATCAACAACAGACCGGCCCACACCGGCCCGGACTTCGAGGCGACCGTGGGCGACCGCGTCGAATTCGTCGTGATCACGCACGGCGAGTACTACCACACCTTCCACCTGCACGGTCACCGCTGGGCCGACAACCGCACCGGCATGCTCACCGGCCCCGACGACCCGAGCCAGGTCATCGACAACAAGATCTGCGGCCCGGCGGACTCCTTCGGCTTCCAGGTGATCGCGGGGGAGGGGGTGGGGGCGGGCGCCTGGATGTACCACTGCCACGTCCAGAGCCACTCCGACATGGGGATGGTCGGCCTGTTCCTGGTCAAGAAGCCGGACGGCACGATCCCGGGCCACGATCCGCACGGACACCACCACGGCGCGGCCTCCGGGAAGGCAGGGGAGGCCGGGAAGAGCGGGAAGGCCGGGAGGACCGGGACGAGCGACCGTCCGGAGGAACACGCGCACTGACGGCACGTCCCTCGGCGCGAGCGGCCCCCGGGCCCGCCGAACGGTCCGGCGAACCCGCCCGAGTGATCCAGGAGCACTCTCCCCTCCTCCGGGCGCGGGGCTATCCTGTCCCGCATCCGCAGGTGAGGAGCCCCGAGGTGACCGAGACAGTGCCGCGTCCCACGCTGGAGGCCGTGGCCGCGAGGGCCGGGGTCTCGCGGGCCACCGTCTCCCGCGTGGTCAACGGCTCCGACGGGGTCAGGGAGCCCCTGGCCGAGCGGGTCAGGCAGGCCGTGGAGGAACTCGGATACGTGCCCAACCAGGCCGCCCGCAGCCTGGTGACGAAACGGCACGACGCCGTCGCCGTCATCGTGGCCGAACCGGAGACCCGCGTCTTCGCCGACCCCTTCTTCGCCCGCCAGCTGCGCGGCATCAGCAAGGAGCTGACGGCCCACGACAACCAGCTCGTGCTGCTGCTCACCGAGGACCGGGACGACCACGCGCGGGTGGGGCGCTACCTGGCCGGCGGCCACGTCGACGGCGCGCTGGTGTTCTCGCTGCACGTCGACGACCCGCTGCCGGAACTGATCCAGCGCGCCGGGCTGCCGACGGTGTTCGGCGGCCGGCCCGACTGGAACGGCGGCCGGAAGGGCGTGGTCTACGTCGACAGCGACAACCGGGGCGGCGCCCGGGACGCCGTACGGCATCTGCTCGGCCTCGGCCGCAGCCGCGTCGCGCACATCACCGGCGCCCTCGACCAGACCTCCGCGGCGGACCGGCTCGACGGCTTCCGGGACGCCGTGGCCGACGCCGACCCGCGCCTGGTCGTGGAGGGCGACTTCACCCCGGCCGCGGGCGAGCGGGCGATGCGGGAACTCCTCGGGCGCTGCCCCGACCTGGACGCGGTGTTCGCCGCCAACGACCTCATGGCGGCGGGCGCCCTGCGCGTGCTGCGCGAGCACGGGCGGCGGGTGCCGGACGACGTGGCGGTCGTCGGCTTCGACGACATGCTGCCGATCGCCGAGCAGACCGACCCGCCGCTCACCACGGTCCGCCAGGACATCGAGGAGATGGGCCGCCTGATGGCCCGCCTGCTTCTGCGCGACCTCGACCGCACCACGACCGCACCCGAGAGCGTGGGCGGCACCCCCTCCGGCGTGATCCTGCCGACGACCCTGGTGCGGCGCGCCTCCGCGTGAGGCCCGGCGGCACGGGGCCCGGCGCACGCCGCGGACCCGTCCGGCCGCACCCGCGCGCGGCGGTCCGGACACGCCCGTCCAGGTGCTCCGACGGCACAGGGGCGACGGATCACCGGCAGACGGTGGAAGACTCGGCGGAGCAGGCGACGGGCCCTTCCGCAGGAGGCACCATGCTCACCACCCGCTTCGTCGACGGCGCCCCGAGCTGGATCGACGTCGGCACGCCCGACCCCGAGGGCACCACGTCCTTCTACGGCGGTCTCTTCGGCTGGGAGCACGAGCCGGCGGGCCCCGACGCCGGCGGCTACGGCTTCTTCCGGCGGGCCGGCCGGATCGTCGCGGGGGCGGTGCGGGTCCCGCCGGAACGAACGCCGGCCGCGTGGACCGTCTACTTCCAGAGCCCGGACGCACAGGCCGCGGCGCAGGCCGCCCGGCAGGCCCGGGGCGGCGTGCCCGTGCCGCCCGCGGCCGCGGGGGAGCAGGGCAGGTCGGCGGTCCTCGCCGACCAGGCGGACGTCCCCTTCGGCGTCTGGGAGCCCGCCCTCCGCAAGGGCGTCGAGGCCGCCGGCGAGGTCGGCTCGCTGTGCTGGGTCGAGCTGTACACCCCGGACATCGCCCGGGCCGCCGCCTTCTACCACGCGGTGCTCGGCTGGGAGACCTCGGCGGTGACCTTCCCCGGCGGTGTCTACACCTCCCTCAGCCCCGCCGGGACCGGGGAGGAGGGCGTGTTCGGCGGTCTGGTCCCCCTGGCGGACGACCCCACGGAGGCGGAGTCCGGACGGCCCTACTGGCTGCCCTACATCGGGGTGGACGACCCGGACGCCGCCGTCGCCCGGGCCGTCGAGCTGGGCGCCCGGGTCCGGATGCCCGCCACCTCCCTCGCCGGGGTCGGCCGGCTGGCCCGCCTCGAGGACCCGTACGGCGCCCGCTTCGCCGTCCTCAGGGGCGACCCGCGGCAGACCTGACCCCGGCCCGGGGCCCGGCGGGACGGACGGGATCCGGCGGTCCCGCCGCGCGCCGCCGTGCGTTTCCCGCCCGGAGGGCGCCACCATCGTGCGGACACGGACGGGTGAACGGTGCCGAGCCGCGTTGACGTGATGTTGAGCGGACGTTTTTCACCGCCCGGCACGCTCTCGGCCATGCACATCGACACGTTTCCGTCGCCCGACCTCACCTGGCAGGAGGAAGCGCTGTGCGCGCAGACCGGGGGGGACTTCTTCTTCCCCGAGCCGGGCAGCTCCGTCCGTGAGGCCAAGCGGATCTGCGGTCTGTGCCCCATCCGCGCCGCCTGCCTCGACTACGCCCTGGCCCACGACATGCGCTTCGGCGTCTGGGGCGGCCTGTCGGAGAAGGAGCGGCTGGAACTGCGGCGGGTGAGCCGTTAGGGCCCTTCTGGCGGACCGGGCCTTCGTCGGAAGGGCCCTGACCGCCCCGGCCGGACGCCCCGCGGGGGAGGACGGCCCCGCCGGGCACGGCGGGGCCGTGGCCCGCGGGGCGGTCTCAGCCGGCCTTGCGGGCCGCCATGCGGGCCTTGCGGGCCGCCAGCTTCTCGTCGAACTTCCGCGCCTCCGAGTCCAGGCCACCCATGAACACGCCGAGTTCCTCCTGGGCCTTGCGGCCCTCGGGGCCGAGGCCGTCGATCTCCATGATCTTCAGGAAGCGGAGCACCGGCTGGAGCACGTCGTCGTGGTGGATGCGCAGGTTGTAGACCTCGCCGATGGCCATCTGCGCGGCGGCCCGCTCGAAGCCGGGGATGCCGTGACCGGGCATCCGGAAGTTCACGACGACGTCGCGCACCGCCTGCATCGTCAGGTCGGGGGCGAGTTCGAAGGCCGCCTTCAGGAGGTTGCGGTAGAAGACCATGTGCAGGTTCTCGTCGGTCGCGATGCGGGCCAGCATGCGGTCGCAGACCGGGTCGCCGGACTGGTGGCCGGTGTTGCGGTGCGAGATGCGGGTGGCCAGCTCCTGGAAGGCGACGTAGGCGACCGAGTGCAGCATCGAGTGCCGGTTGTCCGACTCGAAGCCCTCGCTCATGTGCGCCATGCGGAACTGCTCCAGCTTGTCCGGGTCCACCGCCCGCGAGGCGAGCAGGTAGTCCCGCATCACGATGCCGTGCCGGCCCTCCTCGGCGGTCCAGCGGTGCACCCAGGTGCCCCAGGCGCCGTCCCGGCCGAACAGGGTGGCGATCTCGTGGTGGTAGCTCGGCAGGTTGTCCTCGGTCAGCAGGTTCACCACGAGCGCGATCCGGCCCACCTCGGTGACCTTGGACTGCTCCTTCTCCCAGGCCTCGCCGTCCTCGAAGAAGCCGGGGAAGTTGCGGCCGTCGCTCCACGGCACGTACTCGTGCGGCATCCAGTCCTTGGCGACCTTCAGGTGCCGGTCGAGTTCCTTCTCGACCACTTCCTCCAGTGCGTACAACAGCCGGGCGTCGGTCCAGACGGACGGGCTGCCGAGGTGAGGGGAAGCGAGCGTCACGGGAACTCCAGGGGGACGGTGCGGGTACGACGGGTCCGGCGAGCGGTGCCGGGAACCTACGGAATCGTAGGCTACGAATCCGTAGGTTACGTAGCCGTAGGTTAAGGGTGTCGTAAAGACCGCTGATCAGGTGTACCGCCGTACGGACGCCCCCGGTGCGGGCGGCCCCGGCGCCGCGGGCCCGCGAGCCGCGCGGGGAAGGGGCCGCCGGTCAGGCGTGCAGCTCCCGCAGACGCACCGACAGGCAGGTCACGCAGCCCTCGAGCTTCTCGAACTCGCCGATGTCCACCAGGACGGGCGCGTAGCCGAGGTCCGAGAACAGCTCCGCGGTCCTCGGCGCGCTCGCGGCCATCAGCAGCCTGTCCCCGCCGAGCAGCACCACGTGCGCCCCGGAGTCCTCCGGCACCGGCAGGAAGCGGGGGAACGGCGGCGGCGCGTCCGGGTGCGGGGCGCGCCCGACGACCGTCCCGTCCGGCAGCGCCGTGACCGCCGACTTCAGGTGCAGCGCCCCGGCGACCGGCACGGCGACCACCCGCGCGCCCAGCGGCTCGAGCACGGCCCGCACCTGCCGGACCCCGGCCGCGTCGGTCCGCCCGCCGCGGCCCACGTACACGGTGTCGCCGACCTTGAGCACGTCGCCGCCGTCCAGCGTGCCCGGCTCCCGGACCCGGTTCACCGAGCAGCCCAGGGACGCCACGGCCTCCTCGACGCCGGCGGTCTCGCCGCGCCGGGACTCGGCGCCGGGCCGGGCGATCAGCGCCACGTTCCGGTACATCACCACCGTGTCCTCGACGAACACGGAGTCCGGGCAGTCGTCGGCCGGCGCCACCTCGACCGTCTCCCAGCCGTGGGCGCGCAGCGCCCCCACGTACGCCTCCCACTGCTCCACCGCCCGGCCGACGTCCACCCGCTTCCGCTCGACGTGGGTCACCAGCCCTTCGCCCAGACGGGGACCGGGACGGCGGACCAGGGCCTTCTTGCTGGGCACGAGCGGGCCTCCCGGTCGGACGGGGCGTGTCGGCACGGCGCCGGGGACCTCGCCGCGGGCGGCGGGGCCTCCCCGGTCCTCGGCGGACCATCATGCCGGGCGGACCGGGACGGGGCCACCCCCCGGCGGCCGCGGGGCGCGCCACGGGCGACGGGGTCCGCCGGACCCCGCCCGCGGCGGGCCCCGGCGTCACCGTCCCCGTACCGCCCGCCGCAGGTGTTCCCCGGTGAAGGACCCCCGGGCCGCCAGCAGCTGCTCCGGCGTCCCCTCGAAGACCACCCGTCCGCCGTCCCGCCCGCCGTCCGGGCCGAGGTCGATCACCCAGTCGGCGCGGGCGATCACGTCCAGGTGGTGCTCGACCACGACGACGGTGTTGCCCGCGTCCACCAGCCGGTCCAGCAGGGCGACGAGGCCGTCCACGTCCGCCATGTGCAGCCCGGTGGTCGGCTCGTCCAGGACGTACACCACTCCCTCGCGGTGCAGCCGGGTGGCCAGCTTGATGCGCTGCCGTTCGCCGCCGGACAGCGTGGACAGCGGCTGCCCGAGGGTGAGGTACGTCAGGCCGACGTCCCGCAGGGCGCGCAGCCGGCGCCGCACGCCCGGGTCGTCGAAGAAGTCCAGCGCCTCGTCGGCCGTCATCTCCAGGGCGTCGGCTATGGAGCGGCCGCCGACCGTCAGCCGCAGCACCTCCTCCTTGAAGCGCCGGCCCTCGCAGGCGTGGCAGGTCGTGGTCACCGGGTCCATGAAGGCGAGGTCGGTGTGGACGACCCCCCGGCCCTCGCAGGCGGCGCAGGCGCCGGCCGAGTTGAAGCTGAACAGCCCCGGATCCCGGCCCGTCTCCCGCGCGAAGACCTTCCGCACCGTGTCCATGATCCCGAGGTACGTCGCCGGGGTGGACCGCGCGGAGATCCCGACGGCCGACTGGTCGACGACCACCGTGCCGGGGTGGGCGGCGGTGAACTCCGCGACCAGGGTGCTCTTGCCGGACCCGGCGACCCCGGTCACCGCGGTCAGCACCCCGGTCGGGAACCGCACGGTGACCTCGCGCAGGTTGTGCCGGTCGGCGCCCTTCACCCACAGCTCGCCGGCCGCCTCCCGCACGGCGTCCTTGACCGCCGTGCGCCGGCCCAGGCACCGCCCGGTCAGGGTGCCCGAGGCGGCCAGCTCGGCCGGCGTCCCCTCGAACACCACGCGTCCGCCCCCGGCGCCCGCGCCGGGGCCCATGTCGACGACGTGGTCGGCCAGCGCGATGACGTCGGGGTCGTGCTCGACGACCAGCACGGTGTTCCCCTTGTCCCGCAGCCGCAGCAGCAGTTCGCCGAGGCGGTGCACGTCGCGCGGGTGCAGCCCGACGCTGGGCTCGTCGAAGACGTACGTCATCCCGGTCAGGCTGGACCCCAGGTGCCGCACGGTCTTCAGCCGCTGTCCCTCGCCGCCGGAGAGGGTGGACGTCTCCCGGTCGAGACTGAGGTAGCCGAGGCCGATCGCCTCGATCCGCTCCAGCGCGGCGACGGCGGCCGAGGCGATCGGCCGGGCGAGGGGGTCGTCGATCTCCCGCAGCACGGCGATGAGGTCGGTGACCTGCATCCGGGCGCAGTCGGCGATGGACAGCCCGTGGACGCGCGTCGCCAGCGCCGCCTCGTTCAGCCGGGCGCCCCGGCAGGCCGGGCAGGTGCCCTCGGCCAGGAACTCCCGCACCGTGTCGCGGGTCTTCTGGCTCATCGCCGCCAGGTCCCGCTTCAGGTAGAGCCGTTCGAACCGGTCGGCGAGCCCCTCGTACTCGGTGGTCCAGGTGCCGCCCGTGCCGTTCACGGTGACCTTGCTGCCGGGACGCCCGCGCATCAGGAACTGCCGCTCGGACGCGGTGAACTCGCGCACCGGCTTGTGCGGATCGAGGTCGTCGCTGTTGGTGTACGCCTGTCCCTGCCAGGTCCCCGGGGCGAACGGCGGGAAGCGGACCGCCCCCTCGGCGAGGGAGCGGTCCGGATCGAGAATGCGGTCCCAGTCCGGCCGTACGGTCCGGCCCAGGCCGTCGCACCCGGGACACATGCCCGACGGGTCGTTGAACGAGTACGCCGTCGCCGGCCCGGCGCTCGGTGTGCCGTGCCGGGAGAACAGCACCCGGATCACCGCGTACACGTCCGTCATGGTGCCGACCGTCGACCGGGAGTGGCCGCCGACCGGCCGCTGGTCGACGACGATCGCGGGGGTGAGGTCCTCCAGGGCGTCCGCGTGCGGCCGCTCGTACTTGGGCAGCCGGTTGCGGACGAACGAGGTGTACGTCTCGTTCAGCTGCCGCTGCGACTCGACCGCGATCGTGTCGAAGACGACCGACGACTTCCCCGATCCCGAGACGCCGGTGAACACGGTCAGCCGGCCCTTCGGGATGCGGAGCGTGACGTCCTTGAGGTTGTTCTCCCTGGCCCCGGTGAGGGTGATGAACGCGCTGGGCTCGCTCGACTGGCTCATGCCGCCGACGCTAGAAGCGATACCCGACATCTCCTGTCGTGATTTCCTTCAGTTCCCCCTCCTCCATCAGCAGCCACCGCGTGATGCCGATCGACTCCAGGAACGGCAGGTCGTGACTGGCCACGACCAGCGCCCCCTCGTACGACTCCAGTGCCGTGGTGAGCTGCCGGACGCTCGCCATGTCGAGGTTGTTCGTCGGCTCGTCCAGCATCAGCAGCTGCGGCGCGGGCTCCGCCAGCATCAGCGCGGCCAGTGCGGCCCGGAAGCGCTCGCCGCCGGAGAGCGTCTGCGCCCTCTGGTCGGCGCGCGCGCCCCGGAACAGGAACCGGGCGAGCCGGGCCCGGACCCGGTTGTGGGTGGCGCCCGGGGCGAACCGGGCCACGTTCTCGGCGACCGTCAGCCCGCCGTCGAGGACGTCGAGCCGCTGCGGCAGGAACCGCAGCGGGACGTGCGCCGTCACCTCGCCCGACACCGGTTCGAGCTCCCCGGCGATCGTGCGCAGCAGCGTCGTCTTGCCGGCGCCGTTGCGCCCGATCAGCGCGACCCGCTCCGGCCCCCGCAGATCGAGGCCGCCGTCCACCCGGGCGCCGTGGGCGAGCCCGACGTCCCGGAGGGTGAGCACGGTGCGTCCGGGCGGCACGGCCGTGTACGGCAGGTCGACGCGGATCTCGTCGTCGTCCCGCACGGCCTCCACCGCCTCGTCGAGCCGTTCCCGGGCCTCGGAGAGCTTCTCCTCGTGCAGGGCGCGGTGCTTGCCGGCGGAGACCTGGGCCTGGCGCTTGCGCTCGCCCATGACGATCTTGGGCTCGCGCCTGGTGTCCCACATCTTCTGCCCGTACCGCTTGCGGCGGGCCAGCTTGACCTGGGCGTCGGCCAGTTCGCGCTTCTGCTTGCGCAGGTCCGCCTCGGCGACCCGCACCATGCGTTCGGCCGCCTCCTGCTCGACGGCCAGCGCCTCCTCGTAGGCGGAGAAGTTACCGCCGTACCAGACGACCTCCCCGGACCTCAGGTCCGCGATCTGGTCGACCAGTTCCAGCAGTTCGCGGTCGTGGCTGACCACGACCAGCACGCCCGGCCAGTTCGCGACGGCCGCGTACAGCCGCCCGCGGGCGTACAGGTCGAGGTTGTTGGTGGGTTCGTCGAGCAGCAGCACGTCCGGCCGGCGCAGCAGCAGCGCGGCCAGCCGCAGCAGCACCGACTCGCCGCCCGACAGCTCACCGACCGTGCGGTCCAGCCCGATGCGGCCGAGGCCGAGTTCGCCGAGCGTGGCCAGGGCGCGCTCCTCCACGTCCCAGTCGTCGCCGACGGTCTCGAAGTGCTCCTCGGCCGCGTCGCCCGCCTCGATGGCGTGCAGCGCGGCCCGCCGCGCGGCGATGCCGAGCGCCTCGTCGACCCGGAGCGCGGTGTCCAGCGTCACGTTCTGCGGCAGGTACCCCACCTCGCCGGTCACCCGGACGGCGCCGCCGGCCGGCGCGAGTTCGCCGGAGATCAGTTTCAGCAGGGTCGACTTCCCCGAGCCGTTGACGCCGACCAGCCCGGTGCGGCCGGGACCGAAGGAGACGTCGAGGCCCTCGAAGACGGAGGTGCCGTCGGGCCAGGTGAAGACGAGGGACGTACAGGTGATGGACGGGGACATGCGGGCCTCCGCGGTTGCTCGGAGCGGTCAGGGGCAGACGCGTGGGGAGACACCGCGAGAGGACGACCGGCAGCCGGGAGGAAGGTCTGGGCACGAGAGAAGCCCTGCTCCGCGAGGGGACGGCTGGAACGCCGAGGTCGCACGCGACGTGCACACCCCACAACACGGGTGTGACGCGGTGTCTCAGAACCTCAGACGAGCAACGTCCCTCTCCCATCGACGGCAACAGGACCGTCATGGACGCTACGAGAGGGCGGATCGGCTGTCAACGGCATTACCGGTCTCACCGATCGCGACCTCACCGACCCGAGGAGGCTCCGTGCGCCCCCTGCTCGACGGCTCGCTCTCGCTGCCGGCCCGGCTCCACCTGCTGGCCTGGAACACCGCGCGACGGGAGGTCGCCGAACCGGCCCGGCTGCCCCCTCTGGTGCGGGCCGGCGCCCTCGCCGACCTGGCCCGGCGCGGTCTGCTGATCGACGACGACGGCATCGCCACCCCGCTCGACCTGGACTCCCGCACCGGGGACGCGGTCCTCGACGGGCTCCTGGAGCTGGTCAGCGAGTCCTGCCCGCACCGCTGGCGCACCTGGGTGACGCTGCACGCCCGGTACACCCTCGACGCGGTCCGCGAGCAGCTGGTCTCCGACGGGTTCCTGCGCGCGGAGAAGCGACGGGTGCTCGGGGTGTTCCCGTCCGTGGGGTACGTCCTGGACGACGTCGTCCGCGTGGACGCCCTGCAGGACGAGGCGCGGCTGGTCCTCGACGGCCCCGTGCCGGCCGGGGACGTCCCCGAGGCGGACGCGGCCGTCGTCGCCCTGGCGGCCGCCGCCGGACTGCGCACCCTGCGGCCGGCCCGGGACCGCGCCCGCCGCGAGCGGCGCGTCGAGGAACTGACCGAACGGGGCGGGGCCGCGACGCCCGCCCTCGGCGGGATCGTGCGCGAACTGCGCGCGGCGGTGACCGCGGCGGTGCCCGCGTCCCCGCGCACGACGGGCGGATGAGCCTTCTCCGTAGGCCAGGAGGCCGGCGCCGGCGGCGCCGGGAGCCGGGGAGGGGAGCGCACCCCGGCACACGCCGCCGCCCGCCGCGCCGCCCCGGCGCCGGCGGGGCCCTCGTCCCCGGGACCGCCGACCCGGGATCGGCCGCGGAGCCCGACGCGCCGCCCGGCGGCGCGCGTCGGCCCGCGGTCCCGGTTCAGCAGGAGTCGCGCATCAGCTCCGCGAGGTCGTGGTCCAGGTCGAGCTGGAGGTGCTCCAGGCCGGCCGGCACCAGCTCGCTCGTGGCCTCGAGGAACCGGCGCACCTCGCCCGAGCGGACGTGCACGACGGCGGTGCCCTCGGGAGCGTGGAACTCCAGCACGGTGCGGTCGTAGCCGTACGGCCGCACCCGTACGTCGCCGTGGCCCTCGGGCCCCCGCAGCCCCGCGGTGAGCAGCTCGCGGGAGAAGGTCCAGCAGACCTCCACGCCCTCCAGGGTGGCGGGCGCGGGGAAGGTCATCCGGACGGCGAACGGGTCGTTCCGGTCGTAGTGCAGGGTGGCGGGAATGCTCGGCATCCGCGGCGCGGCGGCGACGAGACGGGCCTCGACGGGCTGCTCGATGACGGTGGACAACGCCTGCTCCCTCGTGACGTCTGGACGGGCTTGCGGGGCGGATCGGGTCGGCTACTGGAGGAGACGACGGAATCGGCCACTCCGTGCACACGATGAGCGAGTGACCTCTGTCACCGCCTTCATGCGTCCGGACGGCGAGGCCCTCCCGCGTGGCCCCCGCGGCGCGTGCGGCGCCCGCCGGACGGGGCCGGGGGAGGGGGCGCCCGGCGGAGCACGCGCGAACGGGTGGGCTCCGTCCGCCGCCGACGGGGTACCCGTCCGCCGAACACGAGAGGAAGGGAGCGGACATGCCACGCGGTTCCAGCCCCAAACGGGAACGCCAGTACGAGCACATCAAGGAGAGCGCGCAGGACCGGGGCGAGAGCAAGGGGCGCGCCGAGGAGATCGCCGCGCGGACGGTGAACAAGGAGCGCGCCCGGTCCGGCGAGTCGAAGACGGCCAGCCGCACGTCGACGCAGGACATGTCGTCCGGCAAGCGGGGCGGTCAGCGGTCGGGCAAGGGCTCCCAGGGCCCGACGCGCGACCAGCTGTACGAAGAGGCCAGGAAGCGCGGCATCGAAGGCCGTTCGCACATGAACAAGGGCCAGCTCCAGCGGGCGCTCGGCAAGTGAGCCGCCCCCGCGCGGAGGGAGCGGGTCCCGGGGCCGCCCTCCGCGCGGGCCCGCCCGCCCCGTAGGCTCGGGGCACCATGACGACCGTACGCGTACCGGACGGCTGGCCCGTCACCGAGGAGGAGGCCCGCGCGGTCCAGGACGCGCTCCGCGCGCGGGTGGTGCTCGACGAACCCGGCCCGCCGCCCGGGACGGGCCGGGTCACCGGCGTCGACGTGGCGTACGACGACGAACGGGACCTCGTCGCGGCGGCGGCCGTCGTCCTGGACGCGGCGAGCCTCGACGTCGTCGCCGAGGCCACGGCCGTCGGCCGGATCTCCTTCCCGTACGTGCCCGGACTGCTCGCCTTCCGCGAACTCCCCACCGTCCTCGCCGCCCTCGACGCCCTGCCCTGCCCGCCGGGCCTGGTCGTCTGCGACGGCTACGGCCGCGCGCACCCCCGCCGCTTCGGCCTCGCCAGCCACCTCGGCGTCCTCACCGGCCTGCCGGCGATCGGCGTGGCCAAGAACCCCTTCGTCTTCGCCCACGACGACCCGGACGCCCCGCGCGGCAGCACGGCACCGCTGCTCGACGGCCGCGAGGAGGTCGGCCGCGCCCTGCGCACGAGGGACGCCGTCAAGCCGGTCTTCGTCTCGGCCGGCCACCGGGTGAGCCTCGACAACGCCTGCGCCCACACCCTCGCGCTGGCCCCCGCCCACCGCCTCCCGGAGACCACCCGCAGGGCGGACGCCCTGTGCCGCAGGGCGCTCCGCGAGGCGTCCGGGACCTGACCCCGGCCCCGGACGCCCCGCGGCGCCCGCCGGGGCGCCGGGGCCTCTCGTTCGGCCCGGGCCGGGCTCGCGGGGCCCGGGCCGGGCCCGACGAAAGGCCCTAGGAGACCGCCTCCTGCGCCCCGGCCGCCGTCTCGATCCTCCAGTGCCCCACCTCGCGGTACTCCGAGTCGTAGATCACCGATCCGTCGCCGGGCTCCAGCGGGTGGTGGCGCACGTTCCCGCCCCAGTACCGCAGGATCCGGCCCAGCTCCCCGGCGGGGTCCTTCGCCAACGCGTCGCCGTCCATGGTGACTTCGAGAAGAAATCGCATGCCTTCAAGGATTTCATTGAACTCCTTGTTGGCACTTCGGGAGCGGGTTCCGCGGGCCGGCGCCGGGGTGCCGGGCCGGAGCGGTCCCCGGGTCCCAAGTCAGGGGGATGCCGGGTCCCGGGGCCGGGCCGTACGCCGCGCCGGGGGCACTCATGTGCGAACTGAGTACGTGTACGGATGCCCGGCCCCCGCGCCCGTCGGCAGGCTGGGCGCATGACGACGCACCGTGCACCCGGTCCCGCGGCACCCTCCGTCCGGCCCGCCGGGCGGGCCGTGACGATCGGCCTGGCCCTCGCCGTACCGGCCGGGATCGGCTGGATCGCCGGAATGGTCTACACCGTCCTCACCTGGCCGCTGTGAGGCGGTCCCGGCCGGGACCGCCCGTCAGCGGATCGCGGCGACGCGGAAGCGGATCCCCGCGCCCCGCAGCCGTTCGATCAGCGCGTCGCCCATCGCCACCGCCGTCGTGACCTGTCCGGACGTGTGCGGGAGGTCGTCGAGGGCCAGGCTGAGCGCCCCCTCGGCGAGCATCTTCGCCGTCTCGTCGTAGCCGGGGTCGCCGCCCGAGACCTCCGTGTACACCCGCCGTCCGCCGCCCTCGCCCACGAAGCGGACGGTGAACCAGCTCCGGGCGCGCTTGCGGGGACTCGGCCCGTCGCCGGGCCTGAGCCGGCCGGAGAGCAGGCGCCGCGCGGGAGGCAGCTGGGCCGCCGCCACCAGCGCGCCCACGGCCGCGACCCCGCCGACCGCCACGGGAAGGCGGCGGACGGCCGCGTAGTGCCGGTAGCGGAAGTCGGGTCCGTACCGGTCGAGCGTCCTCGCCGACCGGCGCACGATCTGCGCGTCGACGGTCGGCAGCGGCAGGGCCCAGGCGCCCACCTCCGGGGCGTAGCGCGGCGCGCCCGGGGGCACCGAGACCCGGCGGCCCACCAGCCGCGGTTCGTGGCGCCGGCGGTCCCGGGCCGCCGCGCGGAGCTGCCGGGGCCGGGAGAGCTGGCCCAGCGCCGAGGCGAACGTCCCGCCCGAGAAGGCCGCGTCGGCGGTCACGAAGCCGTCCACGGTCAGCGGCACGCCCTCGGGCAGCCGCCGCACGGTGAAGTAGGCGCCCAGGTCGTGCGGCACCGAGTCGAAGCCGCAGGCGTGCACCAGCCGCGCGCCGGTCTCCCGCGCGCGTGCGTCGTGGCGGACGTACACCAGGTCCACGAACTCGGGTTCACCCGTGAGGTCGACGTAGTCCGTGCCAGCGTCGGCGCAGGCGGCGACGAGTTCCTCGCCGTACTCCACGTAGGGGCCCACCGTCGTGGCCACCACGCGCGCCTGCCCGGCGAGCTCGCGCAGCGAGGCCGGGTCGGACGCGTCCGCCCGCAGCCGGCCGACCCCCGCGCCCCCGGGCAGCCGCTCGCACAGCCGCTCCAGCCTCCGCGCGCTGCGGCCCGCGACCGCCCAGCGCAGCCCGGCGGGCGCGTGGGCGGCGAGGTACTGCGCGGTGAGTTCCCCGACGAAGCCGGTGGCTCCGAAGAGCACGATGTCGTACGGACGGTCCGTCCTGTTCAGCCTGCTCATGACACCCCTTGGTCGTGCAGCCGCGCCGCTGTCGCCCGCCGAGGCTAGCGTGAGGGGTGCGGGGCGCGACGGCGAGCCCGGGGCAAGCGGACGGCCGTGGCCGGGAACGCCCCGAAGAAGTCGGAAAAAGCGTGCGGGGACGCCCCCGGCCCGCCCGGGTCCGCCGGACGCCTCCCGCCCGCGCGTAGAGTTTCCAAGCGCTTGCTCGCCCGGTCTTGTGCCGGGTGGAACGCGTTCCTAGCATCACTGGTGTGACATCGGTCGTGTCACGGTCGGACGGGGAGCTGCGGATGACGGAGGCCAGGACGGCGGGGCACGGTCCGCTCACCGGCGTGCGCGTGGTCGAGCTGGCCGGCATCGGTCCCGGACCGTTCGCCGCCATGCTCCTCGCCGACCTGGGCGCCGACGTCGTCCGCGTGGACCGCCCGGGCGGCCCGGGCCTCGGCATCGACCCGGCGCACGACGTCACCCACCGCAACAAGCGCTCCGTGGTCGTCGACCTGAAGGCACCCGACGGCGCCGCACGCGTCCTCGACCTGGCCGAACGCGCCGACGTCCTCGTCGAGGGCTACCGTCCCGGTGTCGCCGAGCGCCTCGGCGTCGGCCCCGCGGACTGCCGCGCCCGCAACCCCCGCCTGGTCTACGGCCGGATGACCGGCTGGGGCCAGCAGGGCCCCCTCGCCGACCGCGCGGGGCACGACATCGCCTACCTCGCCCCCACCGGCGTCCTCGGCATGATCGGCGACCCGGACCGGCCCCCGGCCGTCCCGGCCAACCTCCTCGGCGACTACGCGGGCGGTTCCCTCTACCTCGTCGTCGGCGTCCTCGCCGCCCTGCACCACGCGCGCGCCACCGGCACCGGGCAGGTCGTCGACGCCGCCATCGTGGACGGCGCCGCCCACCTCTCCGCGATGATCCACGGCATGCTCGCCGCCGGCGCCTGGCAGGACCGGCGCGGCACCAACCTCCTCGACGGCGGCTGCCCCTACTACGGCACCTACGAGACGGCCGACGGCCGCCACATGGCGGTGGGCGCGCTGGAGCCGCGGTTCTACGCCGAGTTCCTGCGCCTGCTCGGCCTGGAGGACCAGGCCGCCGCCCACGCGGACGTCACCCGCTGGCCGGAGCTGCGCGAGCGGGTCGCCGCCCGCTTCAAGTCCCGCACCCGCGCCGAGTGGACGGCCGTCTTCGAGGGCTCCGACGCCTGCGTGGCACCCGTGCTGTCCCTGCGCGAGGCCCCGCACCACCCGCACCTGGCCGCCCGCGGGACCTTCACCGACCACGGCGGCATCACCCAGCCCGCACCGGCCCCGCGGTTCTCCGCGACCCCCGCCACCGTCCGCACCGGGCCCGCCCGGCCGGGCGCCGACACCGACGACGTGGCCCGCGACTGGGACGTGCCCCGGCTGCTGTCCTCGCCCCCGAAGCCCTCGAACCCCCAGTGAAAGGCCTCCCCGTGAGCACCGAAGCGTACGTGTACGACGCGATCCGCACCCCGCGCGGGCGCGGCAAGGCGACCGGCGCCCTGCACGGCACCAAGCCCATCGACCTGGTCGTCGGCCTCATCCACGAGATCCGCGGCCGCTTCCCGGACCTCGACCCGGCCGCCGTCGACGACGTCGTCCTCGGTGTCGTCTCGCCCGTCGGCGACCAGGGCTCCGACATCGCCCGCATCGCGGCCCTCGCCGCCGGACTGCCCGACACGGTGGCCGGCGTGCAGGAGAACCGCTTCTGCGCCTCCGGTCTGGAGGCCGTCAACCTGGCCGCCGCCAAGGTGCGTTCGGGCTGGGAGGACCTGATCCTGGCGGGCGGCGTCGAGTCGATGTCCCGGGTGAAGATGGCCTCCGACGGCGGCGCCTGGTTCAACGACCCGATGACCAACCTCGACGTCAACTTCGTGCCGCAGGGCATCGGCGCCGACCTGATCGCCACCCTCGAGGGGTTCTCCCGCCGCGACGTCGACGAGTACGCGGCGCTGTCGCAGGAGCGCGCGGCCGCCGCCTGGAAGGAGAACCGCTTCGAGCGGTCCGTCGTCCCGGTGAAGGACCGCAGCGGCCTGGTCGTCCTCGACCGCGACGAGCACCTGCGCCCCGGCACCACCGCCGACTCCCTCGCGGGCCTCAGGCCGTCCTTCGCGGACATCGGCGAGCTGGGCGGCTTCGACGCGGTGGCGCTGCAGCAGTACCACTGGGTCGAGCGGATCGACCACGTCCACCACGCGGGCAACTCCTCCGGCATCGTGGACGGCGCCGCCCTGGTCGCCGTCGGCTCCCGGGAGGTCGGCGAGCGCTACGGGCTCACCCCGCGCGCGCGGATCGTCTCCGCCGCCGTGTCCGGCTCCGAGCCCACCATCATGCTCACCGGCCCCGCCCCGGCCACCCGCAAGGCGCTCGCCAAGGCCGGGCTGACCATCGACGACATCGACCTGGTCGAGATCAACGAGGCGTTCGCGGCGGTCGTGCTGCGCTTCGTGAAGGACATGGGGCTGTCGCTGGACAAGGTCAACGTCAACGGCGGCGCCATCGCGCTCGGCCACCCGCTGGGCGCCACCGGCGCGATGATCCTCGGCACGCTCGTCGACGAACTGGAGCGCCAGGACAAGCGCTACGGCCTCGCCACGCTGTGCGTGGGCGGCGGCATGGGCATCGCCACCATCGTCGAACGCCTCTGAATCCCGGCGGC
This sequence comes from Streptomyces sp. NPDC034670, assembly GCF_055574875.1. Classification (NCBI taxonomy): domain Bacteria; kingdom Bacillati; phylum Actinomycetota; class Actinomycetes; order Kitasatosporales; family Streptomycetaceae; genus Streptomyces; species Streptomyces sp. NPDC034670. The sequence continues at coordinate 54,843 of NZ_JBVITR010000033.1, forward strand.
CCGATCCCCGCGCCCCGCACGCGACCCCTTACGGAGACCCCCTCATGACCGAGAGCACCACCATCCGCTGGGAGCAGGACGACACCGGCGTCGTCACCCTCGTCCTGGACGACCCGAACCAGTCCGCGAACACCATGAACCAGGCGTTCCGCGACTCCTTCGCCGCGATCACCGACCGCCTGGAGGCCGAGAAGGACTCGATCCGCGGCGTCATCCTCACCTCCGCCAAGAAGACCTTCTTCGCCGGCGGCGACCTGCGCGACCTGATCCGGGTCACCCCCGAGACGGCACAGGAGCTGTTCGACGGCGGCATGGCGATCAAGCGCCGGCTGCGCCGCCTCGAGACCCTCGGCAAGCCGGTCGTCGCGGCGATCAACGGCGCGGCCCTCGGCGGCGGCTACGAACTCGCCCTGGCCTGCCACCACCGGATCGCCCTGGACGCCCCCGGCTCCAGGATCGGCCTGCCCGAGGTCACCCTCGGCCTGCTCCCCGGTGGCGGCGGCGTCGTGCGCACCGTCCGGCTGCTCGGCATCGCCGACGCCCTGCTGAAGGTCCTCCTCCAGGGCACCCGGTACACCCCGCGGCGCGCCCTGGACAACGGCCTCGTCGACGAGGTGGCCGACAGCCCGGAGGACCTGCTCGCCAGGGCCCGCGCCTTCATCGACGCGCACCCCGAGTCCGCCCAGCCCTGGGACCGGCCCGGCTACCGGATCCCCGGCGGCACCCCGTCGGACCCGAAGTTCGCGGCCGACCTGCCCGCCTTCCCCGCCACCCTGCGCAAGCAGACGGGCGGCGCGCCCTACCCGGCCCCGCGGAACATCCTCGCGGCCGCCGTCGAGGGCGCCCAGGTCGACTTCGAGACCGCCCAGGCCGTCGAGGCCCGCTACTTCGTCGAGCTGGCCGCCGGACAGACGTCGAAGAACATGATCCAGGCGTTCTTCTTCGACCTCCAGGCCGTCAACTCCGGCGCCAACCGCCCGAAGGGCGTCGAGCCGCGCCGGGTCCGCAGGGTCGCCGTCCTCGGCGCCGGGATGATGGGCGCCGGCATCGCCTACTCCTGCGCCCGCGCCGGGATCGAGGTCGTCCTCAAGGACGTCTCCCTGGAGGCGGCCGTCAGGGGCAAGGGCCACTCCGAGAAGCTGTGCGCCAAGGCCGTCGCCAAGGGCCGCACCACCCGGGAGAAGGCCGACGCGCTGCTCGCGCGGATCACGCCGACCGCCGAGGCCGCGGACCTGGCGGGCTGCGACGCGGTCATCGAGGCCGTGTTCGAGGACACCGCGCTCAAGCACAAGGTGTTCCAGGAGGTCCAGGACGTCGTCGCCCCCGACGCGCTGCTGTGCTCCAACACCTCGACCCTGCCCATCACCGCCCTCGCCGAGGGCGTCGAGCGGCAGGACGACTTCATCGGACTGCACTTCTTCTCGCCGGTCGACAGGATGCCGCTGGTCGAGATCATCAAGGGCGGGCGCACCGGGGACGAGGCGCTGGCCCGCGCCTTCGACCTGGTCCGGCAGATCGACAAGACCCCGATCGTCGTCAACGACTCGCGCGGCTTCTTCACCTCGCGCGTCATCGGCCACTTCATCAACGAGGGCGTCGCCATGGTCGGCGAGGGCATCGAGCCCGCGTCGGTGGAGCAGGCCGCCGCCCAGGCCGGCTACCCGGCCAAGGTGCTGGCCCTGGTGGACGAGCTGACGCTGACCCTGCCGCGCAGGATCCGGGGCGAGGCGAAGCGGACGGTGGAGGAGGCGGGCGGCACCTGGGACGCGCACCCCGCCGAGGCCGTGATCGACCGCATGGTCGACGAGTTCGGCCGCCCCGGCCGCAGCGGCGGCGCCGGCTTCTACGAGTACGGCGAGGACGGCGGCCGCGGCGCCCTGTGGCCGGGACTGCGCGAGCACTTCACCCGGCCCGGGCACACGATCCCGTTCCGCGACATGCAGGAGCGCATGCTCTTCTCCGAGGCGCTGGACGCCGTCCGGCTGCTGGAGGAGGGCGTGCTCACCTCCGTCGCCGACGCCAACATCGGCTCGATCCTCGGCATCGGCTTCCCCGGCTGGACCGGCGGCGTCCTGCAGTACGTCAACGGCTACGACGGCGGCCCCGGGGGAGGGACCGGCCTGCCCGGATTCGTGGCCCGCGCGCGGGAGCTCGCCGACCGCTACGGCGAGCGCTTCACCCCGCCGGCCCTGCTGGTGGAGAAGGCGGAGAAGGGCGAGGTCTTCACGGACGCGCGCTGACGGCGCGCCGGCCCCGTCATTCCCGGGACTCGTCGTCCATCCACTCCCGCAGTTCCTCCCTCAGCGACCGCTGGAACGTCGTGAGCAGCGCCTGCACCACGAGCGGCTGCATGTGGGCGGAGAGCGACCGCACGTCCCGCGCGTCGCGCTCCGCGACCGCGTCGCGCAGCAGCCGCGACAGCTCGCGGGCCGCCGCGCGGGAGTGCTCGGTGAGCGTGGTCCGGGCCGCGAGCAGGGTCTCCTGCGACAGCGGCACGTCCAGCAGCTCGACACCGAGCCGCAGCAGCCCGGCGTCGACCCGGAAGGCCCCGCCGTCCCGCTCGACGACGTCCACCGCCGCCAGCCGCCCCAGCTCCTCCTCGGTCAGCGCCCGTCCCGCCAGCCGCTCCAGCTCCTCCCGGGAGACGGTCCTCGCCGTTTCCGGAGCCCAGGAGGCCACCACCGCCCGCTGGACCGCCAGCTCCCGCGCGGTCAGGTCCGGCGGCAGCCGCTCCAGGTACCGTTCGATGGCCGCCAGCGTCACGCCCTGGTGCCGCAGCTCCTCGATGAGCGCCAGCCGGGCCAGGTGCTCCCGCCCGTAGTGACCGACCCGCCGCGGACCGAGCACCGGGGGCGGCAGCAGGCCCCTGGTGCCGTAGAAGCGGATCGTGCGCACCGTGACGCCGGCCCGGGCCGCCAGTTCGTCGATGGTGAGGGTGGGCCGCTCGCCCTCCCGCCGCCCGCGCGGCGCCTCGGTCTCCGTCGTCATGCGCAGCAGTATCGCTGTACCACCGGTGCTGTGACACCCGGGGCGCCGCCGGGGGCCGTGCGCATGTTCCGCGGCGGACCCGGGGACCGCCGGCGTCCGCCTCCCCGGCGGCGCCGTGTCACCGAACGGCCGGTGGGGCGGGAGGCACCGGTGGCGGTCCACGGCCACGGCGACCGGGCGGACGCCGCACCCGGCGCCCCATCACCTCACGACCCGTCAGATGCGCTCTTCTGCACACGAGTTGACCGGTGTACCGTCCGCGCATGCCGAAACGCACGCGCCTCACGACCTGGAGAACGCTCGCGACGGCGGCCACCGCCGCCCTGACGGCCGCGCTGCTCGCCCCGACCGCGGCACGGGCCGCGCCGCGCGAGAGCCTGCCCGTCCACTCCTACGCCGACGCCGTCCGCGAGGCCGTCTGGGTGGACACCGGACTCGACGAGGACCGCGACGGGAGGACCGACCGGGTCGCCGTCGACATCGTCCGCCCCCGCGAACCCGCGCAGCAGGGCCGCAAGGTCCCCGTCATCATGGACGCCAGCCCGTACTACTCCTGCTGCGGGCGCGGCAACGACAGCCAGCGCAAGACCTACGACGCGGACGGCGACATCGTGGGCATGCCGCTGTTCTACGACAACTACTTCGTGCCGCGCGGCTACGCCGTCGTCGGCGTCGACCTGGCCGGAACCAACCGGTCCGACGGCTGCGTGGACGTGGGCGGCCGCTCCGACATCCGGTCCGCGAAGGCCGTCGTCGACTGGCTGAACGGCCGGGGCCGGGCCTACACCACCCGCACCGGAACCGAGCGCGCCAGGGCCGACTGGACCAACGGCCGCACCGGGATGATCGGCAAGAGCTGGGACGGCACCATCGCCAACGGGGTCGCCGCGACCGGTGTCGAGGGCCTGGAGACCATCGTCCCGATCGCCGCCATCTCCTCCTGGTACGACTACTACTTCGCCCAGGGCGCCCCGCTCTACGACTCGGGCCCCGACTGGCTGTCGCACTACGTCGAGAGCCCCGACGCCCGGTCCCGGTGCGCCGCCGTCCAGCGCGAACTCGTCGACGGCGCCCCGCGCAGCGGCGACCGGACGCCGCTGTGGACCGAACGCGACTACGTGCGCGCCGCGAAGAAGGTGCGGGCCAGCGTCTTCCTCGTGCACGGCGCGCAGGACCTCAACGTGCGGATGCAGCACGTCGGCCCCTGGTGGGACGCGCTCGCGAAGAACGGGGTGAAGCGCAAGATCTGGCTCTCCCAGACCGGTCACGTCGACCCCTTCGACTTCCGCCGCGCCGAGTGGGTCCGCACCCTGCACCGCTGGTTCGACCACGAACTCCTCGGCCACGACAACGGCATCGACCGGGAGCCGATGGCCGACATCGAGCGCCGCCCCGACCAGTGGGTGACCTCCGCCGCCTGGCCGCCGCGCGGCACGCGCACCGCGACCCTGCGCCCCGCCCGGGGCGCCGAACCGGGCGTCGGCACCCTGGGCCTGCGCAAGGGCAGGGGCACCGAGACCTTCACCGACGACCCGCGGCTCGGCGAGACCGACTGGGCCGCGCGCGTCGACACGCCGACCCCGGAGAAGGCCGGGTTCGTCACCGTCCCGCTCACCCGGGACCTGCGGCTGTCCGGCTCCTCCCGGGTCACCGTCACCGCCACCCCCACCACCCCGACGGCCCACCTGTCCGCCGTCCTCGTGGACCTCGGCCCCGGCACCGTCCGCGACTACGCCGACGCCGGGGAGGGCATCACCACCCTCACCGAGCGCTCCTGCTGGGGCGCGAGCACGACGGGCGACAGCTCCTGCTTCAGGGAGACCCGCGCGAAGACCGTCGACGTCGGCCACACGATCGTCAGCCGCGGCTGGGCCGACCTCGGCCACCGCGCCGGCACCGGCAAGGGCGCCCCGCTCACCCCGGGCAAGCGGTACACGGTCACCCTCGACCTCGCGGCCACCGACCACGTCGTGCCCGCGGGGCACCGCCTGGCGCTGATCGTCGCGGGCACCGACCGGGGCCTGATCGACCCTCCGGCGGACACCCCCGCCCTCACCCTCGACCTGGCCCGCACCACCGCGCACGTCCCGTTCACCGGCGGAGCGGCCGCGTTCGCCCGTGCCACCGCGGGCCCGCCCGCCGGGGCCCGGGACACGGCCCCGAACGGCGTGGGCCGGCCGGACGCCACCCCCCGCCGCGTCCCCGGGGAGGCCCGGTGAAGCGCGCCCCGCGCGTCGCCGTCACGCCCGCCGTGGCCCTCGCCGCCTCCCTCGCCGCAGCCCCGGCCCGGGCCGGCGAGGGCCCCCGCTCCGCACCGGATGCGAGACGGGCGACGGGGCCCGCCGGGCCACCCCGCCCGAGGAGCGGCGGTCCCTCGCGGCCACCGACGCGGCACGCGCGGCCGGCCGCGCCGACACCGGCCCCGTGCACCTGGGCGGGGCCGGCAACGACCCGCCCGGCCCCGCCGGGACGCTCACCGGTCCGCCGTGCGGCCACCGCCTCGCCCCCGGACCGGTACGCGGAGGTCCGGGACGAGCCGGCGCCGCACGGGGTGCGCGTCCGGCGGGACGGCGACGGGGGCGTCCTCGTCCCCCGGCGGCGGCCGCTGCGGGCCCTCGTCCCGCTGCTCCTCGACGCAGGCGCCGCGTACCACCTCACGCAGGGGGAGCAGGACATGTCCTGCTGAGCAAGGTGAGTTTTGCGCCACGTGTGGTAGGGGCATCTCCGGAGGAGCGCACTCCGATCAGAAGTTCGATGAAAGGTGCCGCCAGTGACGCAGGACCATCACAGCGACAAGGGCCGGACGGCAGGCCCGCTACCGGGCTCGGAAGCGGGTCTGCCCGGCCGGCAGCGGCCCCGGACCGACCGGGTGGTGTTCGGCGTCACGGCCGCGCTCACCCTCGCGTTCGTGGTCTGGGGCGCCGCCGCGACGGACTCCCTCGAGAACGTCTCCAGCAGCGCGCTCAGCGGGCTGATGCACAACGGCGGCTGGGCGTTCATGCTGGCCGCCTCCGGCTTCGTCGTCTTCGCCCTCTGGCTCGCGGCCAGCCGCTACGGCCGGATCCACCTCGGCGCCGAGGGCGAGGAACCGGAGTTCCGCACCGTCTCCTGGGTCGCGATGATGTTCAGCGCGGGCATGGGCATCGGGCTGATGTTCTACGGCGTGAGCGAGCCGCTGGCGCACTACGTCACCCCGCCGCCCGGCACCGCCCCGGCCGACTCGGGCGACCGCATGGAAGTGGCCATGGCCACCACGCTGTTCCACTGGACGCTCCACCCCTGGGCGATCTACGCGGTGGTCGGCCTCGCCATCGCCTACAGCACGTTCCGCAGGCGCCGCCGGCAGACCATCAGCGCCGTCTTCACCCCGCTCATCGGGGAGCGGAACGCGAACGGGATCGGCGGGCGCGTCATCGACGTCCTGGCGATCGTCGCGACCGTCTTCGGCTCCGCGGCCTCGCTCGGCCTCGGCGCGCTGCAGATCGGCTCCGGCGCGCGGGAGCTCGGCTGGATGGAGAAGGTGAGCACCGGGCTGCTCGTCGGCATCATCGCGGTGCTGACCGTGGCGTTCGTCGCCTCGGCGGTCTCGGGGGTGGAGAAGGGCATCCAGTGGCTCTCCAACACCAACATGGTGCTGGCGCTGGTGCTCGCCCTGTTCGTGTTCGTGGCGGGCCCGACCATCATCGTCCTCGACCTGCTGCCCACCTCCGTCTTCTCCTACCTGGGCGAGCTGCCCGAGCTGGCGGCCCGCACCGAGGCCAGCGGCGGTGAGGGGGTCGCCGACTGGCTGGGCAGCTGGACCGTCTTCTACTGGGCGTGGTGGATCTCCTGGACGCCCTTCGTCGGCATGTTCATCGCCCGCATCAGCCGGGGCCGGACCATCCGCCAGTTCGTCGGCGGGGTCATCCTCGTCCCCAGCACGGTCAGCCTCGTCTGGTTCGCGGTCTTCGGCGGCTCCGCGATGAAGCTCCAGGAGCAGGGCGGGCTCGGCGAGGAGTCGACGCCCGAGGGACAGCTCTTCGCGGTGCTCCAGCAGTTCCCCGTCGCCACGGCCACGAGCCTGCTGGTGATGGTCCTCGTCGGCATCTTCTTCGTCTCCGGCGCCGACGCGGCCTCGGTCGTCATGGGCACCCTCTCGCAGAAGGGCGCGCTGGAGCCGAGCCGCCTGGTGGTGGTGTTCTGGGGCGTCGTCACCGGCGCGGTGGCCGCGATCATGCTGCTCGTCGGCAGTGGCCAGGGCGACGCGCTGACGGGCCTGCAGAACCTCACGATCCTCGCGGCGGCGCCGTTCGTCGTGGTGATGATCTTCATGTGCGTGGCCCTCATGCGCGACCTGCGCCGGGATCCGCTCATCGTGCGCGGCGAGATGGGCTCCGAGGCGGTGGAGCTCGCCGTCATCCAGGGACACGAGAAGTACGACGGCGAGTTCGAACTCCGCATCGGTCCCGGCCGCGGCCCGGACGTGGAGGGGGACCCGATCGGCAAGCACTGACCGCCTCCTCCGCCCGGCCGGTCCGACCGGCCGGGCGGAGGGCGTCCCGCGGCCCGCGCCGCGGGGACGGTGCCGGTGACGGCCGTGGGGCGGTGAGCGGCCGGGGCTCCCCTCCCGTCCGCGCACGGCGGCTAGGATCGGCGGTCTGATGACTGCCACCCTCGTCGCCAAGAACCTCGCCGCCGGTCACGGCGACCGCTCCCTGTTCACCGGCCTCGACCTCGTCGTCGCCCCCGGCGACGTGATCGGCCTGGTCGGCGCCAACGGCGCGGGCAAGTCCACGCTGCTGCGCCTGCTCGCCGGGCTCACCGCCCCCGAACGGGGCGAGCTGCGCCTCTCCCCGCCGACCGCGACCGTCGGGCACCTCCCGCAGCAGCCGGAGCGCCGGCCCGGCGAGACCGTGCGGGCCTTCCTGGCGCGCCGGACCGGCGTCGCCGAGGCCCAGCGGACCATGGACGAGGCGACCGAAGCCCTGGTCGCCGGGGCGCCGGGCGCGGACGACGCGTACGCCCTCGCCCTGGAGCGGTGGCTGTCCCTGGGCGGCGCCGACCTCGACGAGCGTGCCGAGGAGGTCGCCGGCTCCCTCGGCCCGGCCGTCGACCTGGACCAGCCGATGACCTCCCTCTCCGGCGGGCAGGCGGCCCGCGCCCAGCTGGCCTCCCTCCTCCTGTCCCGCTACGACGTCTTCCTCCTCGACGAGCCGACCAACGACCTCGACCTGGACGGCCTGGAGCGCCTGGAGCGCTTCGTGGGCGGACTGCGCGCCGGGACCGTCGTCGTCAGCCACGACCGCGAGTTCCTCACCCGCACCGTCACCAAGGTCCTCGAACTCGACCTCGCCCAGCGGCGGATCAACCTCTACGGCGGCGGTTACGCGGCCTACCTGGAGGAGCGGGAGGTGGCCCGCCGGCACGCCCGCGACGCGTACGAGGAGTACGCCGGCAAGAGGACCGCCCTCCAGGAACGCGCGCAGATGCAGCGCGCCTGGATGGACAAGGGCGTGAAGAACGCGCGGCGCAAGGCGGGCGGCGACAACGACAAGATCGGCCGCAAGTTCCGCAGCGAGGCCAGCGAGAAGCAGGCCGCCAAGGCCCGTCAGACGCAGCGCATGATCGAGCGGCTCGAGGTGGTCGAGGAGCCGCGCAAGGAGTGGGAGCTGCGCATGGAGATCGCGGCGGCCCCGCGCTCCGGCGCGGTGGTGGCGACCCTGCGGGACGCCGAGGTGCGGCGCGGCGGCTTCGTGCTCGGCCCGGTGTCCCTGCAGGTCGACTGGGCCGACCGGGTGGCCGTGACGGGCGCGAACGGCGCCGGCAAGTCCACGCTGCTGGGCGCCCTGCTGGGCCGCGTCCCGCTCGACGCCGGGCACGCGGCCCTCGGCCCGGGCGTGCTGCTCGGCGAGGTCGACCAGGCCCGCGCGCTGTTCCACGGCCCCGAGACGCTGCTCGACGCGTTCCGCCCGGCGGTCCCCGGCCTGGAACCGGCCGACATCCGCACCCTGCTGGCCAAGTTCGGCCTCAAGGCGGACCACGTGCTGCGCCCCGCGGCCACCCTCTCCCCGGGCGAACGCACCCGCGCCGCCCTCGCCCTCCTGCAGGGCCGGGGCGTCAACCTCCTGGTCCTCGACGAGCCGACCAACCACCTCGACCTGCCCGCCATCGAGCAGCTGGAGGACGCCCTCGACGCCTACGAGGGCACCCTCCTGCTGGTCACCCACGACCGCCGCATGCTCGACGCGGTCCGCGTCACCCGCCGCCTGGAGGTGGCCGACGGCAAGGTGACCGAACGCTGACGGGCCGCCGCCGAACTCCATGACGGCCCGCCGCCGGACTCCACGCCGCCGCGGAAGCCACCGCAGGCGCACCGCACCCGGACGACCGGCGTCCGGCGCGGCCCGTTCCGGGACGCCGGCACACCGACGTCCTGCGGACCCGGACGGGCCCGGACCCCGCAGCGCGGGACCCGGGCCCGGGGCGGCGGGCACGGCTCAGCGGCGGCTGCCCTTCGGATCGACCAGTCCGGCGCGGCGCAGGGCGTCGGCCATCGCGCTGTTCGCGGGCGCGGGCGCCTGGCGCGCACCGCCGTTGCCACCGCCACCGCCACCGCCCTGGCCGCCGCGGCCCTGACGCTGCTGCGGGGGACGCCCGCCGCGCTGCCGGCGCTCGCCACCGCCGCCGGCCGGCCGGCCCTGCGGGGCCGCCTCGTCGTCCAGCCGCAGCGTCAGCGAGATCCGCTTGCGCGGGACGTCCACGTCCAGGACCTTCACCTTGACGATGTCGCCCGGCTTCACCACGTCCCGCGGGTCCTTGACGAACGTCTTCGACATCGCCGAGACGTGCACCAGGCCGTCCTGGTGGACACCGACGTCCACGAACGCGCCGAAGGCGGCCACGTTCGTCACCACGCCCTCCAGGACCATCCCGGAGGACAGGTCGGAGATCTTCTCCACGCCCTCCTTGAAGGCGGCCGTCCGGAACGCGGGCCGGGGGTCGCGCCCCGGCTTCTCCAGCTCCTTGAGGATGTCGGTGACGGTCGGCAGACCGAACTTCTCGTCCACGAAGTCCTGCGGCCGCAGCGACCGCAGCACCGCCGTGTTGCCGATCAGCGCGGCCACCTCCTGACCGGAGGTCTTCACCATGCGCCGCACCACCGGGTAGGCCTCGGGGTGCACGCTGGAGGCGTCCAGCGGGTCGTCGCCGCCGCGGATCCGCAGGAAGCCCGCGCACTGCTCGTACGCCTTGGGCCCGAGCCGCGCGACCTTCTTCAGCTCGCCGCGGGACCGGAACGGGCCGTTGCCGTCCCGGTGGGCCACGATGTTCTCGGCGAGCGAGGAGGAGATGCCGGACACCCGGGCCAGCAGCGGCGCCGACGCGGTGTTGACGTCCACGCCGACGCCGTTCACGCAGTCCTCCACCACCGCGTCCAGCGAACGCGACAGCTTCACCTCGGACAGGTCGTGCTGGTACTGGCCGACCCCGATCGACTTCGGGTCGATCTTCACCAGCTCGGCCAGCGGGTCCTGGAGCCGGCGCGCGATGGACACCGCGCCGCGCAGCGACACGTCCAGGTCGGGCAGCTCCTGGGAGGCGAAGGCGGAGGCCGAGTACACGGAGGCGCCCGCCTCGGACACCATCACCTTGGTCAGCTTCAGCTCGGGGTGCCTGGCGATGAGCTCGCCCGCGAGCCGGTCGGTCTCGCGGGAGGCCGTGCCGTTGCCGATCGCGATCAGCTCGACCGCGTGCTCCTGCGCCAGCCGGGCCAGCTTGGCGATCGCCTCGTCCCACCGGTTCGCCGGCACGTGCGGATGGATCACGTCCGTGGCCACGACCTTGCCGGTCGCGTCCACCACGGCGACCTTCACGCCCGTCCGGAAGCCCGGGTCCAGGCCGAGCGTCGCCCGCGTGCCCGCGGGAGCCGCCAGCAGCAGGTCGCGCAGGTTGGCCGCGAAGACCCGCACCGCCTCGTCCTCGGCCGCGGTGCGCAGCCTCAGGCGCAGGTCGATGCCGAGGTGCACCAGGATGCGCGTGCGCCAGGCCCAGCGGACCGTGTCCAGCAGCCACCGGTCGGCGGGGCGCCCCCGGTCGGCGATCCCGAACCGGCGCGCGACGATCCCCTCGTACGACGACGGGCCGTCCACCGGCTCCTCCGGCTCCAGGACGAGGTCGAGGACCTCCTCCTTCTCGCCGCGCAGCAGCGCCAGGACCCGGTGCGAGGGCAGCTCGGTGAACGGCTCGGCGAAGTCGAAGTAGTCGGCGAACTTCGCGCCCGCCTCCTCCTTGCCCTCGCGCACCCTGGCGGCCAGCCGCCCGCGCACCCACATGCGCTCGCGCAGCTCGCCGATGAGGTCGGCGTCCTCCGAGAACCGCTCGGTGAGGATCGCCCGCGCGCCGTCCAGGGCGGCCTGCGCGTCCGCGACGCCCTTGTCCGCGTCCACGAACGCGGCGGCCGCGGCGAGGGGGTCGACGCCCGGGTCGCCGAGCAGTCCCTCCGCCAGCGGCTCCAGTCCCGCCTCGCGGGCGATCTGCGCCTTGGTGCGCCGCTTGGGCTTGTACGGCAGGTAGACGTCCTCCAGGCGCGCCTTGGTTTCCGCGCCGCGGATCCGCGCCTCGAGCTCGTCGGTCAGCTTGCCCTGCTCGCGCACCGACTCCAGGATCGCCGCACGACGCTCCTCCAGCTCCCGCAGGTAGCGCAGCCGCTCCTCGATCGTGCGCAGCTGCGCGTCGTCGAGCATCTCGGTCGCTTCCTTGCGGTAGCGGGCGATGAAGGGCACCGTCGAACCGCCGTCGAGCAGTTCCACGGCGGCCCTGACCTGCCGCTCCCGTACGCCGAGCTCCTCGGCGATCCTGCCTTCGATGGACCCTGCGAGGGGTGTCGTCACGTTCCCGTACCGCCTTCTCCACTGAGGTTGCGCGGCAATTGTGGCAGGTGGCGCCGACAACCGTGGATCAGGGCGGCGGCGCGCCCGGACACCGCACGGGCGGCCTCACGGAGGGCCTCAGGCGCGGCGTCCGCGGGCGGTGGACGAGGCGCCGCCGAACAGCCGGGCCAGCGCGCGGAAGGGCAGGGTCACCACGGTGGCGATCGCCCCGCCGATCTGGCGCAGGACGTCTGCGAGGGCACGGAACACGTCGGTCTCCTTTCGTCCCCCGGCCCCTTCGGCCGGGAAGCGGATGTCCCGCGGGTACCTCGCCGGCGCCCCACCATGCACCGGGCCCCGGCCTCCACGCCGTCCGGGCCGTGGCAGGAAAGGTGGGGTGCTCGTCGTTGCGGCCGTGCCGGGCGCCGCCAAGAATCGGGGACATGGCGCAGCGAACCGTTCTCGTCGTCCTCTTCGACGGCGTGCAGAGCCTCGACGTCACCGGCCCCTGGGAGGTCCTCGCGGGCGCCGAGAAGCACGCGCCGGGGACGTACCGGCTGCGCACCGCCTCCCCGGACGGCTCCCCGGTGCGCGCGAGCAGCGGCCTGACCGTCGTACCGGACCGGGCCCTGTCCGGCGCGCCCGCCCCGCACACGCTCCTCGTCCCCGGGGGAGAGGGGACCCGGCGGCCCGACCCGCGGCTGACCGACTGGCTGCGCCGCAACGGACCGCGCGCCGAGCGCCTGGTCTCCGTCTGCACGGGGGCGTTCCTGCTCGCCGGGGCCGGTCTGCTGGACGGCCGCCGCGCCACCACGCACTGGGCCCACTGCGACCGGCTCGCCCGGGACCACCCGGCCGTCGAGGTCGACCCGGACCCCGTCTACGTCCGCGACGGCCACGTCGCCACGTCCGCCGGCGTCACCGCGGGCATCGACCTCGCGCTCGCCCTGGTCGAGGAGGACCTCGGCCGGGCGGCCGCCCTCACCATCGCCCGGCACCTGGTGGTGTTCCTGCGCCGGCCCGGGAACCAGGCCCAGTTCAGCGCCCAGCTCGCCGCCCAGACCGCGCGGCGCGAGCCGCTGCGCGAGGTGCAGCACTACATCACCGAGCACCCCGGCGCCGATCTGTCCGTCGAGGCGCTCGCGGCCCGCGCCGCCCTCTCGCCGCGCCACTTCGCCCGCGCCTTCCGCGCCGAGACCGGCACGACCCCGGGCCGCTACGTCGACCGGGTACGGCTCGAACACGCCCGCCGCCTGCTGGAGGACACCGGCGACGGCGTCGAGGAGATCTCCCGCGCCAGCGGCTACGGCACGCCCGAGGCGATGCGCCGCGCCTTCGTCCGGGCCCTCGGCACGCCACCGGCGGAGTACCGCCGCCGCTTCCGGCCCGCTCCCGCACCCGCCCGTCCCTGACGCTCCCGCCCCGCCCTTCCCCGACGCTCCCGCCCACCCCTCCCGAAAGGCCACCGATGCAGATCGCCATCGTCCTCTTCGACCGCTTCACCGCCCTCGACGCCGTGGGCCCGTACGAGACCCTCGGCCGCCTCCCGGACGCGCGGACCGTCTTCGTCGCCGAGCGGACCGGCCCCGTGCGCAGCGACACCGGTGCGCTCGCCCTCACCGCCGACGGGACCCTGGCCGACGTACCCCGCCCGGACGTCGTCGTCGTGCCCGGCGGCCCCGGACAGACGCCCCAGATGGACAACGGCACCCTGCTGGACTGGCTGCGCGCGGCCGACGCGTCCAGCACCTGGACGACCTCCGTGTGCACCGGGTCCCTGCTGCTGGCCGCGGCCGGCCTCCTGGAGGGACGCCGGGCCACCTCCCACTGGCTGGCGCTCGACCACCTGAGGAGGTACGGCGCCGAGCCGACCGGGGAACGCGTGGTGACCGACGGCAAGTACGTCACCGCCGCCGGTGTCTCCTCCGGCATCGACATGGGGCTCACCCTGCTCGGCCGGATCGCCGGCGACGAACACGCCCAGGCGGTCCAGCTGCTCACCGAGTACGACCCGCAGCCGCCCTACGACGCGGGGTCCCCGCGGAAGGCGCCCGCGCACCTCGTCGAGGAGTTCCGGTCGAAGAGCCGCTTCAGCCTGACGTAGTCGTGGTCCAGGTGAAGTGCGGCGCCCGGCGCTCCAGGAACGCGGCGACCCCCTCCGCGGTGTCGCCGCTTCCGCGCGCCTGGGCGTCCCAGTGGGCGTCGCGGTCGGTGCGTCCGTCCGCGAACTCCTTCGCCGCGGCCTGCGTCAGCTGCGAACGGGACACCAGGACCCGGGTGAACTCCGCGACGCGTTTGTCCAGTTCGCCCTCGGGCAGCACCTCGTCCACCAGACCGGTGCGCAGCGCCCGCTCGGCGTCGATCAACTCGCCCGAGAACAGCAGGTACTTGGCCGTGGCCGGACCCACCAGCGACACCAGCCGCCGGGTGGCGGACGCCGGGTAGACGATGCCGAGCTTCGCCGGCGTCACGCCGAACAGCGCCCCCTGCTCCGCGAACCGCAGGTCGCAGGCGGCCGCCAGCTGCGCCCCGCCGCCCACGCAGTGCCCCCGCACCGCCGCCAGGGTCGGCTTGGGGAAGGCGGCGAGCGCCTCCTCCGCCGCGACGGCCAGCCGCTGGGCCTCGAGCGGCGACCCCTGGAGCGTGGAGATGTCGGCCCCGGCGCAGAACGTCCCGCCCTCGCCGGTGAGCACCAGCGCCCGCACCCCGGGGTCGTCCGCCAGCGCGTCGAGCAGCGGCGGCAGGGCGGCCCACATCGCGGCCGTCATGGCGTTGCGCTTCGCGGGACGGCGGATGACGACCGTGGCGACCGAGTCGGCGACGCCGTGCAGCAGCTGGGGCTCCTCCATGCGCCGGATGCTATCCGCCCCGCCCGGCCCACCGGCCGGCGGAGTCCGCCCGGCGCAGCCCGGGGGACGGGCGGAGACTGGGGAGAGGGAGGAGGGAGAGGGAAGGACGAAGGAGAGGAGAAGGGGGGAGAAGGAGCGAGGAGGCACTCATGGACCGGTCCACCAAGCCCCACGGCGAGACGGCGAAGCTGAGCCGCGGTTTCGGCTGGCTCGCCGTGCTCGGGGTGATCCTGGTCGTCGCCGGCCTGGTCGGCCTGGTGTACACGGGCGTCGCCACCCTGACCTCGATGCTGCTGTTCGGCTGGCTGCTGCTGATCGGCGGCGTGGTCGGACTGCTGCACGCCGTCCAGGCCCGGCACACCAGCTTCTTCTGGCTCGGCGTGGTCGTCGCGGCCCTGAACATCGCGGCCGGCGTGGTCATCCTGAAGACGCCGGAGGCCGCGGCCGAGGCGCTGACCATGTTCGCCGCGCTGCTGTTCCTCACCGGCGGGGTGTTCCGGCTGGTCGGCAGTCTCGTGGTGCGCGGGCCGCAGTTCGGCTGGACGCTGGTGCAGGGCGCCTTCGGCCTGCTGCTCGGCGTCCTGGTGCTGGCCACCTGGCCGAGCAGCAGCCAGTACGTCATCGGTACGTTCTTCTCCCTCTCCCTGCTCTTCGACGGGCTCGGCCTGATCGCCACCGGCTACGGCGGACGCCGGATCGTGGGCATGGTCACCGACCGGCTGGCCGGCGAGGAGACCGCGCGGGAGACGGAGGAGGGGAGGCCGTACGGAACGGAATCGCCCGCCGCCAAACCCGTACAACCCGAATAGTGCGCCGACCCGGCACAAGACGGGCCGGAACAGTCCCGCAATCGACGGTGTCATACGCCAACGGTCAGAAACGTTCGATATCCGCTGACTTGCGTTCAGTACTTCGGTACGGAGCGGCTCGTTACCAACACTCGACGCGTGGCGACAATCGAGCGCGAGGGTGGCGACCGGACGATGGACGACCAGGGGCGGGAGCCCGGTCCACGCCCACAGGGCGCGGAAGGTTCCGCCGGGACGGGAGCCGCGGACCCGCTGCCGTACGAGGGCGTCTGGCGGTTCACCGCCCCGGCCGTCGACGCCTCGGTCCCGCAGGCCCGCCACGCCGTGCGGGACCTGCTGCTGCGCCAGGGCGTGCCGGTCGCCGACGAGGTGCTCCAGGGGCTGCTGCTCATCGTCTCGGAGCTGGTCACCAACGTCGTGCGGCACGCGGCGCTGCTGTCCCCGGTGCTGGCCGTCGAGGTCGCGGTCGGCGCCGAGTGGGTCCGGGTGTCCGTGGAGGACAACCACCCCTACCGCCCGACCGCCCTGGAGACCGACCACGGCCGCACCGGCGGCCGCGGACTGCTCCTGGTGCGCGAGATCACCCTCGAGGCGGGCGGGGCCTGTGACGTCGAGCACACCGCGAGCGGCGGCAAGGTGTTCTGGGTCACCCTGCCGCTCAAGCCCGCCCGGCTCTAGGCGTGCCGTTCGGACAGGTTGGTGACGCGCCCCGCCCCCGGCGCCCGTGTCACGCGGGGGCACCGGGGGCGGGGCGGGCGCCGGGTCAGATCAGGTCCTGGCCGTCGCGGCGGGCCTGGGCCCACTCGCGGAAGAACCCACGGCTGATCACGAACAGGACGACGGCCACGAGCACGGGCCACATCAGGACGTAGGCGGTCAGGGCTGCGGTGGTCACGATGCCTCCTCGGGGGTCACTTGGTGCCGGTTCCGGCGGGTTCGGGGTCGCCGTCGGCAGCCCCCGCCCGGCTCGGGAGCGGGGCCTCGCCGTCGGCGGCCGCGGTCTTTGCGACGGCGGCCGCCGACGAGCCGCCGTCGAAGTCGCCGGTGCGCTGCGCGATGAGGGAGAAGTCGAAGCCCTCACGCCGGCGCACGGACATGGCCCAGCACAGGACGGTGGACACCGAGTAGGCGACCAGCGAGCCGCACAGCGTGGCGTACTCGTGCAGGGAACCGATGGCGAACGGCGCGGACACCACCACCGCCACCGCACCGGTGACCTTCGCCGCCCCGAGGCCGAAGAAGCCGAACACCATCAGGCCGAGGACGACGCCGATGCCGACGACCGACAGCACGTCCACGACGATGCCGAAGAAACCGTCCACGGGGATCCAGCCGAAGCGGACCGGCAGGAACACCGCGAGCGCCGCGAGCACCGAGGTGGTGAACGCCTTCCCGCTGACCTTGTCCCAGTAGAAGCTGGCCAGCACCGGGAAGACGAGGGCGCCCCACAGCGCGCCGACGAACACCAGCAGATCGAGGATGTTCAGCTGCAGGCTGGCGAAGGCCACGGCCATCGCGGTCGCCACCACCATCGTGGCGCGGCCGACCAGCAGCATCGTCTTCGGGTTGGCCCGCTCCTTGCCGGCCACGTTCTGGCCGTAGACGTCGGCCATCATGATCGAGGAGAGGGCCGCGAGGTCCGAGTCGGCGGTGGAGGAGAGCGCGCCGACGATCATGACGAAGAACAGGGCCAGCAGCGCGGGCGGCAGGTACTCGGCGGCCATCCCGGGGATGATGTTGTTCGGGTCGCCGCCGACCGGCTCGTAGCCGAGGTAGAGGGCGAGCACGCCCAGCATGCCGACACCGATGACCATCGCGCCGTAGCCGACGGTCGCGGTGATGAAGGTCGGCTTGATCAGGTCCTCCCTCACCGCGAAGAGCCGCTGCGCGATGGTCTGGTTGCCGATCGCGTAGGCGAGCACCGCGGCGATGTACGGGGCGCCCTGCTCCATGAAGGCCGTGCTGGAGAAGAAGTTGCCCTGCTCGGCGGTCAGGTTGCCCGCGCCGGTCTCGAACGCCGCCGGGAAGTCGGCCGCGAAGAAGATGAACGGCACGATGACGGCCACCGCGCCGAGCATCGCGACGACCTGCACGAAGTCGGTGAGCACCGAGGCGCGGAAGCCGGACCACAGGGTGTAGAGCAGCACGCCGGCGGCGACGGCGAAGACACCCTGGGTGAAGGTGAACGGCGACAGCATCGAGATCAGCACGCCACCGGCGATGAAGTTGGACATCAGGCTGATCAGGCTGCCGACGACGTTCGAGCCGGCCAGCATCAGCTGGCTGGAGCGGCCGTGCCGGGCGTGCATGACCTCGGCGAGGGTGTGCGCCTTCGGGGCCACGGCGCGGATCCGCCGGCCGAAGGGGTAGATGAAGAGGATCATCAGGGCGCCCCAGAGCCCGTAGTGGATGGGGCCGGAGATGCCGTAGGTGTAGCCGGACGTCGCGGACGCGTACATCGAGGACGCCCAGATCCAGGTCGCCGTCATGCTGGCCGCGGAGATCCCGAAGCCGATGTTGTTGCCGGCGGTCATGTAGCCGTCGGCGTTCTCTTCCTTCTTGCCGATGCGGGTCGAGATCAGGAAGGTCCCTCCGTAGAAGAAGACCAACAGACCCACGACCACCAGTGCGCTGAACTGGGCTGACTCCAGTTCGCCCACCCGCGCCACCTCCTTCGACTCGTGGAGCCCGGCGTCGGCCGCACCACCCGGCGTGTCGACGGCGGACCGCGGACGCGTCCCGCGCGTCGCGCGGCGGAGAAGGGCTCCGGCCCGGCAGCTTCTCGCTGAACCGGGGACGTTCACAAAGAGGCAGGCTCTTTGAGCCCGCAAACTGTCGGCACGTTAACAGCTATTTCACGTCATGGTGAGGCCGCGTCGGTTCGCGACGCGTGAGACGTGTCACCAGGAATTTTGCCTGATCTGCGCAAGTCCCCGACATATCCGGCGGGTGCTTTGCCGGGAAGGTGGCTTTTTGAGCCGTGTCTTTACGGCCATCCGTTTGCAAGTTGCAATTGCGATGTCGATTGCTTTGTTACGCCAAAGAGATCATCAACGGGGCCCGATGCGCCACGATTGCGGTGAAAGAGGCCGAAGCGCGGCGAACCGCTCAAACGGCCCGAACGAAGGTCGGGCCCACGTCCCGTCACGGCCCGGTCCGGCCGGAAAACCGCGCGGACAGCACGAGCGCCCGCCGGTCGGGGCCGGAAATCCGGCCCCGACCGGCGGGCGCGTGTCTGCTCGGCTCCTCGGCGGCCGCCCGTGCGAGGCCGCCGGCCGCGGACCGCCGAGCGGCCCGGTCACCAGCCGGCCGACGGCCCCGTCAGCTCCCGGACGGCGGGGCGGGCCGCGTCCAGGACGGTCATGAACCAGGAGGAGAACGTGTCCTTCGCGTGCCGGTCCGCCAGCTCGGCCGGGGTCACGAACGCCGTCGACGCCACCTCCGCCGGGTCCGGCCGCACCGGGGACTGCACCATGCCGACGAAGAGGTGGTTGTACTCCTGCTCCACCAGCCCCGAGGCCGGGTCGGGGTGGTGGTAGCGGACCGTGCCGGCCTCGGCGAGCAGGGAGGGCGACACCCTCAGCTCCTCGAACGTCCGCCGGGCCGCCGCCGCGAACGGCGCCTCACCGGGGTAGGGGTGGCCGCAGCAGGTGTTCGACCACACACCGGGGGAGTGGTACTTGCCCAGCGCCCGCTGCTGGAGCAGCAGCCGCCCGCGCTCGTCGAACAGGAACACCGAGAACGCCCGGTGCAGCTGCCCCGGTGGCTGATGGGCGGCCAGCTTCTCCGCGGTGCCGATCGTCACACCGTCCTCGTCGACCAGTTCCAGCAAAATCGCCTCCGCGGTGCCGTCCGACGCGCCGTGCGTCGAGGTGGCAGGTGTGATCGGCATACCCATCCTTCACTCGGTCTTCGCGCCCCAAGTCTGCCGCACGCGTCCGGCGCTCCCGGCACTCCGCCGCACGCCCGCATGTCCCGGGGGCGGCGCGGGAGGCGGTCGGACACCGGGAGGCGGGGTCCGGAAGAGGGCGTGCGGCGCAGCGGCCGGCGGGAACCGCCCGCCCCGGGTGCCTCAGTGGCACAGACGCGCCTCGTGCTCCGCGTGTCCGCCGGGCTCCAGCTGGAAGGTGCAGTGCTCCACGTCGAAGTGGTCGCCCAGGCAGGCCTGCAGCTCGTGCAGCATCTTCTCGTGCCCCATGGCGTTCAGTACCTCGGAGCTGACGACCACGTGCGCGGAGAGCACCGGCATCCCCGAGGTGATCGTCCAGGCGTGCAGGTCGTGGACGTCCTCCACCCCGTCCGTGGCCAGGATGTGCGCGCGCACCTGGGCCATGTCGACCCCCTTGGGGGCCGCCTCCAGCAGCACGTCCAGGGTCTCGCGCAGCAGCTTCCAGGTGCGGGGCACGATCATCAGCGCGATCACCAGGGAGGCGACCGGGTCGGCGGCCGTCCAGCCGGTGGTCAGGATCACCAGCGCGGACACCATCACCGCGACCGAGCCGAGCGCGTCCGCCGCCACCTCCAGGAAGGCGCCGCGCACGTTCAGGCTCTCCTTCTGCCCGCGCATCAGCAGGGCCAGCGACACCAGGTTGGCGACCAGGCCGATCGCGCCGAACACCATCGTCAGCCCGCCCTCGGTGCCGGCCGGGGTGATGAACCGCTGGACCGCCTCGTACAGCACGTAACCGCCGACGCCGAGCAGCAGCAGGCAGTTGGCCAGCGCGGCCAGGATCTCCGCGCGGGCGTAGCCGAAGGTGCGGCGCTCGCTCGGCGGGCGGTTCGCGAAGTGGATCGCGAGCAGCGCCATGCCCAGGCCCAGGGCGTCCGTCGCCATGTGGGCCGCGTCCGCGACCAGGGCGAGCGAGTCGGCCAGCGCGCCGCCGGCGATCTGGACCACCACGACACCGAGCGTGATCGCCAGCGCCGCCCGCAGCCTGCCGCGGTACGCCGCGCTCGCGGTACCGCCGGCGGGTGCGCCGTGCGCGTGCCCGTGACCGTGCCCAGCCCCCATGCAAGCCGCCCTTCCGTGACCTCTCCGGATCACAGTGAACTACGGGTCGGGGGTATCCGGCAACGCGGCACTGAACACCGTTGTCATCTGCTCTGACCTGCGGAAATGTTGTGCAGGTCACGCGCGTGCGGACCCGGGCGGGCCGGCCCCCGCGACGCGGCCGCCGACCCCGCCGGGCCGGCCCCCTCGCGCACCGGGCGCCGGGCGGTCACGGCCCGTGGTGCGGGTGCCCCGGCGAACCGGCTCCGGCGGTGATCGGCCGCGTCCCGCGGGGACCTCGGCGCCCTTCCCGGCGGCGCGGTTTGTGGGGCGGGCCCCGCATCCCCGATGATGGCGGCGGCATGGGCGAACCGCGCCGGTCCCACCGTCGAACGGGCGGTGAACACACGCTTCCGGGCATCCGATAACCTCTGCCGACATGTTGCCCGGAGGCCCCCGTACGGGTGCCCCACCATGTACATGACCGGCGTGGACGCGTCGGCACCCAGGGAAGTGAGTTCGGTTGTCGACCGCCATCCTCACCGGTCCGCCGGTCCCCGGTTCGTCACTCGAGGGCGATCTGCGCTCCCTCGGCTTCGACGTGCGCACCGCGTCCGGCACCGCCGAGGCCGGGACCCTGCTCGCCGGGGTGCCGGCGGGGGAGCGGGTCGCGGTGGTCGACGCCCGGTTCGTGGGCCACGTGCACGCGCTGCGCCTCGGCCTCACCGACCCCCGCTTCGCGCTCGCGGCGATCCCGGGCGCCGTCACCGCCCAGCCGGCCGGCCGGCCGGCCCTGGCCCGCGCCCTGGCCCGCGAGGACTCCGCGTCCGCCGAGGCCGCCGGCGACCGCCCGGCGACCGGCGGCACCACGCTCGTCGACAGCCTCGCCGACCGCATCGCCACCGTCCTCGACGCCGAGGGCGCCGACGTGCACCGCCCCGAACTCGGCAGCCTCGTCGCCACCGTCCCCGGCGACCCGCAGGCCCGCAACGAGGCCCGGCAGGCCGTCGCCGCCGTCGACGACGAGGCCGTCCGCCTGAAGTCGGCGGTCAAGGCCCGCGACGGCTTCTTCACCACCCACTTCATCAGCCCGTACTCCCGCCACCTCGCCCGCTGGTGCGCCCGCCGGGGCCTCACGCCCAACCAGGTCACCACCGCCTCGCTGCTCACCGCGCTCATAGCGGCCGGCTGCGCCGCCACCGGCACCCGCGGCGGCTTCGTCGCCGCCGGCGTGCTGCTCATCGCCTCCTTCGTGCTGGACTGCGCCGACGGCCAGCTCGCCCGCTACTCCCTGCGCTACTCCACCCTCGGCGCCTGGCTCGACGCCACCTTCGACCGCGCCAAGGAGTACGCCTACTACGCGGGCCTCGCCCTCGGCGCGGCCCGCGGCGGCGACGACGTGTGGGCCCTCGCCCTCGGCGCGATGGTCCTGCAGACCTGCCGGCACGTCGTGGACTTCGCCTTCACCGAGGCCAACCACGACGCCACCGGCAACACCAGCCCCACCGCCGCCCTCTCCGACCGGCTCGACAGCGTCGGCTGGACGGTCTGGGTGCGCCGCATGATCGTCCTGCCGATCGGCGAACGCTGGGCGATGCTCGCCGTCCTCACGGCCGTCACCACTCCCCGGATCACCTTCTACGCGCTCCTCGTCGGCTGCGCCCTCGCCGCGACGTACACCACGGCGGGCCGCGTCCTGCGGTCGCTGACCCGCAGGGCCCGCAGGACCGACCGGGCGGCGCGGGCCCTCGCGGACCTCGCCGACTCCGGGCCGCTGGTGGAGGTCCTCGCGGGACCGCTGAAGGCCCCCGCACGCCGGCTGCCCGGGGCCGCCGCCCCGGCCCTCGCCCTGCTCGGCGGCCTCGCCGTCGCCGCCACGGCCGTGCTGACCGGCTTCGGCGGCCCCTGGACGACCGCCGCCGCCTGCGTCCACGTCCTCACCTCCGCCCTGGCCGTCGCCCGCCCCCTCAAGGGCGCCCTCGACTGGCTCGTCCCCCCCTTCTTCCGCGCCGCCGAGTACGGCACCGTCCTGGCGCTGGCGGCCGCCGCGGACGTGAACGGAGCGCTGCCCGCGGCTTACGGGCTGGTGGCCGCGGTCGCCTACCATCACTACGACACGGTCTACCGCATCCGCGGTGACGCGGGCGCGCCCCCGCACTGGCTGGTGCGGGCGACCGGGGGGCACGAGGGCCGTGTCCTGGTGGTCGCCGTGCTGGCCGCCCTGCTCACCGCCCCGCAGTTCACGGTCGCGCTCACGGTGCTCGCCGTGGCCGTGGCCCTGCTGGTGCTCGCCGAGAGCATCCGCTTCTGGGTGACCGCCCACCGGGGCGGCGCGCCCGCCGTACACGATGAAGGAGAACCCGCATGATCGGCCTTGTGCTGGCGGCCGGCGCCGGACGGCGCCTGCGCCCCTACACCGACAGCCTTCCCAAGGCGCTGGTGCCGGTGGGGCCCGAGGGCGTGGAGGGCGAGCCGACGGTTCTCGACCTCACCCTGGCCAACTTCGCCGAGGTGGGCCTGACCGAGGCCGCGGTCATCGTCGGCTACCGCAAGGAGGCCGTGTACGCGCGCAAGGAGGCCCTGGAGAAGAAGTACGGCCTCAAGCTCACCCTGATCGACAACGACAAGGCCGAGGAGTGGAACAACGCCTACTCCCTGTGGTGCGGCCGGGACGCGCTGAAGGACGGGGTGATCCTCGCCAACGGCGACACCGTCCACCCGGTCTCGGTGGAGAAGACCCTGCTCGCCGCCCGCGGCGGAGGCAAGCGGATCATCCTCGCCCTGGACACGGTGAAGTCGCTGGCCGATGAGGAGATGAAGGTCGTCGTCGACCCCGAGAAGGGGATGACGCGGATCACCAAGCTGATGGACCCGGCCGAGGCGACCGGTGAGTACATCGGCGTCACCCTGATCGAGGGCGAGGCCGCCGGCGAGCTGGCCGACGCGCTGCGGGTCACCTTCGAGCGGGACCCCCAGCTGTACTACGAGGACGGCTACCAGGAGCTGGTCGACCGGGGCTTCCGGATCGACGTGGCCCCGATCGGCGACGTCGCGTGGGTCGAGATCGACAACCACGACGACCTCGCCCGCGGAAGGGAGATCGCATGCCGGTACTGACCCGGCTCATCCCCTCGCCGGTCGTCGTCGACATCCGCCCCGGCGCCCTCGACGACCTGGCGAGCGTCCTCGCCGACGAGCGCGTCTCGCAGTCCGGCCGCCTCGCCGTCGCCGTCAGCGGCGGCTCCGGCGCCCGGCTGCGCGAGCGGATCACCCCCTCCCTGCCCGGCGCCACCTGGTACGAGGTCGGCGGCGGCACGCTGGACGACGCGATCCGGCTGGCGGGCGCCATCAAGGCCGGCCACTACGACGCGGTCGTGGGGCTCGGCGGCGGCAAGATCATCGACTGCGCCAAGTTCGCGGCGGCACGCGTGGGCCTGCCCCTGGTGGCCGTCCCGACCAACCTCGCGCACGACGGTCTGTGCTCGCCGGTCGCCACCCTGGACAACGACGCCGGCCGCGGCTCCTACGGCGTGCCGAACCCGATCGCCGTGGTCATCGACCTCGACGTCATCCGCGACGCCCCGGTGCGGTTCGTCCGCGCCGGGATCGGCGACGCCGTCTCCAACGTCTCCGCCATCGCGGACTGGGAGCTGGCGTGCCGGGTCAAGGGCGAGCGGATCGACGGGCTCGCCGCGGCCATGGCCCGGCAGGCCGGCGAGTCCGTGCTGCGCCACCCGGGCGGCATCGGGGACAACGAATTCCTCCAGGTGCTCGCCGAGGCGCTGGTCCTCAGCGGCATCGCCATGTCGGTCTCCGGCGACTCGCGGCCGTCCTCCGGAGCCTGCCACGAGATCAACCACGCCTTCGACCTGCTCTTCCCCCAGCGCGCCGCCGCCCACGGCGAGCAGTGCGGACTGGGCGCGGCCTTCGCGATGTACCTGCGGGGGGCGCACGAGGAGTCGATGCACATGGCCGGGGTCCTGCGCCGGCACGGGCTGCCGGTGCTGCCCGAGGAGATCGGCTTCACGCCGGACGAGTTCGTCCGGGTCGTGGAGTTCGCCCCGGAGACCCGGCCCGGCCGCTACACGATCCTCGAGCACCTCGCCCTGAAGACCGACCAGATCAAGGACGTCTACGCCGACTATGTCAAGGCCATCGGTAGCTGAACTCCGTCCGGTTGTGCACCCCCCGGGGGTCAAGGACCGGCGCAGCGGTGAGCACTGGATGGGACGCCTCTACATGCGCGAGGTGTCCCTGCGGGTGGACCGCTACCTGGTGAACACCAGGGTCACGCCCAACCAGCTCACGTACCTGATGACCGTCTTCGGTGTCCTCGCGGCCCCGGCACTGCTGGTGCCGGGGATCGCGGGGGCCGTCCTCGGTGTGCTCATGGTCCAGCTGTACCTGCTGCTGGACTGCGTCGACGGCGAGATAGCGCGCTGGAAGAAGCAGTACTCGCTGGCCGGCGTCTACCTGGACCGGGTCGGCGCCTACCTGTGCGACGCCGCCGTCCTGGTCGGCCTCGGGCTGCGCGCCGCCGACCTGTGGGGGTCCGGGCGCATCGACTGGCTGTGGGCCTTCCTCGGCACCCTGGCCGCGCTCGGCGCGATCCTGGTCAAGGCCGAGACCGACCTCGTCGGCGTCGCCCGCCACCAGGGCGGGCTGCCGCCGGTGAAGGAGGCCGCGTCCGAGCCGCGCTCCTCCGGCATGGCGCTGGCCCGCAGGGCCGCCGCCGCGCTCAAGTTCCACCGGCTGATCCTCGGCATCGAGGCGTCCCTGCTGATCCTGGTCCTCGCGATCGCGGACGCGGTCCACGGCGACCTGTTCTTCACCCGGCTCGGCACCGCCGTCCTCGCGGGCATCGCGCTGCTGCAGACCGTGCTGCACCTGGTGTCCATCCTCGCCTCCAGCAGGCTGAAGTGAGCGCCCGCATGAAGGTCGGCGCGGTGATCATCACCATGGGCAACCGCCCCGACGAGCTGCGCGCCCTGCTCGACTCGGTCGCCAAGCAGGACGGCGACCCGGTCCAGGTGGTCGTGGTCGGCAACGGCTCGCCCGTCCCCGACGTGGCGGAGTTCTCGCCGGCCGTGCGCACCGTCGAGCTGCCGGAGAACCTCGGCATCCCCGGCGGCCGCAACGTCGGCATCGAGGCCTTCGGGCCCGGCGGCCGGGACGTCGACATCCTGCTGTTCCTCGACGACGACGGCCTGCTGGCGCGCCACGACACCGCCGAGCTGTGCCGCGAGGCCTTCGCCGCCGATCCGCGGCTCGGCATCATCAGCTTCCGCATCGCCGACCCGGAGACCGGCGTCACCCAGCGCCGCCACGTGCCCCGGCTGCGCGCCTCCGACCCGATGCGCTCCTCCCGCGTGACCACCTTCCTCGGCGGCGCCAACGCCGTGCGCACCCAGGTCTTCGCCGAGGTCGGCGGGTTGCCGGACGAGTTCTTCTACGCCCACGAGGAGACCGACCTGGCCTGGCGGGCGCTCGACGCGGGCTGGATGATCGACTACCGGTCCGACATGGTGCTGTACCACCCGGCCACCGCCCCCTCGCGGCACGCGGTCTACCACCGCATGGTCGCCCGCAACCGCGTCTGGCTGGCCCGCCGCAACCTCCCCGCGCCCCTGGTCCCGGTCTACCTCGGCGTCTGGATGCTCCTCACCCTCCTGCGCCGTCCCTCGCGTCCCGCCCTGAAGGCGTGGTTCGGCGGGTTCCGGGAGGGCTGGGCCACCCCCTGCGGACCCCGCCGGCCCATGAAGTGGCGTACGGTGTGGCGGCTGACCCGGCTGGGCCGGCCTCCCGTCATCTGACAAGCTCGTGTCCGGGAGCACGGGGGGCCGTACCGGGTTCCCGTGTTCCCGCCGGGCCCGCACGGGCCGCGCACCTCGAGGACGAAAGTTTTCCATCAGTGAGTGAGACAACGCACGACGGCACGGTCGCGGTGAGCGCGTCCGTGCCGCCCGACGAGGGCCTCACGGCAGCCCAGCTCGCCGCCAGGTACGGCCTCACGGTCAGCGGGGCCCGGCCGTCGCTGTCGGGGTACGTCCGTCAGCTCTGGGGGCGGCGCCACTTCGTCCTCGC
>NZ_JBVITR010000034.1:0-78240 GCF_055574875.1 Streptomyces sp. NPDC034670
GACACCAGCCGCCACAGCTCCTCCGGCGAGGCCACCCCGCCCGGGAACCGGCACGCCATCCCCACGATCACCACCGGATCGTCCACCGGCGACGGCAGCCGGTCCGCAACCGGCACCGCTTCCGCCCGCGCCCCCAGGACCTCACCCAGCAAAAACCGCGCCAGCCGCTCCACCGTCGGATAGTCGAACACCAACGTCGCCGGCAACCGCAGACCCGTCACCGCCTGCAGCCCGTCGCGCAGCTCCACCGCCAGCAACGAATCGAACCCCAGATCACGGAACGACCGGGACGCGTCAACCCCCGACACACCCCGGTGCCCCAGCACCAGCGCCACCTGCCCCCGCACCAGATCCAGCAGCACCTCACCCCGCTCCACCTCGTCCAACGGCGTCAGGCGTCGTACGAGGTCGTCGACGCCGGCGCCGCGGCTCGCGACGCGTCGGCGGGGGCGCACGAGCCCGCGCAGCAGGGCGGGCACGTCTCCACCGGCCCGTACGGACCGCAGGTCGAGCGGCACGGGCAGGACGACACCCGCCCCGGTGCCCAGGGCCACGTCGAACAGGGCGGTGCCCTCTTCGACCGACACGGAACGCAGTACGTCCTCCGCGCCGGGCGCAGCGATGGGCCGGGCGGCCATGCCGGCGCCCTCGATCTGCCAGGGACCCCAGACGAGCGAGGTGCCGTTGAGCCCGTGCCGCCGGCGGTGGGACGCGAGGGCGTCGAGGTAGGCGTTGGCAGAGGCGTAGGCGGTCTGGCCGACGGTTCCGAAGGTGCCGGCGGCGGACGATATCAGGACGAACGCCTCGACGTCGGGGAGGAGTTCGTGGAGATGCCACGCGGCGGCGGCCTTCGGTGCGAGGACGGCGTCCAGCCGCTCGGGCGTCAGACCGCCGATCAGCCCGTCGTCCAGCACCCCCGCGGCATGCACGACAGCCCGGATCGACCGGCCCTCGACCAGCCGGGCCACCGCGTCGCGGTCGGCCACATCACACGCCACGACTTCGACGGCGGCGCCCAACTCGCCCAGCTCGGCAACCAGTCCGTCGGCGCTCGGTGCCTCCGCTCCCCGGCGCGAGACCAGCAGAAGCTCCCGCGTCCCGTGCACGCGCACCAGATGCCGCGCCAGGGCAGCGCCCAGTCCGCCCGTGCCGCCGGTCACCAGCACCGCACCGGACCCGGACCACACCTCCGCCCCGGCACCCGCACCCGCACCCGCACCCGCACCCGCACCCGCACCCGCACCCGGAGCGTCCGTGGCCGTACCCACGGCCGTAGCATCCCTGTCCCGGAACGCCGGAACGCGTGCGAGGCGCGGGACGACCACACCGCCGTCCCGCAGGGCCGTTTCCCGTTCGCCGGTGCCGAGGGCCTGGCGCAGTCGCGGTCCGTCGACCGGTTCGGCACCCAGGTCGAGCACGGCGACCCTGCCGGGGTGTTCGGACTCCGCGGCGCGCAGCAGGCCGCGCACCGCGGCGGTCGTCGGGTGGTCGTCGCGGAGTGCCACGACCAGGCGGGAGTGGCGGAGGCGGTCGTCACCGACCCACCGCTGGACGAGCCGCAGGACACCTGTGGTCAGCGAGTGGAGCGCGCCGACGGCGTCCGGAGCGACCGCGTCGGCGGCGACCGGCACCAGGACGGTGTCCGGCACCTCCGCCGCCGTCCGGGTGGTCGCCAGTTCGTCGAGGCTGTCGTACCGGATCACGGAGCCCGACACGTCGTCGAGGGCGTCGGCGATCTCCCCCGTCAGCGCATCGCCGCCCGACCCCGGCACGTCGCCGCCCGGGCCCGCGACCAGCGCGACCGTTCCCTCGTAGGGCGTCGCAGCGGACGCGGTCGCGGGCACGGGCACCCAGTCGACCCGGTACAGCGATTCCGCCGCCTGGGTGGTGGCGTCGTCGCCGAGGGGACGCGTGGCCAGGGTGTCCACCGTGAGGACGGGCGCGCCCGCGGTGTCCAGGACGTCGAGGGTGAGCACGCCGTCGCCCCGCGGCACGAGGTGGGCGCGCACTTCGGTGGCCCCGGAGGCGTGCAGTTCGACGCCTTCCCAGGCGAAGGGCACGCCGAGGCGGCCGGTGTCGTCGTGGGCGGAGGCGTGCAGTACGGCGTCGAGGAGTACGGGGTGCAGGCCGAAGCCGGACGGGCGGCTGCCGTCGGGGAGTACGGCTTCGGCGTACAGCTCGTCGCCCCGGCGCCACAGGGCGCGCAGGCCGCGGAAGGCCGGCCCGTAGGAGAAGCCCGCCTCCGCGAGGGTGTCGTAGAGGTCGTCGGTGTCGACCGGCTCGGCGCCCTGCGGTGGCCAGTTGGCGGTGTCGAACGCGTTCGCCCGGTCGGTGTCCTCCGCCGGTGCGAGTCGGCCGGTGGCGTGCAGGGTCCATGGGAGGTCGTCGTGGCCGTCGGGGCGGGCGTAGATGGTGACGGGCCGGCTGCCGGAGGGGTCGGGGCCGCCGACGAAGGTCTGGATCTGTACGGCGTCGTGTTCGGGCAGTTCGAGGGGGGTGGGCAGGGTCAGTTCGGTCACGCGGTCGCAGCCGAACTCGTCGCCGGCGCGGAGGGCGAGTTCGACGAAGGCCGCGCCGGGGAGGAGGACGCGGCCCGCGATGCGGTGGTCGGTGAGCCAGCGGTGCGTGGCGAGGGAGAGCCGGCCGGACAGGAGGGCGCCGTCGGAGTCGGCGAGGGCGACGGCGGCGCCGAGGAGTCCGTGGTCGGCGGGCGCGAGGCCGACGGCTCGTACGTCCCCCGCGGCGCCCCCGATGCCGGCGGCGGGCCAGAAGCGTCGCCGTTGGAAGGCGTAGGTGGGCAGGTCGACGTGCGGGGCGGGGGTGTCGGCGCCGAAGTAGCGGGACCAGTCGACGCGGGCGCCCGTGGCGTGCAGCCGGCCCAGGGCGGCGGCGACGGCCGTGGTCTCCGGGGTGTCCTTGCGCAGGACGGGCAGGGCGACGCTCTCGGCCCCGGCCGTCTCGGGGACGAGCCCGGTGAGGACGCCGTCGGGGCCGAGTTCCACGAAACGGGTGACGCCCTGGGCGGCGAGTGCGCGGACGCCGTCGGCGAAGCGGACGGTCTCACGGGCGTGGCGGACCCAGTACTCGGCGGTGCGCAGGTCGTCCCCGTCGGCGAGGGCGCCGGTGAGGGTGGAGACGACCGGGATGCGGGGCTCGTGGAACTCCAGGTCCGCCAGCGCGGCCCGGAAGCCGTCGAGCATCGGGTCCATCAGCGGGGAGTGGAAGGCGTGCGAGACCCGCAGGGACGTGGTGCGGTGACCGTCCGCGGCGAGGCGCGCGGCGATGCCGTCGACGGCCTCGGCGGGCCCCGAAACGACCACGGATGCGGGGCCGTTGACGGCGGCGACGGCGACGTCGTCGGTCAGGTACGGGCGGACCTGTTCCTCGGAGGCGCGTACGGCGGTCATGGCGCCGCCGGCCGGGAGGTCCTGCATGAGGGAGGCGCGGGCGGTGACGAGTGTGCAGGCGTCGGTGAGGGAGAGGACGCCTGCGACGTGCGCCGCGGCCACCTCGCCGATCGAGTGGCCGGCCACGAAGTCGGGTCGTACGCCCCAGGATTCGAGGAGCCGGTAGAGGGCCACCTCGACGGCGAACAGGGCCGGCTGCGCGGTTCCGGTGCGGTGCAGCGCGGTGTCGTCCGTACCCCACATGGCCGCGCGGACGCCGGGACCGAGAAGGTCCAGCGTCTCGTCGAGCACGGCGGCGAAGACCGGCTGGGTTTCGTACAAGTCCTTTCCCATGCCGAGGTGTTGGGCACCCTGGCCGGAGAAGAGGAAAGCGGTGGGGGTGCCGGTGGCGGCGTGGCGGGACAGGCCCGGGGCCGGTTCCCCGGCCGCGAGGGCGGTCAGCGCGGCGGTGAGGGTGTCGTGGTCGGCGGCGGGGAACGCGGCCCGGTGTTCGAAGGCGGTGCGGGTGGTGGCGAGGGCGCGCGCCACGTCCCGGACCGGGGGTGGGCCGTCCGCCCGGTCGAGGGCGGACAGCAGGCGGGTCGCCTGGGCGGCGAGTGCCTGTGGGGTACGGCCGGACAGCACGAGCGGGACCGGGTGCGGCGCGTCGTCCGTGGCCGGAGTCGTGGTGTCGGCGGGGGCCTGCTCGATGATCGCGTGGGCGTTGGTGCCGCTGATGCCGAAGGAGGAGACGGCGGCCCGGCGCGGCCGCCCGGTGCCGGGCCAGGGGGTGTTCTCGGTGACGAGTCGTACGGTGCCGTCCGACCAGTCGACGTGCGTGTTGGGCTCGTCGACGTGCAGGGTGCGGGGCAGGATGCCGTGCCGGACGGCCTGCACCATCTTGATGACCCCGGCGACGCCTGCGGCGGCCTGGGTGTGGCTCAGGTTGGACTTGACCGAGCCGAGGAGAAGAGGGCGGTCGGCACTGCGGCTGCGGCCGTACGTGGCGAGGAGCGCCTGGGCTTCCACGGGGTCGCCGAGGGGCGTGGCGGTGCCGTGCGCCTCGACGGCGTCGACCTGGTCGGCGGAGAGCCGGGCGTTGACGAGGGCCTGTTCGATGACGCGCTGCTGGGAGGGGCCGTTGGGCGCGGTGAGGCCGTTGGAGGCGCCGTCCTGGTTGACGGCGGAGCCGCGGACGACGGCGAGGACGCGGTGGCCGTTGCGGCGGGCGTCGGAGAGCCGTTCCAGGAGCAGGACGCCGACGCCCTCGGACCAGCCGGTGCCGTCGGCGGAGTCGTCGAAGGACCGGCACAGGCCGTCGGGCGACAGTCCGCCCTGCCTGCCGAACTCCAGGTGGGTGGAGGGGCTGGACATGACGGTGACGCCGCCCGCGAGCGCGAGGCCGCACTCGCCGTTGCGCAGCGCGTGCCCGGCGAGGTGGAGGGCGACCAGGGAGGAGGAGCAGGCGGTGTCGACGGTGAGGGCGGGGCCGGTCAGGCCGAGGGTGTAGGCGATGCGGCCGGACAGGACGCTGCCGGCGTTGCCGGTGAGGTGCAGGCCCTGGGCTCCGTCCTCGGCTCCGGCCCGGTACTCCTGGGCCATCGCGCCCATGAAGACGGCCGTTTCGGTGCCGCGCAGGGTGGTGGGGTCGATGCCGGCGGACTCGACGGCCTCCCAGGTGGTCTCCAGGACGATCCGCTGCTGGGGGTCCATGGCGACCGCTTCGCGCGGTGAGATGCCGAAGAACTCGGCGTCGAAGTCGGTGGCGTCGTAGAGGAATCCGCCGCCGGACGCGGCTGCGGAGACGGCTTGCAGGTCCCAGCCGCGGTCGTCGGGGAAGGGTCCGATGCCGTGTCTGCCGTCGACGAGGAGCTGCCACAGGCTGTCGGGGTCGGTCACGCCGCCCGGGTAGCGGCAGGCCATGCCGACGACGGCGATGGGTTCGTGGGCGGCGGACTCGAGTTCCCGGACGCGCCGCCTGCTGTTCCGCAGGTCGGCGGTGGCCCGCTTCAGGTAGTCCCTGAGCTTTTGTTCGTTGTCCATCTCAAGTCACCTCGACAGCGGTTACCGAGCGGGATGTCCCGGGTCGGCCGGTCCGGTGCGGCGAGTGGGACCCGGGGATACGCACGGGTCCGGGCGAGTCCGGTGCGGTCACGGACCAGGTCTGCGCGGACCGGCGTGGGAACTGCACGCACAGGGCGGTCGCCCCGGGGGAAGGGCGACCGCCCCTTGGAGCGACCCGGAGCCTGGGCGCACGGGGTGGGCGCGGCTTCGGGTCACGTCTTTTCTTCTGCGGGCTCTCTCGGGTGCGGCACGCGGCAAGTCTGGGCCGGGGCCCACGGGAAAAACCCTAGTAACGCGGTTGCCGCGGACGTGCGCGCGGGCGGGCGTGCGGCTGCCCTGCCGACGAGGGCAGTCGCACGCCGCCCCACGCCGCCCGAGGGAGTCGCGGCGGGTGCGCCCCGCGCGCCGGTGGGCGACCCCCTGGTGCCCGGCGGGAAGGCCGACCTGGCCGCGTGCGCTCCGCGCGCCGGTGGGCGACCCGGAGGGCTCGCCATCAGGCCGGGGGCCTGTCCGCTCCTTGGCCTGCTGGCCGGCCCGCTCCGGGATCACCGCCCGGATACCGCGTCTGCGCAGGTGGTCGCGGATCTGGCGGGAGGAGTAGGCCTGGTCGGCCAGGACCAGGTCTGGTCTGGTGCGCGGACGACCGCGCTGCCGGGGAACGCGGAGGCGGGCCACCACCTCGGTGGAGGCAGGTGCGTCGCCGACCCGGCCGGCGCTGAGGTGGAAGACCCAGGGCCGGCACCGGCCGTCGGCGGCAAGGTGGGCCTTCGTGGTCGGTCCGCCACGGGAGCGGCCGATGGCGTGGTCGTGCGGCTCGCCGGCCGGGGCCCCTTTTTGCGGGCCCCGGCCGCGTGCTGGTGAGCGCGCACGATGGTGGAGTCCACCGACACGGCCCGGCTCAGGTCCTCGTCCGCGTCGGCCTGGGCCACCAGGGCGGTGAACACCCGCTCCCAGGTGCGGTCGACGGCCCACATCCGCAGTCGGTTGCAGACGCCCCGCCAGGTGCCGTACTTCTCCGGCAGGGGCACCCACTGGGTGCCGGTCTGGAACTTGCAGGCGATTTGCAGGCGATCGCGTCGATCACCTCACGATGGTCCCCCCGCCAGCGGCCACCCCGCTTCGGCGTCCGGTCCGGGAGCAACGGCTCGATCCGCGCCCACTGCGCACCAGTCGACGGCACACCCAGACCAACGACCGACCGATCCCAACGAAACCGCCTAGCCACACGCCGTCACGGCTCCGGGCAACGACTACAACTTCCGCGTGCACGTCCGGCACGGCACCACGACCCGTACCCTCGCTGAATCCGAGATCGCCCAGCGCTCGAGATACGGAACCCCGCCCCTGCAACAGGCAGGGACGGGATTCTTCGCTGTCCAGCCGGACATCGTTTCGCCGACCGCGCCCGCGTCGAGCACGTGACCGTCCATGAACTGCTGGCCGCCCGGCTCAGCCGGAGGGCGTGGTCACTGTCGTGGGGCGGTTTCTGTAGTGGTGCGGCTGTCATGGGGCGGTACACCCCACTCCGTTCCACTGTCCTGAGAACGGCACCTCTGATCCTTCCGAGGGCTGTGCGGCGGCACGGTGGTCCGTGTCGGTCTTGCTCCCATGGGGGCATCCTCCGCGGTCGACCGAGTGCCGGCATTCTCCGTCCTGTGCTTTCACGCCGTGACCGGCAGGAACGATCGATGAAAGCTGCCGGCAGCGAAGCGGACAGGTGCGCATCCGGCCGAAAGAACGCGGTCGCTGACCTCGACTTCCATGAAGAAGCCACAGATCAGCAGGTTTTGGTCAAGATACCCCCCGGGATCAGTAACGGAATCATCAATTCCGACCGTTCCTCGTGGTGGTTGGGGTATTTAAAGTCCCGTTTTGTTCTACCGAAGCGGTGGGGCTGATTCCGGCCCGCATGCACATGACCTTCGAGGGCACGGTGCGTCGCTTTGTGTGTGTCTTGTGACAGCTTGTGAGGCGCCGGTGACCGTGTTGGGGCACCGGTCTTGACCGTCTGTCTGGCGCACTTCTGACTTCCTGTGGGGGGAAGCCGATGCATCCGCGCGTTGCGCACACGTCGTTCCGGCGTGTCCGGAGAACACACCGAACCGCTCTCGTCTCCGCGATCACCACGGCCGCCGTGGTGATCGCTGCAGCTCCCGGTCTGGCGGCGACTGCGAAGCCGACACTGCCCGAGCCGGAGACCCCGTGGACGAAGCCGACGAAGGCCGAGGCTCCCGCCACGCCGGCCGGGCCGACCCGGGCCCCCGGCTCGCAGACCGAGGCCGAGCCGTCGGCCGAGGTCGCGGCCTGGCGAGAAGCCCAGAAGGCCCGCACCGCCGGCGAGAAGACGACCAAGCGCTCGGCGTCCCGGTCGGCCGCCACCGCCTCCGATCACCTGCCCGAGGGGCAGGGAGAGGTGCCCTGGCACCAGATCGTCGACACCCGCCTGAACGACGCCCTCGTGGCGCGGGTGAATGTCTCGAACGGCAACCTGATGCTGGCGGCGACGGACTTCGACATCGCCGGCGTCGGCCAGAGACTCCAGCTCACCCGCACCTACAACTCCCTCGAGGCGCCGTGGGGGAAGGTGTCGCAGCGCTGGTGGCAGGGATACGAGCGCTACCTGCAGATCCGCGACGGCGAGACAGCGGTCTTCGACGCCACCGGCGAGCTGCTGCGCTTCACCGCCCACTCGGACGGCACGTATACGACGCCGACGGGTCACTCGAAGGACCTGAGGAAGAACGCGGACGGCACCTACACCCTGACCGACCGCAAGTCCGGCTCGAAGGACACGTACAACGAGCACGGCACTCTGCTGCGGGTGACGGACAAGAACGACGGCACGATCACCGTCGACCAGCACGACGAGGGCGCCGAGCACAAGGGCTTCAAGCTCACCGAGACCCGCTCGGGCCGCTGGATCGACCTGCTCAAGACCTACGGCGATCAGTGGCAGGCCAAGGACCACACCGGCCGCACCGCCGTATTCGACCTGGACGCGTCCGGCAACCTCGCCAAGGTCACCGACACCGCCGGCAAGGCCACCGCCTACGCGTACGACTCCTCACGCCGCCTGACGAAGGTGACCACCCCCGAGGGCACGGTCACCCTGTTCACCTACGACGCCCACAACCGCGTCACCTCCATGCAACGCGCCACCGCGTCCACGTCGAGCGGTCACACGGGCCCGACCTGGCGCTACGACTACACCGCCCCCACCCCGTCGGACGCGGGGACGACCACGGTCACGGATCCCGACGGTGACGCCACGAAGTACGTCCACAACGCCGACGGCGAGGTCACCAAGGTCACCGACCCGCTCGGGCACTCCCGTCACGCCGCCTACGAGAACCACCTCACCCAGACCGCGACCGACGCGATGGGCACCGGTGCGGACGGCACGGGCGGCAACACGACCACGTACGGCTGGGACGGCCGCAACAACGCCCTTTCCCAGAAGCTGCCGCTCGGCGCGACGGCGTCCGTGTCGGCGTACCAGACGGTCGCGGGCACCGATCTGCCCAACGACTTCACCACCGCGGACGGCCGCAAGGACACCTTCAAGTACGACACCAACGGCAACACGATGTCGGTGACGACGTCGGGCACCGCGGGCGGCACCCGTGAGTACACGTACAACGAGGCCACCCCGAAGTGCGGAGGATTCGAGGGTCAGCGCTGCACGGCGAAGGACGGCAACGGCAAGGTCACGTCGTTCGAGTACGACAGCAAGGGCAACCTGTGGAAGGTCAAGCCGCCGGCACCGCTGGGGGAGACGACCTACACGTACGACGCGCTGGGCCGGGTGGAGACGGTCAAGGACGGTCGCGGCATCACCACGGTCTACACCTACGACAACCGCGACCGCGTCCGTGAGGTCTCCTCCACCAACGCCACCGTCACCTACTCCTACGACGGTGACGGCAACGTCAAGACCCGCACGGACGCCTCGGGCACCACCACCTGGGAGTACGACAAGCTCAACCGCGAGAAGCGCCGCACCCTGCAGAACGGCGCACAGACCGTCCTGGCCTACACCCCGGGCGGTGACGTCGACTTCTACACCGACCCGACCGGCACCACCGACTACACCTGGGACAACGCCGGCCGCCTCGATCACCTGACCGATCCGTCCGGCAAGAAGACCGACTTCGACTACGACAACAACGGCAAGCGCACGAGGACCGTCTACCCCGGCGGCACCACCCAGGCCGTCACCATCGACGACAACGGCCGACCGGAGAAGATCAGGACCACGTCGGGCACGCAGACGTTCGTCGACCTCTCCTACAGTTACAAGAACACCGCGGGCAAGGACACCACCAAGATTCGCACACGCACCGACAACCTCACCAAGTACACGACCACGTACACCTACGACTCCCAGGACCGCCTCACCTACGCCCTGGAAGCCGACTCCACCGGCACCCGCAAGGCATCGTGGCTGTACTGCTTCGACAAGGCCGGCAACCTCACCAGCCGCGACGGCAGCAAGACCACCTGCCCGGGCGGCACGACGTACACGTACGACGACGCGAGCGAGCTGACCGCCAAGAACGGCTCCACGTCGGGTTGGTCCTACGACAAGCTCGGCAACGAAACCGCCGCAGCCGACAACACCCCTCGCACGGGGGAGTCCTGGACCGACCACAGCCAGCTGTCCGGCATCACCGCCGGCGGCACGACGTACGACCTGGTCCATGCCGGCACGGACAACGCGGAGCGCACCAAGCTCGGCTCGACCTGGTTCCACCACACGGCCCTCGGCCTGGCCTCCACGACCACGAACGGCGTCGACACCGGATTCGTCCGCGAACCGGCGGGCACGTTGAACTCCATGACGACTGGGGGGAAGTCCTCCTACTACCTCACCGACGCCACCGGCAACGTCCTCGGCCTCACCGACGCCACCGGCAAGCGCACCCACACCTACGCCTACGGTCCGACGGGCCTGCCCCGTGGCACCACCACCGAGGCCGTCCCCCAGCCCTACCGCTACGCGGGCGCCTACCTGGACCCGACCGGGCTGTACAAGATGGGCCACCGCTACTACGACCCCACCCTCGGCCGCTTCACCCAGCCCGACCCGTCGGGGCAGGAGACCAACCCCTACCTCTACGCGGGCGGCGACCCCATCAACAACACCGACCCGACCGGTCTGTTCTCGTTCGCTGATGCGGTGGGTGTTGTCGCCGGCACCGTGGCTGGAGGTCTCGGTGCAGCAGCAGTTGGTGCTGCGTGTATCGGTACGGCTGGCGCTGCGTGTGTCGGCGCCGCCTTCGTCACCGGCGCGCTTTGGGGTGCAGGGGGCGGCGCTGCTGGCGCCACGATTGCAGGCGGCACACAAGCGGAACGAGAGAATGGCATGTGGGGCGGCCTGATTGGTGGAGCAGTCGGGAGCTTCTTCTGAGGAGAAACGCGTGGAACGAAAAAGTCCAAAAACACTCGCGACAGTCGTCAGTTGTGCCGCTCTTACCTGCCTCGTAGGAGTTCTTGCCACTGCTGCTGGACTCTTCGACTGGCCAATTTGGCAGTCCGCCGTGCTCTTCGCTGCGGTCGGCCTCATTGCGGGCGGAATTGCCGTAGCGCGGCGAAAGTCAGTGTCGAGAAGCGGCGAAGAGACACGATGACATCCGCAGCCAACGAGATGTTACGGATGCCAGAGTACTGACTGGATCAACAGCGCCCACTGCAAGCACGAGGGCTGGCCGCCAGGCGATGACCTGGCGGCCAGCCCTCACGAGGTGGGAGCCGGCACGGGGGGCGAATCTGACCGCCTCGACTGTTCTGCTGTGATCACGTGTATGCCGGTGACCGAGGCCAGGGCGGACGTGGGCGCCCTGCCGGACGGCGAGGTGGCCCAGTGCCTGGGCGATATGCGTCGTGCCCACCCCGACCGGGCCGAACAGGATGACGGACTCGCCCGCGTGCAGCCGGCGCAGGGCGCCGAGGTCGCGGATCTGGGCGGCGGGCGGTTTCGAGGAGGTGGTGAAGCCGAACTCCTCCAGGGTGACCTGCTGCTCGCACTTTGCCCGCTGGAGCCTGTGCTGGAAGGCGACGGTCTCGCGGCGGGTGATCTCGTCCTGGCAGAGGACCTGGAGGAAGTCGAGGTGGCCGAGTTCGCCGCCGTGGGCCTGGGCGAGGCGGGCGTCGAGGGTCTCCAGCATCCCGGACAGCCTCAGGGACTTCAGGGACTCGCGCAGGGCGGTGTCCATCACGCTCATCGTGCCGCCACCTCGTCCTCGCCGTGGACCTGGTCGTCGCGGGTGTCCTCCGGGGCGTCCGGGTGTGCACGGAGCCGAACAGTCCCTGCGGGCCGTGGCTGACGCATCGGATCATCGCAAAGGCCGGTCATGGCCTGCCGAGTGGGCCCCGACCGATTCGCCGTCCCCATGGGGAGGCGTGATCGCGGGGATGGGGAATTACCTGAAGCTGATCATGCAGATCGTGGGGAATTGCCTGATCGTGGACAAGGCTGCGAACGCCAGCCGGTCGACGCTGGCGCCGGGGATCAGGTGGGCAAGTTCGGCGAGCAGCGCAGCGTGCGCGAGGACCGGCGGCGGGAGAAGGTCGGCGGCCGCCTCGCGGGCGGCCGGGTCGCGGTAGTGCTCGAGGTGTGCGGCCGGGGCGTGGGCGAGCCAGGCGTCGATGTCGGTCTGGAGGTACCCGCCGGCTCGCCGGGTCAGTTCGTCGCGCACGGCTTCGTCCCCGTCGCGGGGCTCTGTCTGTTCCAGCGTGCCGAGTTCGCGCAGCGCCTGGAGCTCGTCGGCGCGGGTGGCGGTCCGTTGCGCCTCGCGTAGTGCTGAACAGCGGCAGCGATGGCCAGCCCAGCGCGCCCCGCCCTGGCTTTGCTGACGACATCGTGAACAGGGCCGGCGAAGGGTCGGATATCGCGAAAGCGGGTTCCTCCCCCTGCTATAGATGGAAAATGTCCGCATGACGGGGAAACGGGGTGGCGGAGGAAATCCGCATACGGTCAACATCGTCTCGGGCAACGTCTTTGGCTCTGTGGTTCAGGCCGGCACCATCAGCGGTGGGGTGCACGTGCACACCGGGGAGCCGCCGGTGGTTCCGGTGCTCACGCCGGTCGTGGCCCGGGACTCGGCACCCGACGAGCTGTTCGTGGGTCGTGCCGCGCAGGTGGAGGAGTTGCTGGCCGGGATGGCCCCGGAAGGTGACGGCCGTGCAGTGGTGGTGTCCGCAGGCATGGGTGGGGTCGGGAAGACCGCGCTGGCTCGGCATGCCGCGGCGATCGCCGTGCAGCGCCAGTGGTTCACGGGCGCCGCGGTTCTGGTGGACCTGCGTGGCTACGATCCGGACGGCCGCACGGTCGCCTCGGAGGATGTGTTCGCACCGTTGCTGCGCACACTGGGGATGGCGGCGGAGAAAGTTCCCGGGACACGGGCCGAGCAGGCGGCTGTCTACCACCAGACGCTGGATCGGCTGGCCCGGCAGGGGCGGCGTGTCCTGCTGGTGCTGGACAACGCCTCCAGCGGCGACCAGGTGCGGAACCTGCTGCCGCGGCAATCGGCTCACCGCGTTCTGGTCACCACCCGCGACCGCTTGTCGGTGCCGGGCAGCCGCACGCTCGGCCTGGAGGAGCTCCCCCTCGGCGAGGCACGTGTCCTCCTCGAGGAGGCTGTCCGCGAACAACTGCCTCAGGACACCCGGATCGGCGACAACCCTGAACTGGCCGAGCGCCTGGTGCGGGCGTGCGGTGCCCTCCCCCTCGCGGTGCGCATCGTCGCGGCGATCCTCGCCGACGAGCCCGACCTGCCGATGACGACTCTGGTCGATGAATTGCGCCGGGGCGGCGACCTGCGCCACGGCGAGTTGTCGGTGGCCGGGGCGTTCGACGCGTCCTGGCGGCGCCTGCTCGTCCGCGACCCCTCGGCCGCGCGACTCGGCTGGTTATGCACCCTGCACCCCGGGCCGGTCCTGGACACCGAGGCGGCTCGGGCGCTGGACGGCCGTACCGAGGCCGAGGTGCGAGCAGGATTACGCACGCTGTCACAGGCGCATCTGCTGGGCAGGGCCGACGGGCGTTGGCAGTTGCACGACCTGGTGAGGCAGCATTTGGCAGCCCAGTCGCTGCCCGGCCTGACCGACGAACCGGCGGACGCACTGGCTCGCCTGCTGGAGCACTACCTGGAAGCCGCCCGCACGCGGGACGCGCAGTGGTTCCAGCGGGAGCGCGTCAACCTGCTCACGGCGGTTCCGGCCGCCGCCGCGGCCGGGATGGACCGTCTGGCCGCGGAACTGGCCGCGGCCGTTCGCACCTTCCTCCCCGAGCGCTCCGACTTCCCCACTCGCATCCTCCTGTGCCTGCACGAGGTCGATGCCGCAGGACGCTTCGCGGACACCGGACGCCGGGCGCAGGCGCTGCTAGCGCTCGGCAGGTCGCTGGCGGCCGCGGGACGGTTCAGCGAAGGGCTGTCTTACCTGGAACAGTCCCTGAAGCTGTGGCGGGCCATCGACGACGAGGAGTCAGTCGCATGTGCGCTGCGCTACATGGGGATCGCCCTGAACAATGGGCAGCATTTCCAACAGGCGGCGTCCGCGTACCGGGAATCCGCTCAGCGGTTTCGTGCCCTTGGGTCCCCGCTGGCGGAGGCAGCAGTAAGGGACGAGCTTGCTCTCGTGCTGGCCAACCTGGGTGAGACGGACGAGGCGCTGGCCGCTGCCTACCGCAGCGCCGCGCTTTATGCCGCCGGCGGAGATCGCTTCTCCGAATTGAACATGCGGGCCGCCGCGGCCAACATCCACCTCGGCGCGAGGCACTACCACGAGACGATCTCGGAGGCCGAGGCCGTGGAAAAGCTCGCTCGGGACGAGGGACATACCAAGGTCGAGGCCAGAGCATGTACAACGCTGGCCGTGCTCTACGGACAGAGCAACCAGCACCGGCGTTCGATCGAGTACCGCAATCGCGCTCTGCAGCTCTGCCGGGAGAGCGGTGACGAGGACCTCGAGGCCCTGCTGATGAATCGCTTGTCCATCGCTCTCACGTTCAACGGGTACGTCGTGGACGTAGCGGCCGCGATGCAGAAGGATGTCGACTACCACCGCTCGGTGGGAGACAAGAACGGTGAGGGCGAGGCACTGCACCGCCTGGGGCTCATGCTGTCCGACCGTACGAAGCACAGTGCTGCGTACCAAGTGCACCAAAAGGCCCTGGAAGTCTGGCGAGACCTGGGAAACCGGCACCGCGAGGGCGTCGAACTGGCGGCGCTCGCCAAGGCATACGCGGCGGTCCAGCGCATGACGGCCGCACGACGCGCCGCGGAGGAGGCCGTGGAGGCACTGACCGACAGCGGCGCCGTCGACGAGGTCAAAAAGGTACGAGCCTGGGCCCAGAATCTCCCCGCCGGCTCCGTAGATGAGCCCGAGGAACTGCTGAACGTCACCACGATCGCACAAGAGAAACGCGGGGGATGCGTGCAACTGCTGACGATCGTCGGCGTGGTCGTCGCGGCGGTCGTCGAAGCCCCGTGGTGGATACTCGCAGGATGGGCGCTGCTGCTGGGCAGCCTGCGCACGGCACGGGCCCTGGTGAACGGCCCAAAGCAGCGCAACTCGCCCGTCGAGCAGCAACGCGAGCCGCTGCTGGAGGCAGTATCCCTTCGGCTCGAAGGCTGCGTGTCGGTGTTTCTTACCGCCGGGCTCGCTCTGGCCTACTTCGCAGGCGGCCCCTGGTGGCTGCTCGCCGCCTGCACCGTCCTGGCCGGGTGCTGGGTCAGCGGCAGGCAAGGGGTGGTCGTCTTCCTGCTCATCGGCGCGCTCGTAGTCCACTTCGGGTGGGACACCTGGTGGGTGGCGGCCGGCCTGGTCGCTCCGTCGCTCGGATACCTCAACACCATGGGACCGGCCTTCGAGACGCAAAGGGTCGAGGTCGGATAAAGCCTACTCGGCTGGTCGACGGGCAGGGTCTGTCAGGGTGGAGTAGATCGGACCGTGGAAGTCACGGCCCTGGATCACCGTCCCGTACTGCGTGCCGCCACTGATCTCGTTGTGTACTCCCCGCACTTCGACCTGCCCCGGCGACTCGTCGATGATCGTCCGCAGCTCGGCGTACACCGCCTCTCGTTCGTCCTCTCCCAGCGACTCCAGCAGCGTCTCGAAGCGCTCCTGCCAAACCGCCTCCTGGCGTGTGCACGTCTGCTCGTCCGCACCATCTCCGCCAGCCGCCAGCGCGGCCGCGGTCCGGTCCAGTCGCTCCAGCTGCACTCGGCGGCGTTCTTCGTCACCCCGACTGAGCAGCCGCGCCACCCGGTCACGCAGCCCGTGCCACACATCCGTCCCCGCGGCCTGCACGACTGCCGTACCACCGGCCGCAGCCAGCGCCGTCATCGCCTCGTTGAGCATCGCCCGAGCCCTTCTCACCGTCACAGCACCTGACTGCACGTTAGTGCCCCATACCCACACCGAGGGCGGAAAGCGGCCCGGTACCCGATAGCGGGCCTCGGACGCGGCCGCCAGGCATCCCCCTCGCGTCTCGGGGTCGACGACGCTCTGGGACGTCACGCCCAAGCACTCCGCGGCCAAGTTGTCCGCTGCCCCATTCACGGGATCCGAGCCAGAAACCGACCTCGGAAACTGAGCCACCGCCTGGCGGCCGTGGTGACCACACGCCTGCCTATGTGACAACTATCGTGCTTTGGCTCACGGATACGTTCTTAGCAGGTCTGGAACTCGGCCGGGTCAGAACCGGAACTCTACTTGCGAGACGTGCGTGAAATCCGCGCGCAGGCCAGCGGCGCGGGTGCCCCATTTCTGTGAAATACGACTCGGTGATGGCCTCAGCGACGATCGGATGCAGGTCCTCCTCCGTCGCACCGGCATCCGCATTCCCCGCACGAACTCGATCACGGAACGGTGGGTGCAGACCCGCAGGCGCGAACTCCTCGACCGCACCTTGATCTGGAACCGGTCCCACCTGCCGCACGCGCTCCGCGAGTTCGAGTCCTTCCATAACGGGCATCGGCCTCACCGCACCCCGCACAGCGCGGCGCCGCTTCGGCCGGTCCCCGACCCGATCACCGAGCCGGACCGAGCCGGCCCCCTCGAAGTCCATCGACGTGATCGACCCGGCGGCGTCCTCCACGCGTACGCTCACGCCGGTGGACCTGCGAGGACGTAACATTCGGCACCCGCACGGCGGGGCCGTAGGCGTAGGTGTGGGTGCGCCTGCCGGTGACGTCGGTGACGGCAGGAGGCGGGTTCGTGCAGCAACGCGGCACGAACCCGCCCGAGGAACCTCGGCTATGTCAGGAGGATCCCTGCGATGCCGAGCACGATGAAAGGCGCGATGATGAGCACAGCTTTTCTTGCTGATCGGTGACGCGTCGATTCCGCGTCACTGGTGACCATCGCGCCGGTGGCGACAGCCGTCGCGATCAGCGATACCGCAAGCAGGCCGTAAGCGGCGATCTTCATTTCTCATACTCCAGCTGTAGATCGTGATCTTCATGTCTGGTTCGCGGCTTGTCGGAGGTAATGGCTGCCCTGGGCTCGGGCCTGACGGCGGCGTCGCCAGTCGGACCAGCCGAGTAGGTGGGCCACATCGTGCACGGGCCGGACGACGAGCGTCGTGAATAGTTCCTGGATCTCGTTGCAGGTGAGCGGGACCAGCCCGTTGGGAGCGGGGTCGCGGGCGTGTTCGTGGGCACGGACGACGGCGAGGAAGGCGTGGGCGAGCATGGCGAGGGTGACCCAGCGAGACCACGAGGTGAAGCGGCGGAGTTGGTGCTCGTCCAGTCCGGCCAGGCCCTTTCCGGCCTGGAAAGTCTCCCCCACCCGCCATCTCGACCCGGCGACCCGGCGACCCGGCGACCCGGCGACCCGGCGACCGCACCAGCGTGGCCAAAGGCACCGGAGCTGGCGACCAGCAGCGGTAGTAGGCCGGTTCACCGGTGGTGCGGTTGCGGCGGATCAGCGGCTGATGGCTGCCGGGGCGGGGTTCGGCCAGGTGGATGACGGCCCGGTCGTAGTAGCGGTACCCCTTGGCGCCGGCCCCGGCCGACAGCTTCTGCCAGGCCCGCTTCGGAACTTTCGCAGCCAGGGCATCCGCGTGGAACTTCCCGGCACCGGTGGTCACTTCATGGGAGCAGGCGACGGCGAGCACGTAGCCGACCCGGCGCCGGGGTTCAACCCGTGCGAACCGGCCTGCTATCCGAGGCATCAGGACCTCGAACGCCTCCTGCCAGCGGGCAGGGTCTACGCTGTGACCCGTGGCCACCGCATGATCTTCAGTCTTCACACACCGATGATCAACGGTGGCCGCACCCGTCTTCACCACCCGTCGGTCACGACGTGCGAAGACGGGGCCGTATCCCTTGCGTGTCCTGCTCGGGACACGCAGCGTTCGCCCGCCGTCTCGTGCCAGGAGGACCACATGCAACGCGGCGAAGTCTGGTGGGTCGACTTCGACGAGCGACGCCCGGTCGTGCTGCTGTCGGATGACGAGTCATCCGGTTTCCAGGCGATGCAGGTCGTTGCTCCAGCGGGCGTCGACATCAGCGGCCTGGGCGTTGAAGTGGCGATAGGCGCCCTGGAAGGACTGCCCTTCGAAGGTGTGCTGCGGTTCGCGTTCCCGGGTCCGGGCTTTACTCCTTGCACCTGGCTGACCACCGTGGCCCGGGACGACCTGATCGAGCGGGTGGGCGTGTTGTCCTCCGCGAAGCTCAGCGAGGTCGGGGAAGCCCTTCGTGCCGCTGGACAGAGGAGGGAGTGGACCCCGATGACGGCTGCCAGGCTCCACGAGATCAGAGATGCCCGCCGTCTCGGAGGACTCGAGTAGCGGACGCCTCTGCCGGCCGGCTCGATCTCGTCGACGACCGGCGGCGGCCCTCTCTCCACCACACTCCAGCAACAAGATCACGATCTACAGCTGGAGTGCTGACACCCGTCCGAGAACATGCGGGCCACCCCACCGATACCG
Source organism: Streptomyces sp. NPDC034670 (assembly GCF_055574875.1). Lineage (NCBI taxonomy): Bacteria > Bacillati > Actinomycetota > Actinomycetes > Kitasatosporales > Streptomycetaceae > Streptomyces > Streptomyces sp. NPDC034670. The sequence goes on from NZ_JBVITR010000034.1 coordinate 18,391, forward strand.
CCCGCCATACCGGTGGTGAGGCTGATACCGCCGAGCACCTGCGCCGTGACGGCTCCTGCAGCCAAGGCTCCGCCCGCCCCCGTCGCCATGCTGACGACGCCCAAGGTCACCACGGTGATTTCTCCAGCAGAGGGAGCCAGTCCAGTGGGGTCGGTGTGGTTGACGGGGTCGCCGCCCGCGTAGAGGTAGGGGTTGGTCTCCTGCCCCGACGGGTCGGGCCGGGTGAAGCGGCCGAGGGCGGGGGCGTAGTAGCGGTGGCCCATCTTGTACAGACCCGTCGGATCCAGACAGGCGCCCGCGTAGCGGTACGGCTGGGGACGGCCTCGGTCGGCGCGGTGCGGGGCAGGCCGGTGGGGCCGTAGGCGTAGGTGTGGGTGCGCTTGCCGGTGACGTCGGTGAGGTAGTAGGAGGACTTCCCCCCGTCGTCGTGGAGTTCAGGGTGCCCGCCGGTTCGCGGACGAATCCGGTGTCGACGCCGTTGGTGGTCGTGGAGGCCAGGTCGAGCGCGGTGTGGTGGAACCAGGTCGGACCCAGTTCGGTGCGCTCGTGGTTGCTGGTGCCGGCGTGGACGAGATCGTAGGTCTTGCCGCCTGCGGTGATGTTGGAGAGCTGGCTGTGGTCGGTCCAGGTCTCGCCGGTGCGGGGGGTGTTGCCGGCTGCGGCGGTTTCGTTGCCGAGCTTGTCGTAGGACCAGCCGGTGGTGGAGCCGTTCCGGCCGGTCAGCTCGCTGGCGTCGTCGTAGGTGTACGTGGTGGACCCCGGGCAGGTGTTCTTGCCGCCGTCGCGGCTGGTGAGGTCGTCGGTGCGGGTGCGGATCCTGGAGGTGTCCTTGCCCGCGCCGGCGTAGCTGTAGGTCAGGTCGACGAAGGTCCGCGTGCCGGATGTGGTCTTGATGCGCTGGGGGCGGCCGTTGCTCACCCGCGCCGCCCGGCCGCGTCCACGGCCTCACCGCGGCCCGCACCCACCGGATCATCCGGATCCGCGAACGCCAGGGCATCCCCGTCCTCGCCGACCGCGCCCACACCGGCGCCGGCCCCTGGGTGACCACACCGGTCCGACGCCCGCCCCGCCGGGAACCCACACCGACCCAGCGCACGACGAACCGGGCCCTGTCAGCGGCACGGGCACCGGTCGAACGGGGTGTCCGCACGGCTGAAGTCCCGGCGGACCTTCCACAGGGCACGCAGCCGTCCCCACCCCGGAGCGTCAGCGCTGAAAAGGCTCACTCACAAGACATTCCATCGCGAGGTCTCGCATGCCGAAGTCCTGACCGAAGAGGGCGCAGTAGTACGCGACTTCCGGTTCACGCTCCACCCAGGTGTTGCCGGTGGGGGTCTCCGTTGTTGCGCTGTCGGGCCATCCGGCTGGTTTCCGCTGCGCTCTTCGAGATGCACAACGAATGGAACGCCTTATCTCGCCACCACCTCCCCGAAGGGGATATGGGCGATATCTACCGCAACCTCTCTCTTAGTTCCTCCATGCTACCCAACACACCGAAATGCAATCGCCAGTTGATCCCCGACACCATGACGGGGGACACTACCTGGCGGATGCGTGTTCCCGGCCGAGTGGCACTCGCTTCAATGCCCTCCTGTGCAGGTCACCGGAGGCCGTTCACCCAAAGATTACTGGGCAGTTGGCCTCAGGGTTTCGTGGTAGCGTTCCTGCTCGGAGGGACAGTGCAACCTGAAAGGGAAATCGTGAACACGGAGAAGATCGCCGCTCGCCGCCTCTCGCTGGAAGAGGTGACGAAGCTCGGCGTGCAGGACAGGCTCTTCGTTTCCGCCGACACGGCAGAACTCAAACTTCCCGACTGCTATGTCCCTGCTTTTCTGACCAAGCCCGGTGAGGATTTCGAGGGCGGCTCGATCACGGCGAGAACCATATTCCAGGAAGAGGTCTCCTGCCTTCCCGACGACGAGAACGAAGCCGGAATCTACTTGGCCGACGAGAACGGCTCGGCGACCATCGAGGTCCTCCAGTCCGCCGGCGTCGTGCTGGACCTGGCACTTTTCGTCCCTGGTGGGGACAAGGGGGCCCTCACGGCCCTTTACGCTGCGGCCCGGCAGGCGTTCGGCGCCGACCTCGTGCAGATCTGGCGCCAGGGCCTCAAGGAGGTTCCCGACGTGAAGGTCGACATCTTCGAGGAGCAGATCCCCCGGGGGCGCAAGGGGAGCGACAGCCCCAAGCGTGACCGTCGCGCGATCGACACCTACCCCACCCGTGCGGACTTCATCGAGTTCTCCGCGGGGTGGAAGCCGGTCGTCGAGATCCACAGGCCGATCGTTGACGACACCCCGACCATCTGAGGCGGCGTCACCTCTCGTCTCGGCCTGAGGGAACGCCGAGAACGCATACGCCGGACCCGGTCGACCCCTGAGCGGACCGGGGAACCGTCGGAAAACAACTCACGAACGTCGAAGCGCCGTTCCACTCGATGCCCTCGCGAGACAGCCCGCCTGACCGAGATCAGATCCTGAAGTTATTCGTGCGACAGCCCTCAGGGCTTCGAAGTGGTCAAGTGACGTCCACTTCGAGCTCGAGCGAGGTCGAGGAGCGTGAGGGGTCGGCGGGCGTCACGCGCAGTGCGGCGACGGCCGGAGGCGGTGTTCCTCGCGCCGTTCAGTCACAGGGCGCCGACCGTGAGGTCACGCCAGGTCGCCATAGCGCGGGATGCGCTGTCGGTCCGCCACCGCGTGCGCGGTGGCGGACCGAGGGACGACGACCAGCGCGTGCCGCACTCCTCGCAGCCGGATCATCTGCTGTCAGCCCGAACGCCCAGCCCAGCCGCTCATCCCGTGCGCGAGCGCCGTCCGCATCTGCACCCGTCCCTTCCGAAACCGCGGGACGACGCCAGGACGTGCGCCCGGACGGCCCCTGCGCCCGGCGGACCGATGTCCGATACCGCGCGAACCGTCACCGACGGCCGCATCCGCACACCACCGACGCACCGTCACCCGATCAGGGAGACACGACGCTGCGGCCGGGCACAGCGGCCCGGCGCTGCCCTGCCGCTCTGCGCTCCCTCGACGCCCGCACCGGACCCGGCGCGGCACGGGTGGGCGCCCCGCCCGGGGATGCCGTGACCGGGTCGCCGAGCCGGACAGCTACCGGGCGCGCCCGCGACGTCGACGTCGTCCGGGCCCGGCGTCCTTCGCATGCGTCTCATTGACCGAGTCCAGCTACGGCACTACCCCCACGCCCCCGAGCGGGTTCCGCGCGGGCTCAGTGGGGGTGCCGGGGCGGGCCGTGCGGCACCCGCCCCGGCGAGAGCGAACTGTCCGGGCTCGGCCTGGCGGAGAGGACGGTGCCGATCCCGTCCTGCGTCCGGCCGGCGGTGTCGGGCAACAGGCCGCCCACGCCCCGCTCCCCCGCCGGGTGATCCGGTCACAGCCGAGCTTCGGTGCCGCCCCGGAGGCCCGCAACCGTGGGGGCATCCGTCTCGCGTGAGACAACGCTCCGGAAGTCCGGGGCGGACGCCGGGTCCTGCGGGCGCCGGTCAGGTGGCGGTGGGCCAGCTGCGCAGCAGGGCGGCGATCTTTCCGGCGGTGCAGGCGGGGTCGAGGAGGAGGTCCTTGAGGGCGAGGGCGTCCTCACGGGCGGGTTTGACGGTGATCCCGGCGGCTTCGAGGTACATCACGCCGGTGGCGGCGGCGACGGCCAGGTTGGAGCGCTCCAGCCAGCGGCAGCGGCCCAGCGTGTGCACCAGGGCGGCGGCCTTGGCGTAGGGGCCGTCGTAGACGGGCTGCTCGAACAGTTCGGCCCGGTGGCGGGCGACCGCCGCGGCGGGGACGCCGTAGTCGTCGGGGGCCGGGTCGTCGGCCCCGGCGGCCTCGGCGACCTGCAGGATCCAGGGGACGTCGACGTGCAGGTCCATCAGGCGGCGCGCGCTCCCCGAGTCGTCTTCGTGGGCTGGCTGTCCTCGGCCTCGTCGAAGAGTGCCTGGTGGTCGGCCAGGAAGCGGGCGGCGGCGTCCACCGCGCGGGCGCGCAGGCCGCTGGCGTCGTCCTGCACCAGCCGGGCGAGGTAGTCCCCGATGCTCAGCCCCAGATCGGCGGCGCGCTTCCTCGCCAGTTCCGCGACGTCCTCGTCCACGCGTGCGCCCAGTTGTGTCTTCGCCATACCCCCATGGTAACAGGCGTTACCACACTGGCCGGGCCGTGCGGGAGCAGCGGGCCCCGCCCGTCCTCGCCCGACGGGAAGGCCCCGCACCCACGAAGGCGCGTCCCCCTCTTTCCGGCCTCCGACCCGCAGGCTCGAATCGAACGGATCTCGATCCCGCCCGGCGGGGAAGCAGACGGCCTCCAGGCACCGAAAGAAGCGACGGGACGGCACGGATCCTGGCTGTGGTGGGTGGCCAGGGTGCCCGCTCGCAAGGGGGCTTCGGCGAGATGCGGTCGACGCACTGGCCGCATCCCCGCTCCCTGCCCCCGAACGTGTCCCGCGAGAAGGCGAACGTGACGGCGTTCGCGGTCCGGCGGTTCGTCGCCCACGGCCTGCTGGTCGACCTGAGCGCGAACCCGGACGGGATGCTGCACCATCCCGTCCGGGTCGGCCAGGTCTGCCGGCGCGAGGACCTGGCGGACCTGGCACCGCCGCCGCCCCGCTCGGGCCCCGAGCAGGCCGCCGCCCGGCTCGGGGTGCGCAGGGTCGAGTTCGACTGGATGGTGCGGCTCGGCTGGGTCCGCTCACCGCAGTCGGTCGAGGTCCGCTTCAGCACCGGCCGGGCCGGGGGCCGTCGACGTCGCGCTCCGTACCACGGCGTCCGTCGACCGCGGTGCTCGCCGGACATCCGGAGGCCGACGGGGAGCAGCTGCGCGCGGTGCAGAAGGGCCGGCGCTCCCCCGCTCGCCGCCGACGTCATCTCCTCGGTCATGGCCCGCGTCCAGCGCCGTCAGGCCGCGTCGGCGACCGGCCTCAGCGACGCGGAAGCGTACCGGAACCTCGCGGGCCTGCTGCTGCACGGCCTGACGCGCTGACGGCCCACCGTGTCAGGCGTCGGGGTGTTCGCCCGCCGCCACCTTCCTGACGCGCTCCACTTGGAGCTTCGCCAGCTTCTCGAACTCGGCGTCGCCGGCGAGGTTGGTGCACTCGATCCGGACGACCGTCCCTCCGACGCGCAGCACGGCCTCCCAGGCCCAGGGCGTGCTCCTGCCGTCCTTCGTCTCGGCGAAGGCCGCGGTCTCGTCGGCGCCCGCGTCCGGTTTCACCGGCTTCACCGGGTCCTCGGCGTTCCGGGGCAACGCGGCCGCGATCATCTTGTGCGCCACGGCCGCGTTCTCCGGGGTGTCGAAGGCGAGCACGGCGAATCGCGCGAAGGCCGTTTCCGTGCCCTCCCCGTCGGGGCCGGGCCGCTCCCCGACGAGTTTCACCCGGTCGGCGGTGTGCAGCCCGGCACACACCGTCCCGGCCTCCTCCTGGCACGCGGCGGCGGACTCGGAGCCGTCGAGCAGCCTGGGCGTGTACGCCGACCAGCCCTCGGGCACGCCGACCTTGCTGGGCAGCGCCTGGGCCACCTGCTCGGCGCCGTCCAGGACGGGCGCGCCCGCCTTCCCCCACGCCCCGGCCGCCCAGCCGGGGCCCGCGTCGTCGCCCTCGTCCCCGCAGGCGGTCGACCCGGTCATCAGCGCCACACCGAGGACGATCACCGGCAGCCGGCCGGACACATTCGGTTTCCTCACGGCGTCCTTCCCACGTCGGGAGGCGGTCTCCCGCCTCCGCGTTCCCATGCCTCTCATCGTCGCGATCAGGGGATGACCAGGGAAGGAATAACTGATGCGCGGTCAGGGGGCATTGATAACCTGCCCGCATCGACGCAGGTCCGGACGGTTCTGGCGGGGGAGATGGCCACCGACCCAAGCACGCAACAACTGCGGCTGCTGCTCGCGCTCGCGGACGAACTGCACTTCGGACGGGCCGCCCGGCGCATGTTCGTCAGTCAGCCCGCGCTCAGCCGCACCATCCGCGCGCTGGAGGAGCTGTGGGGCGTGACCCTCGTCGACCGCTCCACGCGCCGGGCCGAACTCACCGCGGCCGGACAGGATCTGCTGCCCCACGCACGTGCCGTGGTGGAAGCCGCCGACACCCTGCGGGACGCCGTCCGTGAGGTCGCCCGGGGTGGGGCGCGGCGCCTGCGGATCGGCAGCTACCTGTCGGCCCTCCCCGCCCTGCGGATCATGTTCGAGGAGTTGCGGGCCCGGCACGGCGCCCCCGAGGTGGACTGGCGGGACGTGGACAACGTCGAGCAGGTGGGGGCGCTGCTCGACGGCCGGCTCGACGCGGTGGTGTGCTACGGCCCCATGCCGGAGGGCATCCGCACCCTGGCGATCGGTTCGGAGACGCGGTTCGTGTGCCTGCCCGACCGCCACCCGCTCGCGGACCGGGACGAGGTCTCCCTGGCCCAGCTCGCCGATCTGCCCGTCGTCGGCTTCTCCCCCCACGTGCATCCGCGATGGCGGGAGTTCTGGGCGGCCGATCCCCGCCCCGACGGCCGCCCCGTGCGCTACACCGCCCACGAGGTGACCACCCTGGAGTCGTCCATCGCGCACGTCAGCCTGGGGCACGGCATCCGGTTCATCTCCGAGAGCTGCCGTGCCCTCATGCCCCGCCCCGGCGTCCGCTACGTCGCCGTGACGGATCTTCCTCCCTGCACCGCGCTCCTCGCCTGGCCGGCCACGAGACCGTCCCCACCGGCCCTCGTCCACCTCCGGCGCATCCTGCGCGAACGCGCCGCCGCCCATGACGCGGGCGACCTCCCGCCCCCGGGCGGCGACGGCGTACCCGCGAGACGGTGGTGGGAGATGGGGGGCACGACGGGGCCGTAGGAAGCTGCTCGACCGGTACGGGGGTGTGACCCGGATACGCGTCAAAGGGGCAATGAGTTGATCTTGAAGCCCTGACGGGCAGCCTGAGTGCCCGGGAGAGGCCACAGCCTCGTACGAGGGTGGTGCTCTGGCCTTTGCTCCCCCGGGTGGGCACAGTCCCGGTAGCGTGCCGCCGACTACGCGATGTGATGGGCGGGGCCGCGGTGGCGAAGCGGTGGGCCCGGTACGTGATGCCGGTGATGGTCGATGTCGACTGCGACGACGACAAGGTGACCCGGGTGGTCACGCTCCCGGAGGAGGTTCGCGAGGACCGCGACGACATGGGGCACTTCCTCATCTACGACGAGAAGTTCGTCCGCCGGAACGGCGACGAGCAGCCCCAAGTGCACGCGTTCCGTGTGGGCGAGCCCCGCTGGGAGCATCCGCGGTTCCGGGCCGGCGGGCCGGTGAACTGGCTGGAGACCTCAGCGTGGGAGGAAGGCTTCGGCCTGACTGAGGCGGACGACCGGTACGCGGAGATCAACCCGTACGAGCTGCGGGAGCGGTAGAAGGACAGCAGAGGGCCCCGGCCGGGAGCTTGGTGTTCGCGGTGGTCAGGCCGCTGGCGCGAAGAGTTCGAGCAGGCGTTCCTTCTGCCGGGCGCCCAGGCCCTGGACGCGGCGGCTCCCGGATGTTCTCCCGTTCGGTCTCCGCCATCGCCGCGAAGAACGCGAACAGCAGCTTGCCGGGGCCGGTGGGGTCGTGGATGCCGGGCAGGGGCCCGGCGGGCATCTCCAGGACCAGGCCGTGGGCGGTGAGGTGGTCGGCGAGCGCGGTGAGTTCGGCGGCGTCGCGGCCGAGCCGCTTCCTCTCGTACACGGTGAAGATGACGCGGCAGTGCGGGGCGTGGGCCTTGACCTCCCGCGCCGTACGAGCGCCTCCTCGAACTGGGCCCTCCGCGGACGCGGGTGCTGATCTTCTCGTTGAAGATCTTGTCCCTCGGGATGCCGTGGCCCGCAAGGCGTCGAGCTGGGAGTCGTCGTCCTGCCCAAGGGCGGGGCAAGGGGCGCGGGTGGTGCCGTCTCCTGCGCCGGCCTCCGCGTCGGTTCTCGTGATCGTCACGGACTCATGGCAGGCCGAGCCCTCCACGGTCCGCGCACGCGTGGAACTCGTCCACGGTCAGCGTCGGATGCGCAGGGCTTGGCGGCATGGGGAAGGGGCAGTCCGGCCCTGCGTACCTCGATGATCTTTGGGGTGGGGTCTCGTCGCAGCCGTGTGTCTCGTGGAGGCGGGCCCGGAGAACGTCACTCGATGTGGGTCGTCGCCCTACCTGCCGGCCAGGGCTGCTGATACTCGATGAGTCGGCCTGCCGGGTCGTGTCGGCGGTTGGGTGCGCACAACGCCTTCGTTCAGGAAGCAGCGCCGGGTATGCGGCCCGAAGAAGGGAGTGTCTTGTCGCATACTCGGCGCTGACCGGCAGAGTTACGCCGTCGTGGCTGCCGTCTCGGTGGCTTCGACTGCGGACTTGAAGTCGGGGTGGACCCCGATTTGATCAAGCCACACGCTCATCGAGTTGTAGCAATTGAACCTTTCGATCTTTCCGTCACGGAGGTACCAGAGGTCCGCCGCCGGCACGTCGATCCGGTTCCCGGTCGGTGGGATCTCACCGACCGGAGTCGGAAACCCTCCGAGATGCGTGCCCTGGATTCGCAACTCGACGGCGACGACATCACCGAACGCATGTACCTCGAGCAGCTCACGGTGTACATCGGGGAACGAGCGGGCGAGGCCCGCGATCACCTGAGGAATCTGCTCCCCGCGGAAACTCTGCGAGGTCGACATGTCGTTGAACGACCCGTCCTCGGTGAACAAGGCCAGGAAACCGTCACCGTCGAGAACGTTTCCTTCCGCGAGCCGGTAAGCCTCGCGAATGGTCTTTTCGTTACTTTCCATTCCTGTTCTCCTTTGAATTCGCGACACGCTCACGGTCCGCGCTTGTCTTCGATCGACCCTTCCCGGCTGTCGTAACGATAAAGGTTACAGCAGATTGTCGCAACCTTCACTGTTGCGACTGCGCTGTCGTAACATGGAGCGTTGCGACCGGAGGAGGGATCATGAGCGCCAACAGCAGGCTGACCATTGCCGCCCATGCGCTGGCCTGGATCGGTCTCTACCAGCGCCAGGGCCACGAGGTCGCCACCTCCGAGAAGATCGCAGCCAGCGCGAACACCAACCCCGTGGTGATCAGGCGGCTGCTCGGCGAGCTGCGCAGGGCCGGGCTCGTGGAGTCCCGGCGGGGCGCGGGCGCGGGCTGGTCGCTGGCGCGCGAGCTGGGGTCGATCACCCTGCTCGACGTGTACGAGGCAGTGGAACCCGGCCCGCTGTTCGCGATGCACCGCACCACCCCGGACCAGGGATGCGTGGTGGGTCACGGCATCCAGCCGGCAATGCGGGGCATCTACCAGGACATCGAGGAGACCCTGAGACACGAACTGGCCCGCGTCACGCTCGAGAAGGTACTCAGGGACGTACTCGCGGCACCTCGCCAGCCTCTCTGATCAGCTGGGCGACCCCGTGCGAACCGTAGGGTTCGGCGTGGGTTCTGGCCACCGGGGCGGAGTGACGTGAGCGTGGAGATGGAACCCCGCGCCGAACGCGTTGGATCCGCCGCCGGAACAGACGGCGGGCGCAGGCCGAGGACGCCACGGTTGCCGAAGCCGAGCCACTGGGAGAAGCCGTTGAACGCCTCGACCTTGTTCGTCACCGCGGTCACCCGCCGGCGCAGCGGGGCATCCGAGAGGTAGCGCAGCAGCTGCACGGTGCGAATCATGCGGCCGGCCTCGCGGAACGCGGTGTAGGTGGCGTTCTTCCACGATCCCGACCGCAGCCGCTTCAGCAGCGTGGACGAGGAGACCGCTCCCTCGCGTACGGAGATCGCCACCCGCATCAGGTGCCGGAACTGCGACTCGATCAGGTCCCAGTCGATGACGTTCTTGCCCGGCTCGCCGAACAGCGCGTCGATGTGCACGCACCCGGCCTGCTCGGAGGGCCGGTAGGAGGTCATGCCCTTCCGGTTCCTGCATCCTGGGCATCAGGTCGAAGCCCAGCAGGTGGGCGAGTGCGAACACCGGCTGGGACTGGCCCTGCGTACCGGCGTGCACGGTGGTCGGCTCGACCTCGGAGGTGTTCTTCAGCAGGCCCTCGATGCTGTAGACGGCCTCCCACACCCCGCACGGGATGAAGTGCGTGGACAGCGCGATGTACGTGTCCGAGATGTGGTGGTAGGCGATGCCTCCCGGCTTCCCGTACCGGACGCTCGTCTCGGCGAGCAGGTTGTCCAGGTAGGTGTCCATGTGCGTGCCGTCGGCGGCCACCGCGGTGCCGTCGCCCCACGCCTGCGAGATGTCCAGGCGGGCGTGCGCGTTGACCAGATCGGCAATCGCCTCGTTCAGCAGCACGATCCAGCTCGTCACGAGTCGGCGAGAAGAACAGATGCAGCTCACGCGCGGTGATCAGCCGCTTGAACCGCGGATACGCGGTCCGCTCGATCGAGGTCACAACCCACCCCAGACCCCAGGACGATGGTCAACATCACCACCGACGACGTTGAGCCGAACGGGTGACGGGCCGGACGCTCACCGCTTCAGGGTCAACTCATTGCCCCTTTGACGCGTATCTGGGTCACACCCCGTACGGGTTCGGCGCGCACCACTGGACCAACGCGACAGCCACCGCCTCCGACCCGGCCCCCGGCTTCCTCGCCCAGGACTCCAGGGCACCAGCACCCACCGTTTCCCCACCTCCGCCACCTCGCCGGCCGCCTGCCCCTGCCCCGCCTCGCGCCCGCCCACGACCTGCTCCGGACACGCCTGACCACCCGCTGGGAACAGCCCCGCACCCGGCCCCGGCACCGGTGCTCCGCCAACTCCCGTGCCCACAGGCGCGCCAACCACCCTGCACAAAAAGCGACACCGCACCCGACTCACCGCTCAGCACAAACAACCGTCCCAGCGCACATGACGTCCGTCGCCGACCACCTGGCCCGGCGCACCTCAGGCAGAGGATCTTCTGTGGGGGCACTGTCACGTGGTCGGGTGGGTGACTGTCTGACGGCGCGCCGGGGCGCGATGGGGCGTGGGCTGGTGGCTGTTCTCGGCCCGGTTGTTCAATCCCTTGTGACAGCGGTGCTCGACGGAGGGCATGACCTCGCGGTGGGCGGCGCGGTAGGAGCGCAGCTTGTCGGTGACGACCACCCGCGGCACCGCGAGCGTCTTCTTCGTCAAGGGGCGGAAGAACCGTCTGGCGGCGGCCTCGTCCCGCCGGTTCTGCACGAGGATGCCAAGGACGGTGCCGTCGGCGCCGACGACTCGCCACAGATACTTCAGCTCGCCGTTGGCCTTGATGAACACCTCCTCCGGAGGCCATTCGTCCCCGGGCCGGGGCCGGCGGCTGCGCAGTCCGTTCGCATACGCCTGACCAAACTTGGCGCGCCAGCGGCGCACGGTCTCGTACGAGACGATGACGCCGCGCTGGAGCATCAGCTCCTCCACCTCGCGGAAGCCGAGCGGGAAGCGGTGGTACAGCCGCACGCAGTGGGAGATGACCTCCACCGGATACCGGTGACCCTTGCACGACGGCGCGGACGACACGAGCGGACCTCTCCCCGGCACGATCAACTCCGGGATCATTCCGGGTCGGTCGGCCAAGTGGCTCGTCCCGCCCACGGCTCATCCGACGCTCCCCACGGCGGCCGCTCCGTTCTCGGGATCGGCCCGGGATCCCCCGAGCGAGCTACCTGTTTTGTCCTCTCTGGGGTGACGCGCGCCACCGGTGCTCTCTTGTTGACTCGAATCGTCAACACAGCGGCCGGACAAGGCCGACCAGCCCAGTAGCCGAGGACAACACCATGACCACGACACGCAGTTCCGCGCAGCACGGTTTCCCCGGAGGCCGCCGAATCACCGCAGCTCTGCTGGTCTCCACGCTGGCAGGGACCGCACTGGTCGCGTGTGGTGCCGACGACAAGGGCTCGCGACCGGCCGAGGTCTCCGGCAAGAGCGTCGGCGAGACCGCGGGCGACGCCAAGATCGTCTGGGGCAAGTGCCCGGCCCCGGCCGGGGAACGAACCCGTGATCCCCACCTGGCCTGTGGAACGTTGGAGGTGCCGCTCGACTACCGGAACCCGGGCGGCATGAAGATCGACGTGGCGGTCTCCCGGCTGTCCACCGCACAGCCCGGGAAGCGACATGGCGTTCTGCTGCTGAACCCCGGCGGGCCGGCCCTGGGCGGTCTCGACATGCCCGAAACCATGGCGTCCACACTGCCGAAGTCCGTGCTGGACCGCTACGACCTGATCGGTTTCGACCCGCGCGGCGTCGCACACAGCACCCCACAGAGTTGCGGTCTGCGGGACCCCAGCGTGCCCGGACTCTTCCCCTATCCTGCCGCGGACGGCTCGATCACCAAGAACGTGGCCCTCGCCAAAACCGTCGCCAAGCAGTGCGCCGACACGGCAGGCAAGAACCTGCGGTACTACAACACCGCCAACACCGCCCGCGACATGGACCGCATCCGCCAGGCGCTCGGTGAGAAGAAGATCTCCTACTGGGGCCAGTCCTACGGCACCTACCTCGGCGCCGTCTACCGCTCCCTCTTCCAGGACCGCACCGACCGGATGATCCTGGAAGGCAACGTCGACCCCACCAAGGTATGGGCCGGCCAGGTGGCGGACACCTGGGGCAAGGGCATGGCCGACCGGTTCCCCGATGCCGCCCGCGTCGCCGCGGCGCAGGCCGACACCCTCGAGCTGGGCGCGAACGTCGCACAGGTGACCCGCACCTACCTCACCCTCGCCGACCGGCTCGACCGCACGCCCGCAGCGATTCCCGGCGCACCGGTGTCACTGGACGGGGCGCTGCTGCGGAACATGACCTACGCCCTGCTTCTGCGAAACGACACCCTTCCCGTGCTCGCCAAGTTCTGGAAGGCCGCCGACAACCTGGCCCACGGCAGCACCACGGCCGCCGACACCGCGGTTCTCAAGGAGGTGTTCGCCGACACACCGACCCCCCCGGGTATCCCCGCGGACAACCAGGCCACCATGTTCATGGCTCTCACCTGCGGCGACGCCGAATGGCCGCACGACGTCGACGGCTACGCCGCCCGCACCACCGCCGACCGCGAGAAGTGGCCGCTCACCGCGGGCATGCCCGCCAACATCTGGGCATGCGCCTACTGGGACAAGCCGGCTGAGGCGACCGCCAAGGTCGTGAAGGGCGGCCCGCGCAACACCCTGATCCTGCAGAACCGCCGGGACAACGCCACCCCGTGGGAAAGCGGCGTCGGGCTGCGCAAGTCCCTCGGCGACGGCTCTGCCTTCGTCGGTGTCGACAACGGCGGGCACCACGTCTACGGCGCAGGCTCCGCCTGCGCCGACAAGGCCACCGTCGGCTTCCTGGCCACCGGCCACCTGCCGGACAAGGACGTCTACTGCACCGACGTCACCCGGAAGTAACCCGCCGGAACGCGGCGCTTCCCTGTCCGGCCGGGACGGCAAGACGTCCGGTGTGACTCCGGCCATGGAAGATGCACCGATGACCGGCAACAACATGGTCGGGGCCGGGTCCGTCGAGTCGCCCGAAGGCCACGAGCGCGCAGGAGCCGACGGTACTTGTCGTAGTCGTAGTCGTAGCCGCGGTCGACCGGTGAAGGTCCGGTGTGAGCCCCCCTTTCAGGGCCCGGACGTGCGAGTCGTCGACCGCGGCGTCCTCCGTGTCCAGCAGGCCGGCCCCGCGGAGTCCCGCGAGGGGATCTCGCGCAGGCGGGGCCGGACGCCGGCCTCGGTCCAGCCCCGCAGGCGCCGCCGGCACGTCACCCCGCTGCGGCCGATCGTCTCGGTCGGCACGTCCACCCAGGTCACACCCGTGCGCAAGACATAGATGATCCCGCGCTGGGCGGCCCGGTCATCCGCCGGCAGCCGGCCCGGATACCGTCGACGCCGCGGCGGACGAGGAGGGAGCAGCGGGGCCACACGGTCCTACAAGTCATCAGGCACAAGATCATCCGACATTCACGGAATGTCTGCCGCAGGCCCCGCCCACAGCCAAGCCCTACACCAAGGTCATTCTGAAATGATCAGTAACAACGGCGCGGAGAACCGCCCGGCGTCAGGACGCTGGTGGCCCGATGGCGCCACGGTACGCAGGATCGTCCCGGTGACCAGCACGACCGGCACGGCCAGCCGTAACGGTGCGGCTTTGAGGCGCCGGGGTTCGGGCGGCGACGCAACGATCACCTGTGCGGTGACGGGAACATCCCCTCCTCGTTGTCGGACCTGCGCTGCGTGTTCACGTGCTGGCCGGTACTCGCCGCCCCATCCGGGTCTGTCGCTAGCGTGACCAGAACAGCGGCCGGGCTTTCCCGGCAATGGAGGAACGGCAGCGAGGGGTGCAAACGGCATGACGTTCACACGCTGGGAGGACCGGTCCGTCATCGTGACCGGAGGTACGCGGGGGATCGGGCTCGGTATCGCTGAACTCTTCGCCCGGCAGGGCGCCGCCGTGTTGCTCACAGGCCGGAACCAGGAGACGGCCCGCGAAGTGGCAGACGGCCTCGCCCAGGCCACGGGTGGGCGGGTCGCGGGCATGGGTGTGGACGTGCGGCGGCCCGGAGAGATCGAGAAGATGGCAGCCGAGGCCGAACGGCAGTACGGCGGGATCGATGTGCTGTGCGCCAACGCCGGGATCTTCCCCGAACGTCCGCTGCGTGAGCTGACCGCCGAGGACGTGGACGAGGTCCTGGACGTCAACCTCCGGGGCTCCATCCTGTCCGTGCGGGCCTGTCTGCCCGCGATGGAACGGGCTGGCCGCGGCCGGATCGTCCTGACCTCCTCGATCACCGGCCCGACGACCGGCTACGCGGGGTGGTCCCACTACGGGGCCAGCAAGGCGGGACAGTTGGGTTTCCTGCGCGGCGCGGCTGTGGAGTTGGCGCCGTACGGCATCACGGTCAATGCCGTCCTGCCCGGAAACGTGTACACCGAAGGGCTGACCGGCCTCGGGCCGGACTACCTGCGCCGGATGACCGACTCCATCCCGCTGGGACGGCTCGGCGAGACCGTCGACATCGCACACGCCGTGCTCTTCCTCGCCTCCGACGAAGCCTCCTTCGTCACCGGCCAGTCCCTCACCGTCGACGGCGGGCAAACCCTCCCCGAGTCCCTGGACGCTTTCGCTGTCCCCACCAGCCCCTGACCTCGGCCGGGGAACCGCCCGGCCCTCAGTCCGCCGCTTTTCGGCAGGCCCGCACGGCCCGATTCCTGATGTGTCCAGAACCGCGCCTCACTTCGGACACAGAGCTTCCTGAAGGCCGATGCCCTGATCGGTCGAAGCCGGATCCACGCCCATGACACAACCGCACGGCACTGTGCGGGGAAGCGGACAAGGGAGACCGGTCAACGACGGCAGACGGTGACTCCGAGCGGACTCGCACCGTTACGGTCGAACATGCCGATCGTGGCTGGAGCGGGAGACGGCGCGGCCGGGGTGGGCAGGGCGGACGCCGAGCGCGGCGGCGGGGCGGCCGAACGGCGGCAGGACTGCCGGCGGCTGACGCAGCCGTTACGGCTACGACCGGGCCGGCCGGCGACGACACGGCCGGTCCGGCGCAAAAGTCCCGGGGGCGGGGCAGCGGGGTCAGGGGCCGGGCCGAAAGCGGGCCGGCCGCCGAGCCGTCGGTCGGCACCGGGACCGGCGGTGGTGCGGCGGCTTTCCGCCGGCACAGTGGCCGCAGTAGGCGGCGTCCGCACGACCGGACGTGACAGGTCACCCGCAAGCTGCACAAGGCCGCCCCGGCCCCTTCCCACCGGTACGGGTGCGGGGCCGGTGTCCTGCGGGGTGCCGGCCTCACATCCTTGTGACGGGCTCGGGCGAACTGCCCGGCCTGGTCAGCTGACGAATTCGACCACTACGGTCGCTGTGCCGGGCACATGCCGGTCGTCGCCTGCGTAGGTGACCGTGTACTGGGGGTACGTGTTCCAGTCGGGCGGGGTGTCACTGAAGCTGAAGGTGCCGTCCGGTCCGACCTGCGCCTCCGGCAGTTCCACGCCGTTGCGCGTCACCGTGACCGTTCTGTGCTCAGGGAAGGGGACCAGGGAGGTCAGTTTCCCCGTCACGGTGACCGGCGTGCCGACGGGGTTCGTCGGCGGGGCGGACAGAGTGATCGTGCTGGATGCCTTGGCGAGGTCGGTGACGATGTCGAGAGTGACCTCGCCCGAGTAGGGGAAGCGGGTGGCGAACAGTCTGTTGCCGTCGGGCGCCCAGGCCACGCCTCGGTCAAGGAGATCCATGTGCGGCCACGACAACGCGACCGTGCGGTACGGGGTGGTCTCTCCGGGGCGGTAGAGGTGGACGTCCCAGTCGCCCCCCGCCACGATCCCCGCGGCGACCGTGCCGTGGGGGCCGACCGCGACGGAGTTGGGGTACGGGCCGGTGTCGTACCGAACCTCCTGCGTGAGGTCCGACAGGCGCCAGCGCTGGTGGTAGTAGTCGTACCCGTTCGCGGTGATCACACTGCTGCCGTCCGGCGTCACCGCGACGTCCTCGACGTCGCCGACGGCGTCGCTGTGGGCGGTCTCCTGAAGCGTCCCGGAGCTCACGTCGTACACGCGCATGCCCGCCGCGCTCACGCTCTCCGCGGCGACGAGCCGGTCGGGCGCGCCCGGCGACGAGGCGAGTCGCGGTTTGCCGTACCAGACGGGGTTGTCGTCCAGGCTGACGGTCGGGGTCGCCCCGGCGATGGCGACCGACCCGATGCCAGCGTCGAAGACGGTGGCCTGGTAGCTGAAGAACAGCCGGTCGCCGGCGAGGGCGAGACTCTCCGGCTTGGTGCCGGTCCCGGTGGAGATGCGCCGCGTCTCGGTCAAGGTCGCGGTGTCGATGACGGAGATCGCGTCGGCGTCCGGGAGCGCCACGTACAGGGTGGACTCGTCGGCCGACTCCGCCATGCCGCGGGCCCCGTCGAGACCCTCCACCTTCCTCACGACCCGCCCGTCGTGGTCGGTGGCCAGCACCGCGTCGTCGCCGGGCGCGCTGACGTACACGTGCCGGCCGTCGGCGAGGGTCTGCCAGTGCGACCGCACCGGCAGGACGATGCCGCCCTGGCTCTGTGCCGCTGCCGTGCCGGAGCCACCGAGCAGAGGGATCGACGCGGCCGCCAGGGCCAGCGCGACACCCGCCGCACGTCTTCGTATACGCATCTTGAGAGCCCCTTCGGGTTCGGATCCGGCCGCACGGACGCGGCCGACGGAGCAACTGTAGGTGGACGCAATGACATTGGGCCCGCAAGATGATCGCGTGCGGAGCCTCCGGGCACGCCGGGAGCTTGCACCGGGCCTGCGGGCGGCGGGGAGCGACGGTGTGGTTGTGGCCGTGCGGCGGAGAGCCGGTAGCCGGCAGGCCCGCCGGGACTGCGTCGAGCAGGTCCTCGGTTCCGCGGGGGACGTGTGGGAGGACCTGCGGAAGCCGGGGTACGAACGCCGGTTCGCCAAGGAACCGTCGGGCAGCTTCGAGGACCTGTTCTTCGCCGCCGACGGGGTCGAGCCCGAGGTGGTGCTGCGGGATGCGGTGAACCGTGATGGCGGGATCGTCCGCAACGCCGGCACGTGCCCGGTGTTCACCGGTTCCCTGCCGCCGCACGGGCCGACCTGGCAGCAGATGGTCGCCCGGTGGACGAAGAACCGCCAGTGCTGTGGCCGGGTTGGTTCACCGGACTGGCGGTACTGTCCGCGCATGGATCAGCTCCCTTGCACTTCGGAAGCCCTCGTTGTGCGAACCGACTTCTCGGCAGACGACGCTTGGGATGCGCTGCGGGCGGCGCTGTTCTCGCCCAGTGAGGACGGATTCTTAGCCAATGTCGCACTCGTCGACGACCGAAGGTACGACGGCTTGACACTCGACCAGGCCCTCGGCCTGATCCCCGCGGAGTACCAGCATCCACTTCTTGTCCTGGCGGACTCCGTAGCTGTCGCCTCGACTGAACAGCCTCTTCTCGTGGTGGACCTGCGGGCTGGGCGTGGGCGTCGTGTCCGCGTTGTGGCAGCCGAGTTGTGGAGTATCGAGAACAACGTCTCGGGCGCCAACATGGACTTCGAGGAGTTCGCCGGCGCCGTCGACGACGACGGCGTGTTCCGAGGCTTTTGAGTTGCTGGCCGTCAGGCGGTGTCAGGCCGTGGGTGCGTCCGGGGCCGCGTCGCCGCCCCGTTCGGCCGGTCCCGGTGGGCCCCGACGACGCCCGGGCCCGGTGGGCGACCGGGTCAGGTGTCGTACTCCTGGACGCGCCGTCCGTGGTCGCGCGCGGTCAGTCCGGGCAGCCGGTCCGTCAGTTCCCTCACGGTGACTTGCACGTCGAGAGTGAGCAGGACGCGGTCCCGCATCAGAACGCGGCCGTCGACGACCGTCGTGCGGACGTCGGCCGCGCGGGCGCTGTGCACCAAGGTGGCGGCGAGGTCGTGGACCGGCTGGGTGTGCGGGCCGGTGAGGTCGACGAGGACGAGGTCGGCGCGTCGGCCGGGCGTGAGGGAGCCGATCCGGTCCCCGAGGCCCACCGCGCGGGCGCTCTGCGAGGTGGCGTGGTGCAGGGCCTGGCGGGCGGTCAGCCAGCGCGGGTCGCCCTCGGTGGACTTCTGGATCAGGGACGTGAGCGCCATGGACTCCCAGATGTCGAGGGAGTTGTTGGAGGCGGCGCCGTCCGTGGCGAGGCCGACGGGGACGCCGGCCGCGCGCAGGGCCCGTACCGGGGTGGTGGTCGGCCAGGCGAACTTCAGGTAGCCGCGCGGCGCGGTGGCCACCGCCGTACGGCCGCCCGTGCGTTCGAGCAGCGGCAGGTCCCGTTCCAGGATGCCGGTCCCGTGGGCGATGAGCAGGTCGGTGCCGAGCAGGCCGGTGCGGTCCAGGATCTCGATGGGGGTGCGGCCGTGCCGGGCCAGGCTGGTGTCGGTCTGGTCGCGGTTCTCGGCGGCGTGGATGTGGACGGGCAGGCCGTGCGTGCGGGCGAGGTCGGCGGTGGCGGCGAGGTCGGCGTCGGTGACGGTGTACGGGGCGTGCGGGGCGAGTGCGGTGGTGATGCGGCCGTCGGCGGTGCCGCGCCGGGTGAGCGCGAACCGCAGTGACGCCTCCCGGCCCCGGGGGCCCTGGCCGGAGAAGTACGCCTGACCGAGGTGGGCGCGCAGCCCGCACTCGGCGACGACGTCGGCGACCGCGTCCATGTGGAAGTAGTGGTCGGCGAAGCAGGTCACCCCGCCCCGGATCATCTCGGCGCAGGCGAGCCGCGCGCCCAGTTCCACGTCCCGTTCGGTGAGGTTGGTCTCGACGGGCCAGACGACGTCGTTGAACCACTCCTCGGTCGGCAGGTCCTCGGCGAGACCCCGCAGGGCCACCATCGGGGCGTGCGTGTGGCAGTTGATCAGACCGGGCAGCGCGATCTGTCCGTGGGCCTCGATCCGCGTCACGGCCGGCACGTTCCGTGCGGCGGCGGCCGTGGTGACCGCGTCGATCACCCGGTCGCGGACGACGATCGCGGCGTCCTTGCGGAATCCGATCCGTTCCGCGTCGTCGTGCACCAGGACCGCGCACCCGGTGACGACGAGGTCGGCGGGAGAACCGCCCGGGGGCCCGGCATCGCTCATGGAACCAACGTACGGGCCGCCGTACGGCACGGCAGAGGATTCCTCGGTGCGGCTGTGCGGTGACCGGTGGTGCCACCCGTACGTCCCGCTGTTCCGGCCGCTCCGGTTCCTACCGCATCCGGCGGGTGTGCCCGGGGTGAGCCGTCGGGTGCCACCGGTGTTCTCGTGGTCCGGCCTGCGCCGGTCGATCACCCGGAGGGCTCCGCGGGCGGACCGGCGCCCGGTCCCGGTCCCGGTCCCGGTCCCGGTCCCGCCGAATGCTGGGCAGCGGCTCCTGCCCGCGACTCTCGTGCGGAGCAGGCCGCCGCTCGTCGTGGTCGCAGGTACGAATGCGGTGAGGCCGTCCGTCATCGGACCGGCCTCGTCCATGAGCACCGACGCGTAGGGGCGCACCCGGTCGCGGTGGCGCCCGCCGGGCAGTCGGCCGACCGGCCGGCCGCCCGAGAGGGAGGAGAGAGGACGCCCGCCGGGGGTGTACGGGCTGCCCTCCCTCCTCGTCGGAGGGACCTGCTTCCTGCCGCTACCGCCAGGAGTCAGGTCGGTGGTCGCGGTGCTGGGGCGGCTGGGGCCGGCGCGGGGTGCCGAAGGGGGCGTCACCCTGCTGCCCGGAGTAGTCCTGCCGGTCCGCGTGCGGCTGCTGGTCCCTGTAGGACTGCCGGTTCGTGCGGAGCTGCCGGTCCGCGTGCGGCTGCTGGTGCTGCGCTCCCGCGTAGTGCGGACGGGCGGCCGGGACCGGGCGCAGCCGGCGGGCGTCGTCAGAGCCCGGGGCGTGCGGGCCGCCGCGGCCCGCCGAGCGGTCGCCCGGCCACCAGTTCCACTTGCCCAGCGCGGTCATCAGGGCCGGCAGGACGAGGACGCGGATCACCACGGCGTCCAGCAGGATCGCCGCCGCCAGGCCCACGCCGAGCTGCTTGAACTCGACCATGCTCAGCGTGCCGAAGATCGAGAAGACCCCGACCATGACGATCGCCGCGCTGGTGACGACCCCGGCGGAGCGGGTGATGCCCTCGCGGACGGCGTCCTTGACGGTCGCGCCGTTC
Organism: Streptomyces sp. NPDC034670; assembly: GCF_055574875.1. Taxonomy (NCBI): domain Bacteria; kingdom Bacillati; phylum Actinomycetota; class Actinomycetes; order Kitasatosporales; family Streptomycetaceae; genus Streptomyces; species Streptomyces sp. NPDC034670. Next base: position 38,916 of record NZ_JBVITR010000034.1, read on the forward strand.
CGGGCGGCCTCGCGGATCCGGCTCACGACGAAGACGTGGTAGTCCATGGAGAGGCCGAACAGCACCACGAAGAGGAACAGCGGCAGCCAGGAGACGACCGCTCCGGAGCTGTGGAAGTCCAGCAGCCCCTCGGCCCAGGTGTGCTGGAAGACCGCGACGAGGACACCGAACGAGGCGGCGGCCGACAGCAGGTTGAGCAGGATCGCGGAGAGCGCCACGGCCAGTGACCGGAAGACGAGGGCCATGGTGACGAAGGTCAGCAGCAGGACGAAGCCCACCACCCACGGCATCCGGTCCTCCAGGTGGCCGGTGAAGTCGACGCCCCGGGCGACCTTGCCGCCGACCGCGCTCTCGGCCCCCGGCACGCCCTCCATCGCCTGGGGCACCCAGTCCCGCAGCAGCTCGAGGGAGTCACGGGCGCCGTCGCTCTTGGGCGAGTGCGGCGTGCCGACCTGGACGGTGTGCACCCGCTTGTCCGCCGACGCGCGGATCGCGGGCGTCTGGTCGTGGGCGAACAGGTCGTCTCCCGCGGTGCGCTTCAGCAGCCCGCCGAGGGCTGCCTCGACGTCGGCGGCCCGGTCGGCGGGGGCGCGGACGGCCACCTGGTGCACGGTGCCCTTGCTGGGGAAGGCCTCGGTGAGCCGGTCCATCGCCCGGACGACGGGGATGTCCCGGGACAGGTCGTCGGAGCCGGGCTGCTTCAGTCTCATGTCGAGGGCCGGCAGGGCGAGCAGCAGCAGGGCGCCGACGGACACCACGAGCGTGCGCACCGGTCGCGCCAGGGCGGGCCGCAGCAGCACCGGCCACAGCTTCGAGTCTCCCGAGCGCATGGTCAGCCGCCACAGGAAGGGCACCCGCGGCCGGTCGACCCAGCGTCCCAGCTTCGCGAGGAGCGCGGGCAGCGCGGTCAGGGAGGCGAGAACGGCGACGGCGACCACGATGATCGACCCGGTGGCCAGGGAGGCGAAGGTGGCCTCGTCCGCGAGGTAGAGACCGGACATCGAGACGATCACCGTGGTGCCGGACACCACCACGGTGTGCCCGGAGGTCTTCGCGGCGATCTCGACGGCGTCGATGCGGGCGACGCCCCTTCGGCGTTCCTCCCGTTCCCGTTGGAGGTGGAAGAGGGAGTAGTCCACGCCGACGGCCATGCCCATGAGCAGGATGATGTTGCTGACGGCGCTGGTCTCGGGCAGGACGTGCGAGGCCAGGGTCGACAGTCCGATCGCGGCGGCGACGCAGGAGAGGGCGAGCACCACGGGGACGCCGGCGGCGATGACGGCGCCGAAGACGACCAGCAGGATCAGCAGGGTCAGCGGGAGACTGATCAGTTCGGCCTTCACGAAGTCCTCGCCCAGGGTCTCTCCCAGCCCCTTGGCGGTCGAGCCCGTGCCCACCTCGTCGATCCTCAGCCCGTCGTGGGCCTTCTCGGTCGCCTCGCCGACGTCGAGCAGCGGCTGGACCCGCTGGTCGGCGTTCTCCGTGTCGCCCCTCATGGTCACCGTGACCAGGAGCGCCTTGCCGTCGGGGGCGGGCACGGCGGTGGCGACGCTCTCCACCTCGGGCAGCGCCTTCATCCGCTGCGAGAGGTCCTCGGCCGCCTCCCGGGCCGCCCCGGCGTCGAACGTGCGGCCGTCCGCGGCCGTGATCAGCACGTTCTCCTCGGGCTTCTCGGGGAAGTCGCCCGCGGCGGTGATGCGGCCCGCCCGGCCGGACTCCCCGACCCCGGACTCCTCGTCACCGATCCTGTCGGTGCCGGCGGCCCCGCCCAGGAAGAGGCACAGGGCGACGAAGACCACCCACAGCCCGATGGCGGACCACGGGCGCGTGGCGCTCCATCGCGCGATCCGTACCGTTGCCGGTTTCTTTCGCACCTTCTGCTTCCCTCCGTTGCTGCGGGCACTGGCCCGTGCCGCGTGGCGACAGGGAAGACGCTAGGGACTCGGTCGCGTCCGGAACACGAGGTAAACCGTCCGGGGATCCTGCGGTTTCCCGTAATGCCACCGGTTGAAATCCCGACCGGGGAGGAACCGTCTGGCCGTCTCCGCTTCCGGCTTTGCATTTCGACCCGCGGCGATCGGAAAGCCGACAGGAAATTGTCATTCCCCGGCATCGTCGAACCCGCCCGGACAGCCGGGTGCTCGCCCCGGTCGGCGCCGGGGCGCAGGCGGTCACCCAGGCGCACGCCCTCAGCCGGGTCTTCCCGCCGGAGCGCATCCTCGTCCACGACGTCGCCCCTCCCCCGAGCGGACCTTCGCCGAGTGCCCGCAGTTCCTCGACCCGGACGTCGAGGTGGTCCCGGTCGCCGTCCCGGAGGCCGCGGCCGACGTCATCTGCACCGTCACCTCGGTGAGGGCCGGCACCGGCCCGGTCCTGCCGGGCGGACGGCCGCTGCCGCACGCGCACGTCAACGCCATCGGCGCGGGCCTGATCGGCACGTTCGAGGTGCCGCTGCACGGGCTGAAGTCCGCGTCCGTCACCACCGGCCACCGCGGACGGGCGCCGCGCGGGGGAGAGTCGCTGCACCTGGTGGAGAGCGACCCGGGTCCGGACCTGAGGGACCTGTGCGCCGGTCCGTCCCTCGCGGAGCGGCACCGGGAGGCCTGACCGTCCTCGGCTCCACCGGATTCACCCTTGGAGGACCACAGCGCCTTCGGCGTCCTGCTGGAGCCGGCCGACGACGCCGGCATCGGCGGCTGCGTCCGGATGGAGCACCTGTCCGAGAACGCGCTCACCCCCTACGCGTTCGCGTGGCGCGGCGCGAGGAGGCCGCCGCCCGCCGTGCACCGGCCGGAGGGACGGCCTCGGCGGTCCCCCTCCCGAAGAGCCCGGGAGGAGACCCCTTCACGACTCCAGGTAGCGCAGGACCGCCAGGATGCGCCGGTTGTAACCGGTGGTGCGTGGCAGGTCCAGTTTGTCGAAGACGCCGTTGAGGTTCTTCTCCACCGAACTGAGCGACAGGTGCAGCCTCTCGGCGATGGCCGTGTTGGTGTACCCCATGGCCAGCGCCTCCAGCACGCTGCGCTCGCGCGGGGTGAGCCGGGTCAGCGGATCGCCGTGCGTGGTGCGGACGAGCAACTGCCGTACGACCTCGGGGTCGATGGCGGCCCCGCCCGCGTGGACGCGCTCCAGCGCGTCCAGGAACTCCTCGACCTGGGCCACCCGGTCCTTGAGCAGGTAGCCGACCCGTTCGGCGTTGGAGGCCAGCAGCTGGGCGGCGTAGTTGCGCTCGATGTGCTGCGAGAGCACCAGCACGCTGACGTCCGGGAAGCGCTCGCGGATCTCCACGGCGGCCCGCAGTCCCTCGTCGGTGTGGGTCGGCGGCATCCGGATGTCGGCGACGACGATGTCCGGCCGGTGCACCTCGACCTCCCCGAGGAGGTTCACCGCGTCACCCAGCGCCGCCACCACCTCGTGGCCCTCGTCGGCCAGCAGCCGGACCAGGCCCTCTCGCAGCAGGGCCGAGTCCTCGGCGAGGATCACGCGCATGGCAGCTCCGCTGAGATGACGGTGGGTCCCCCGAGGGGGCTGTCGATGTGCAGCACGCCGTCCAGGGCGGCCACCCGGCCGCGCAGCCCGGCCAGTCCGCTGCCGGCCGGGTCCGCGCCGCCCCGGCCGTTGTCCTCGACCCGTACGGCGAGCCGCTCCCCGGTGAGCGCCACCCGCACCTCGATGGCGGTGGCCGCGGAGTGCTTGGCGGCATTGGTGACGGCCTCGGACACCACGAAGTAGGCAGCCGTCTCCACGGGCTGGGGCAGCGGCGCGCCGGCCTCGAACCGGATGCGCAGCGGGATGCCGCACCGCTCGGCCACCCCGCCCAGCGCTTCCTCCAGGCCGAGACTGTCCAGCGCCGAGGGGTAGACCCGCCAGGCCACTTCCCGCAGCTCGTTGAGGACTCCCTGGGACTCCTCGTGCGCCTGGGCCAGCAGCGCACCGGCCCGCTCGGGGTCACGGCTGCGGCGCGCGCGGCCGAGCAGCATGGCCAGCGCGACCAGCCGCTGCTGAACACCGTCGTGCAGGTCACGTTCGATACGCCGGCGTTCGGCGTCGACCGCCTGCACCACCGCGGCCCGGCTGGCGGCGAGCTCATCGATCCGCTGCTGGAGCAGCTCCCCTTCGGAGGGGCCGAAACACTCACGGGCGGTACGGGTGTCCAGAACAGCCAGCGAGTACAGACCCTGCAGATCGAGGAAGAGCAGGACACCGCCGAGCACCATCTGGGTCAGCAGCTCGTCCCAGCCGAGGCTGCCCCGCGCCGCCCCGCTGATCAGCAGCCCGGCCAGCAGGGCGCCGAAACCGAGCAGCCCGGTCACGACGGCGCACAGCAGACCCGTGGAGCAGCGGACGGCGAGGTAGCGCAGGATCTTCTGATCGGAGGCCTTGTAGTGCTCGGGGAACCGGTCGCCGAAGAACACCGAGCGGCGGATCCGTTCGAGCGCCGTGAGGCGGCGCGCTCCGGCCATCAGGACGCGCAGGGTGTCCGGGCGGGTGCGCGGCCACAGCAGGAAGGGGCCGAGGAGGACGCCGACGACGAGGAAGTAGAGGGCGCCGAGCAGGGCGGTCGCGCAGCCGAGCAGCACGCCCAGGCCGCGGCGCAGCCGCGGGGGCGGGGGCGGTGAGGCGGCGCTCCGGTCGTCCCCGGGGGCCGCGGTGCCGAGGGCTCCTGCGGGACCGTGGGACGCGGCGCCAGTCAGGTCCTCCTGCACAGCGCCCGAGCCTAGTGCGGCCGAACGGCCCCGGACAAGATCGCCGCGGGCCGTGGACGGGAGCACGGGGCGGGAGCCGGCGTGCGCGCGGTCGGTACGCATCAGGCGCGGCGGCGCTGGGCCTTGTCGCGGCCCTTCACCCGTACGGCCACGTAGGCGGCGAAGGCGACGACGACCAGGACCAGGACGATCTCGCTCAGGACGCCGACGTAGGCGCCCACCTCGTCCCACTGGTCACCCAGCCAGTAACCGGCCAGCACCAGGACGCTGTTCCAGATCAGGCTGCCGAGCGTGGTGAGCACGGTGAACACCGGCACCGGCATCCGCTCGATGCCGGCGGGCACCGAGATCAGGCTGCGGAAGATCGGCACCATCCTGCCGAGGAAGACCGCCTTGGTGCCGTGCTGGGCGAACCACTCCTCGGTGCGCTGGAGGTCGGAGGCCTTCACCAGCGGCAGCTTCGCCCACAGCGCGTACATCCGCTCCCGGCCGAAGAGCGCGCCGATCCCGTAGAGGATGAGCGCGCCGACCACCGAACCCAGCGTCGTCCAGAACAGGGCCGAGGCGAGGGTCAGCACGCCCTGGCCGGCGGCGAAGCCGGTCAGCGGGAGGATGATCTCGCTGGGCAGCGGCGGGAAGATGTTCTCCAGGGCGACGAACAGGCCGGCGCCGGGAGCGCCCAGCGCGTCCACGAGGTCGGCGGCCCATCCCGCGATGCCGTCCGCGGGCTCCTGGGGCAGAGCCGGAGTCATGTGATGCATGGTGGGTCTCCGAGGGGGCGGGTCGGTGGAGCGGGGCGGCTGCCCCGATGACCTCCAACCTAGGAACCGGGGACCGGCGACGGTATGAGGGTTGCCACCCGGTCCGATGCGGTTTCCCGCACCCGGACCCTGCGGAAAACCGCAGGGTCCCCGGCCGCCCCGGACCGCCCCTCGGACGTCATGTGTTCGTAGGGGATCTCCATGTGCGCCGTGTGTCCGCCGACCCGCCGAGGCCAACGACTATGCGCGTGAGGCGCTGTACCGCACGCCGCCGGGGCCGGTGCGGCTGACCCGCGTGGAGTACGCGCCCGGTGCCGGCGGAGGCGCGCACATCCGTCTGCGACTGGAGCCCGTCCTGTGGCAGGTGGCGCACCTCGCGGTCCGAACCAGTGCCATGGGACCTGCGGGAGGTCGCTGCTGTCGGTCCATCCGCTGCGCCGGCAAGCTTCCTTCACCCCGGTCGGGGTGAAGTCGGGGTGAAGGAGGGCTCCTGCCTGCGGCTGGTGCTCGGCGCGTCCCTGACGATGCGCGCCGAGGGCCTGGTGGTGGAGACGCCGGGCAACCCCCACCGGGTGGTCGTGCGCCGCCCGACGCCGCCCCCGCAGCAGATCTCCACGCGCTCGTCCGCGGCGCGGTCGTAGGCGGTGCGGAGTGTGCGCATGGCCTCCATCGGGCCGGTGGGAAGCCGGAAATCCCGCCACGGAATCCAGAGGGACTCCCAGGGCGGTGCGGGCGGTTGATGGTCGGCCACATGCACGACCGAGGTCGGGGGCTGCCCCCCGGCATGTCGTATCTCAGCCCGCGTCCGCGGATCCTCCGCCTTGAGGGGAGGGTAATCACTCTGGGGGCATCGGTGTTCCACGGTTCGGTCACGTTGGATTCCGTCCCGATCTCCCGCCTGGTGAAAGGGTCGGCCATCGCCATCATCCCCAACGGAATTCACAGCGTGTCCTACGTGGTGAGGCCGTGGACTGGGCATCCCACTCGTCACAACCGCCCGTTCGGCGGACTTTCTGTCACCAGTACCGAAGGTCCTGGGTCCCCGGATACCCCAGCGATGCCGCGCTCAGGGCTGAGCCCCTCCACAGCGAGGCGGAAGAGGCGGTCGGCCTGGAGCTCGGGGTCCTCGTGGTGCTCGGTGGCCAGGGCGATGCCGACGGCTAGGGTCAGCAGGTCGTGAAAGGTGACGTGCGGTGCGACCGCCTTGTCGCGAATGGCCCGCTGGAGCAAGGGAGTTCCGGCCGCTGCGATTCTGTTGCCACAGGAGTGCGGGGAGGGTTCCTCGGCGGGAGGCTCGTAGCTGAGGGTGTTGGCGAATCCGCGGGCTGAGACGGCGTAGAGGACGAGGGCGTGGAGCCACTCCAGGAGGGCAGTGCGGCCGTCCTCGGTCGCACTTAGCCGGTGGGCGCGCTCGCACAGGTCCTCGATGCGCTCCTGAAAGACGGCTTCGAGCAGGGCACGGCGGGTGGGGAAGTGACGGCGCACGGTCGCCGAACCGACGCCTGCGGTGCGGGCGATCCGCTCCTGGGAGGCCTCGGCGCCGTGCGCGGCGACCTCGGCTTTGGCGACGGCGAGGATGCGCTGGTAGTTGCGTCGGGCGTCCGAGCGCTGACCGGTCATGATCTCCTCATTGCTAAACGGCGGGCCCCGCCATATCTTAGCGGCAGGCTAAACGGCGGGCCCCGCCGTTTTTTCTCCGGTCCGTGAGGAGCAGCAACCATGCCCATCGACAGCGATACCGTCCTGGTCACCGGAGCCACCGGCCAGCAAGGCGGGGCCGCGGCCCGCGCACTCCTGGCCGCCGGGGTGCCCGTACGTGCACTCGTACGCGATCCGCGGTCGAAGTCCGCCCAAGCGATCGAGGCGCTGGGCGCCGAGCTGGTGCGGGCGGACCTCTCCGACCGGGCCTCCCTCGGCCCGGCGGTCGAGGGAGTCCGCGCGGTGTTCTCGGTGCAGAGGCCGCCCATGACCGAGACCAGCGTGGACTTCGCGGGCGAGCTCGCCCAAGCCACCAACCTGGTGGACGCGGCGAAGGCTGAGGGAGTACGGCAGTTCGTGCAGTCCTCGACCAGTGGAGTCGGTGAGCACACCCGGGTCGCCGGCTGGGCCGAGGGCCGCTGGGCGGCGATGGCGGACTACTTCCACACCAAGCAGGCGATCATGGAGGCGGTGCGGGGTGCGGGCTTTGCCCGCTGGACGGTGATCAAGCCCGCCTTCTTCATGGAGAACCTGCCCCTGCTGGCACCCAAGGGGCCGCGCGGCGGACTGCTGACGGTACTGAAGCCGGAGACCGAACTGGCCCTGGTGGCCGTGCGGGACATCGGCACGGCTGCGGCGCACGCCCTTCGAGACCCTGACCGGTTCCACCAGGTGGAACTGGAACTGGCCGGTGACCTGCGCACGATGGAGCAGATCGCGCAGACCTTGTCCGCCGCCTGGGGCGTGCCCGTGACCGCACCCTCCATGAGCCTGGAAGAGGCCCTCGACGCGGGCATGCCGACGTGGGGAGCCGGACACGAGTGGAACAACGCGGTCCTCCAGCCCGCCCGGCCCGGGTTTGCCCGGGAGTTGGGCATCCCGGTCACCACCTTCGCCGAGTGGGCGGAGGAGCAGCTGACACCCGTGTCCGGCTAGGTGCGTTGTCAGGTCGCGGTCCCTCGCGGGTCCTCCCGGGTCGTCGGGGGCTCGGCGGGGGTCGGGACGGGCGGGCCGAACAGAACGGCCCGGGCCACCGAGGGGGTGAACACGGCGGTCAGCGGCGCGGACAGGCTGAGTACGGATCGGAAGGCGGCGCCCACCACCGGGTCGCCGGAGTAGCGGTCCTGGACCCGGCTCAGGTACCAGTGGGCCGCGCGGTCCGCGGCGCGGACGGCGGCCGCGTTGCCGGTCGCGCCGGGCATGCGCTTGTCGGCTCCGGACGAAATGTCCCACGCCTGCCGGGACGAAGACAGCAGCGCCCGTTGGACGCGGCGCGTCGTGGGCGTACACCTCGGGTCGGCCAGGACGTCGCGGAGCGCGACCGCGTTCATGGCGGCGACGGCCATGCCCTGCCCGTAGATCGGGTTGAACGTGCACAGGGCGTCGCCGGTGGCAAGGAATCCCGCCGGGCGGCGGCCGGGCAGGTCGTAGCGGCGCCGTACGTTCGCGGTGTGGCGGAAGCCGAAGACCGGTGACAAGGGTTCGGCCGTGCTCAGCCACCGGAACACGAGCGGGTGCGGCAGCTTCTTGGCATAGGCCGCGAACTGTTCCTCGTCCGTGGGCGGTTCGTCACCGCGGAGGCCGGACAAGGTGGCGAGGTGGGTGCCGTCTTCCAGAGGCAGGACGACGGCGCCGTAGGTCTGGGACGGATTGGGGACGATGTAGTAGCCGAGCGCGTCGGTGCCGAGGATGCCGTCCTTGTCACGGTAGACGCGAGTGGCGTACGCGAGACCCGTGTCGATGGTCTCCTCGTGCGGGGCTTGCACACCGAGCGCCGTGAGCCACTGCGGGGCCTTCGTGCTCCGGCCGGAGGCGTCCACGACCAGGTCGGCCTCGACCGGCCGGGACTCCGCACGCGCCGCGTCGCCGCGTTCGCGCAGCAGCACGCCCCGCACGCGCGAGGCGTCCCCCAGGAGACCGACGGCATCCGTGCCCTCCAACACGTCGATCAGCGGGTTGGCGAGAACCCGTCGCCGTACGAGGTGTTCGAGCTGCGGGCGGGAACCGGTGTGGTAGTACGTCGACGCGGGCAGTCGGCGGAACCAGCGTCCGCTCTGCCACTGCACCATGTCCGCGGGGGCGCCCACCCGGGGCGCTCCCGCCTCCTGCAATTCCCGCAGGAATCCTGGCAGCAACGTTTCCAGAGCCGTCTGCCCTCCTTCCAGCAGGACGTGGGTGTGCCGGCTCTGCGGCACACCGGGCCGTGGCTCCGGCACCTCGGGGAACCGATCGCGTTCGACGACGGTCACCCGGTCCACGTGGGCGGCGAGGACGTGTGCCGCGAGCAGGCCCGCCAGGCTGCCGCCGACGACCACCGCATGGCGTCCGCCCCAGGTGCTGCCCGACTTCACGTTCTGCTGCGCAGCCTGCATCGGTTCCCCTCCCCTGGCTGATACATCGTGAGAAAAGCACCAGTATCACGTTTCCCGGGAGGTGGGTGATTGTGTTTCGGCTCTTCTGGGACCGCGTGCCGATAACCGGTTCGGTCGGTGGCCAGGTCCGCGGTGTGCCCGGTCGGCTTCACCGCGGACCTGGACTTCAGGCAAGGGCAGCGGGGACGGCGGCGAGCGTGGCGGCCCAGGCCAGGCCCTGACCCTGGCCCTGGCCCTGGCCCTGGCTGAGGAGGATCACGCCGGGCAGCGGCGCGGAGACGGATGAGGTGGTGGGTCGTGGTCACCGGAGAGAACTGCCGAGGCCGAAGCGAATCGAACATACGAGCCAAGGGTGACGGTCACCCGTTTGGCCGGTCAGGCCCCTTCCGCGCCGTCAGACTCCTGGGGAGGGACGCTCCGGTGGGGCGTGCGTACGGGGATACGGGGTGGGTGTGACCGAGCGCGGAAGGGCCGACCGGGCCGCTCCGGGCGGAACGGGGCCGGCTGTGACGGATCACGGCGGTTTGCAGGCGGGCGCGACGGCGGTGGACCGACCGGGTGGTCGGCAGTACGGCGACGAGCAGGGCCGGGACGTCGGGCCGGCGCGTGCGGTGCCGCGGCACGTGGCCTGTGTGATGGACGGCAACGGCCGCTGGGCCCAGCGGCGTTCGCTTCCCCGGACGGCGGGCCACCGGGCCGCGGAGAGCACCGTCATCGACATCATCGAGGCCGCTCGGGCGGTCGGCGTCGAGTGGCTCAGCCTGTACGCCTTCTCCACTGAGAACTGGAGCCGGCCCGACACCGAGGTCGACTACCTGATGCGCCTGGTCCGCCGGGTCGTGCGCAAGCACGCGCCGCTGCTGCTCACCCGCGGCATCCGCTGCCGCTTCCTCGGGGCCGCGGACCCGCGCATCCCCCGCGAGCTGGCCCAGGACTTCGAGGACCTGGCGACGCTCACCGCCGACAAGCGGGGGATGACGCTGACCGTCGCCTTCGACCACGGCGGACGCCGGGACATCGTCGAGGCCGCCAGGTCGCTGATCCGCACCGGGACGCCCGCCGACGAGGTGACCGAGCGGCTCTTCGCGGACCACCTGCCGTTCCCCGACACCCCCGACGTCGACCTCGTCATCCGCACCTCCGGCGAACAGCGCATCTCCAACTTCATGCTCTGGCAGGTGGCCTACGCCGAGTGGGTCTTCCCCGAGGTGCTCTGGCCGGACTTCCGGGCTCCCGACTTCCTCGCCTGCCTGCACACCTACCGGCGCCGTGACCGCCGCTTCGGCGGCGTGCCGCCCCAGACGAACGGAGACACGTCATGACGACCGGAACCACGGGGACAGCCGACGGGTCGCCCCTGTTCACCACGGAATCGCAGTTCCGCGCCTTCTTCGACGACCCCCGCTGGGCGCTGGCCATAATCCGCGCCACCGTGCTGGAGGCCGCCCACCCGCAGGTCGGCGCCGCCCTCGCCGAGAACTCCACCTTCGTCGCCCACCCCTGGCGCCGGCTGCGCAACACCTTCCTCAGCATGCGGCGCATGTTCAGCGCCGATCCGGCGGTACGGGAACGGGAGGCCGCCCGGCTCAACCGGCTGCACGCTCGCATGAGCGGCTCCGACTCCCGCGGCCGCGCCTACGACGCCATGAACCGCCCGACCCGCGCCTGGGTGGTCGCCACCCTCTTCGAGAGCGCCGTCACCATGTGCCGGCTGAGCGGCCAGCCGCTCGACCAGGGCACCATGGAGCGCCTGTACGCCGAGTACCGCGCCTTCCTCGCCGCGCTCGACGGCGACGCCGGGGAACTCCCCGAGGACCTGAACGACTTCTGGCGGTACTTCGACCGGGTCGTCGAGGACGAGCTGGAGGACACCGAGGCAGCCCGCGTCATCCTCTTCCGGCTCTTCGACCACCTGCCCGCCCCGGCACTGCTCGACGGCGCGCCGACACTGTGGGCGGCCGGCCGGGCCGTCGTCGGTCCGCTCCTCGGCGCGATCACCGTCGCCTCGCTCCCCGAGCCCTACCGGCGCAAGGCCGGCCTGCCCGAGACGCCCGGCGCCCCGGCCCTCATGCAGGGCGCCTACCTCGCCGCCGGGCTCACCCGCTTCCTGCCCAAGGGCTGGATCGACGCCGAAACCATCATCGAGACCCTCTCCCTCTCGCCCGACAGCGACGACCCCCGGGCCAGGACCGTGAGCGCGCTGCGCGCCCGCGTGAAGCGGGCGTCGGCCCTGCTCCGCCTCGTCACACCACTGAGCGGTGACACCGGAGCCGGCCCGGCGCCGGCCGCCTCGGCGGCGACGGGAGAGAGCCGGCGCTCGGCGGAGGAGTTCTTCCGTCAGGTGCTGGACCAGACCGGCGACGGCCACCTCGACTGGCCCGACCTCGCCGCCATGGCACGCGAGCTGGCCACCCGCCTCGACCTGGACGAACCCGAGGAGACCCGGCTCTACGACGCCTTCGCCGCCTGGTGGCGCGAACTCCAGGCCGCCCTCGACACGGACGGCGACGGCCGGGTCAGCGCCGACGAGTACGCTGCCGCCGTACCCTCCCTCGCCGGTCCCGCGCTCATCCGCGTCGCCGAGGTGCTCTTCGACGCCACCGACAAGGACGGCAGCGGGACCATCGACGCGGACGAGTACCGGGCACTCTTCCGCACCGCGTTCCACCGCGACCTCACCACCACCGACGGCGCCTGCGGCCGCAGCGCCTTCGTGGGCGACTTCCTTTCCTTCATGTCGGGCCGTCGCACGAACACCCCGTATGACCCCCTCCTCGCCGACGCCTGACGAACTCGTGCATGTGGGCGGCCACGGCTGCACGCTCGTGTACCCACGTCGTCGAGAGGCCCTGCCAGGATTTCCGTGAAACGGTGACGGGGAGTCATGCGAGAAGGACTCGTTTACGTAGGAGTGGGCGCGAGGCCCGTCCGCACGTTTGTCGCTTGAGCATCCCGACCCAGTCGACGTGACCTTTGACGGGACCGCTGCTCCAGGGCGGCGTCGGGGGCGAACTGGAAGATCCGGCACGCGCGCAGGCCGGCCGGGCGCTCGGCCGGTCCCGCGACGAGCTGACCACCGAGGTCCACCTCGCTCGCGACGGCCGGGGCCGCCGGGCTGGGGCCCCCGGGTGAGTCCGGTGGCCCCAGCCGGACGTGGTCAGCGAGGGCCGTTCAGGCGGCTGCTGATCTGTTCGTGGAGTTCGTGCGGCAGGTGGATGGCCCAGCGGTCGGCGGCCTCGGCGGCCAGCTCGCGGCTCCAGCGCCAGCTGTTGCGTGCCGCCGTGCGCACGTCCTGGTCGCGGGCGGCAGCCGTGGTGGCGACGCAGCGGTGACGGTCGGTGTCGGGCAGGTCCTGTTCGAGCGCGCGGCTGGGGGTGAGCCAGTGGGCCGTGCTGTTGCGCAACAGGCGGCAGAGCTGGAGTTGCCGGGGTGCGATGACGGTGTGCAGCAGGGCGCGGGCGATCTCGCCGCGGGCCAGGACGTGGGCGAGCATGAAGGTCCAGTTGGCCAGCTCGTCGGTGAGCTGCCGGGCGGTGGTCACCGGCTCGGGCGGCTGGAAGGTGGCCGGCTGCCGGGCCGCCCGGGTGAGCCGACCGGTGCGGTCGAGCAGGACGGCGTCGCCGGGGCGGGGCAGGTGCACCACGCCTTGCCAGGTGGGGACTTCGTCGATGCCGGGACCGGCGGGGGTGAGGTGGAACTCGCCGCGCACCAGGTCGTCGAAGACGACGGCGAGGATGCCGTACATGTGGGTGCAGGAGAGCTGGAGCGGTGCGCGCTGTGCCAGGAAGGCGGGGTCGTCGAAGCCGGCGAGGCGGTCGTCCTGGATGTAGAGGTACGCCTCGATGCCGGAACGGGCGTCGGCCTCCAAGTCCGCGGTCCGCTCGTCCGGGGACAGCGACTGCCGCCGCCCGTCGGTCCTCTCCAGCATCACGTCACCGAACGGGCCGAACGGCGACTTCGGCCTGTGCCCCAGGGCCACCCTCGTCCCGGACGAGGTCCCGGCGGCGGCGATCCGGCCCGGAACCGCGGGGCGCTCCTCCCCCCTCCTCCTCCCCCCCACGCGCGCCTTTCCCACGGAGTCTGTGCGCTCCTCCCCGACCCGTCCGGAGCGCCCCGTTCCTCCAGGAGGCCCGGTGTCTCGGGCCGGGGCGCCCGCGGACACCGCCGCCGGTCGGCTCGCGAGAAGATTCCACCGAGGCGTTGAAACAAAGCCGGTTGATGGTTGATGGTTCATCTAAAGCTCCGTCCCACCGGAGTTCTGACCGGAAGGAACCACGACACGATGAAGAGCCGACCCAAGAAACTGGCGCTGGGTGCCATGGCGGCCGTCGCGGTGAGCCTCGCGCTCCCGGCAACCCCCGCTTTAGCCACCGAGGAGATCGACTGCGGCGCCGGCACGGATGCCGTGCGGGTGACGTACCTGGAGAACGGCGCGGAGCACAGCCGGTGCTGGACCGGACCCGGTGACGTCCCGCTCGGACAGGACGGTGTCACTTCCTTCTCCTCGGGCGCCCACGAGGTGGTCGTCTTCTGGAGGACGAACCTGGGATGGGACGTCGCAGTCCTCCCGCCCCACACGTTAGCCCCCTTCACCGGCGCCGACACCTACCACGTCTACGGTTTCCACGTCAGGTAACCGCTGACGGCCGGCCCGGTCCGTCCGGGCCGGGCCGGCCGGTCAGTGACACGGACCAGGTGCCGTCCCGCTGTCAGCGGCGGAGGAGTCCGTAGACCGTCTGCCACGGCCCGTCCTCCCGCGGCAGGTCCCGCCACGGAGCGCCGGTCCGCACCCGCCACCGGATCCCGTCGATCAGCTTCCGTCGTCCTGCCGAAGGCCGGCCAGCCGGCCCGCTCGCCCCCGGTGACGGCCGGCGCCGGACGCAGGCGGCCTGATCCGCCCGCCGCTTCTTCGCCTCAGTCGGTCCGGTCCCCCTGGGGGCGAGGAGGCGGGACCGGTTCCTCCCAGAGGCCGGTCAGGTGTTCGTGGAGGACGTCGTGTGCCTCCTGCGGGGTGAGGTGGCCGATGAGGACGTGCGTCGTGAGGCCGTCCGCGAGGGCGAGGAGGGTGCGGGCCTCGCGTTGCGGATCGAGGGGGACGGTGTGGTCGGCGCCCTCGCCGGCTTCCGAGATGAGGCGGGTGAACGCCTCCTGCAGGGCTGCGTAGTTCGCCGTCAGTGTCCCGGCGAGCGCCTTGCTGACAGCCGCCTGCGCGACGAAGGCGAGCCAGACCCGTGCCTCGGCGCGGTGCTCTTCCCCGAGCAGGGAGATTTCGGTGACCGCGTGACCCAGGGCGGTGCCGGCCGACTGGGCCGGGCTCCTGACGACGCGGGCCCGTACGCGCTCGTTGATCCGCTCGCTGACGTGCCCGAGAGCGAATACGAGCATCTCCTCCTTGGTGCGGAAGCACCGCTGAACGGCGCCCATGGACACCTGCGCGCGAGCGGCGACGTCACGAAGGGTCACGCCCTCGAGGCCGCGTTCGTCGGCGAGGTGGCAGACGGCCTCGGCGATGAGGCGGCGTCGGCTCGCGTGATCCACCTGCCTGGGCATGCCCGGTCGCCTCCCTGCTCCACGGCGCTCTGCTTCACAGCACACCTTATGCGATGCGCTCGTATCGGTATCAGGGTACGGTTGCGGTTCCGATGCGAACGCATCGGTACGTGGGGAGGAACGAAAGGCCATGCAGGACGCCCTCTGGAGAATGTCGGCCGCCGCCCAGGCGGAGGCCGTGCGCGGCGCACACGTCTCGGCACTCGAACTGGTCGACAGTCACCTCGATCGCATCGCCGAGGTGAACCCGCAAGTGAACGCGGTCACGCAGCTCCTGGCGGAGCGCGCACGCGAGGCCGCGACGCAGACGGACCGCCGGCGGGCCGCCGGTGAAGCGCTGGGGCCGCTCGCGGGCGTGCCGTTCACCGTGAAGGAGAGCACCGCCGTCGAGGGCGTGCCGACCACGTTCGGCACGCAGCGCTTCCGCGATCTGGTGGCGCCGGCCGACGCGCCCCCGGTGGCGCGGCTGCGCGCGGCCGGGGCCATCCCCATCGGGCACAGCAACATTCCCACCCTGATCCTGGCGGGGATGCACACGCGCAGCGAACTGTTCGGCGACACGGTCAATCCGTGGGACAGCCGCCGGACCCCGGGCGGCTCCAGCGGGGGCGACGCGGTGGCCGTGGCCACGGGCATGGCGGCGCTCGGGCTCGGCAACGACTCCGGGGGATCGGTGCGCATCCCGGCCCAGTTCTGCGGCGTGGCCGGGCTGAAGCCGTCCACGGGCCGGTTTCCGGCGGACCACCGCGTTCTCGGCCCGGACGACCCGGGCCCGGCGTCCCAGGTACTGGTCACCGACGGCCCGCTGGCCCGGAGCGTGGGCGACTTGCGGCTGGCTTACGAGGTGCTGGCCGGGGCCGATCCGCGAGACCCTCGGGCCGTACCGGTGCCCACGTACGGCGAAGCGCTCCCCGGACCGGTGAAGGTCGCGGTCGTGGCGGACCCCGGCGGACACGGCGTCCACCCCGCGATTCGCGGAGCCATCGAGACCGTATCCGACGCGCTCCACGACGCCGGGTACGACGTGCGCGAGGTACGGGACGTACCGCGGATGGACGAGGCTCTCGAAGCGTACGGCCGGATCACCGCGACCGAGTTCGCCCCGACCTGGCCGGCGGTGCGCCGACTGCTCGGCAAAGGCGGGGACCGCTACCTCGCGATGGCGATGGAGCAGACCCCGCCCGCAAGCGCGGACGAGTTCGTGAGGCTGATGGGCACCTGGATGTCCATCCGTCGCTCGTGGGCCGAATTCCTCGACACGTACCCGTTGTTGCTCGGCCCGTCGTTCACCGAGCCACCGGTCGAGCCGGGGCTGGAGTCGCGGGACAGGGCAGGCCGGGACCGGGTCGGGTCGGGGATGCGCCTGTGCAGCGTGACCAGCTTCGTGGGCGTGCCCGGTGTGGCCGTGCCGACGGGCGTGGTCGACGGGCTCCCCTTGGGAGTGCAGATCGTCGGGCGCGCGTTCCGGGAGGACCTGTGCCTGGACGCGGCCCAGGCGATCGAGGACCGGCTCGGAGTTCTCACACCGGTCGACCCGCGCGTGGAAGGCCGAGCTGATTGAGGCCTTGCAGCAGGGAGGCGCCCTCGGCGGCCCCCGCGTCTGTCCCCATCCCTCACCCCCAGCATGCCGACCCCGCGCCAGACGGCACGGCCGATGAGGAACCCGTTCACCACAAACCGCTCTCCACGGCAGCCCGAGGTCGCGATACGTGTGGAGACAGCCGAGGCTCCGACGACGACCGGCGCACGGAACGACAACCGGAACGCACACCACGAACACGGCCCCACCGAGGACCCTTCGCCCTCCTGCCGCGACTTGGTCGGTCCCCTCGCCCCCGGCGCGACCTCCCTGGCTGAGGTCGCCGAACCGGCCGAGCCCCGCCCACCGGCCGCTGCCGCGGCTCTGCAGAAGCTGACGGACGGCCGGATCGCCGCCTTCGACAGCGAAAAGCGCACGTACACGCTGCTCGACGACACGTTCCGGCACGCGGTCCAGGCCGAGGTCAGGGTCTCCGGCAAGGGCAGCGGAGACGGGGTGGGCTCCTGCTTCCGCCGTGGCCGGCTCACGTCCATTCCGGGCACGGCGGAGTACGCAGCCGCGTTCTGGCCGTGGGGAAGGACTCGTTCGAGCCCGGCGTGACGTACTCCGAGGCCAAGGTCAACGCGATACCGCGGGACGCTCCTCCTGGCCGTCCCTCCGAAGTCCTCCCGTCCGGCCGTGCGGGCCAGCGCCGGCCTTCCTCGTCGGCGGCGTCCTTGTCGCGCAGCGGGCGCAGCCCGCCGGGCAGGCCGGGCAGCCGGGGTGAGTACCGGCCGTGCAGGTTGATGCGGTGCCGTACGAGCGGGGAGAGGCGGGCCACGTCCTCGTCGCGGACGTCGAAGCCGTCCGCGCGCAGCTGGTGCACCGCGGCGTCCGTGTGCCTCGTGCCGAAGAACACGGGGGTATTGAGGACCAGCCCGAGGCCGCCGATCCGATCTTCCGTACCGTCCTGGTAGCACGGGTGGAGCTGCCCGTGCCTGCCGTGGAAGACCTTCCGGGCCAGGGAGTGACGGCCCTCCTGGAGATCGGCCCCCGTGCATCACCGGGCTCGGGCTCTCGGAAGCGATCGAGCGCGGAATCCTCGCCGGGTTCGCGATCGACGTCCTGGAGATCTGCGACCCCTCCCCCGCCCTCGGGGAGCCCGAGGAGGCGCGGCGGGGCCGGCGCCTGGCGCTGCAGACCGCGTTCCTGGAACACGCCGCGGCGTACGGCCTCCGTACGGTCATGACGTTCCACCGAAAAGCGAAGGAGGCTGCCGCATTCGCCAAGGAGCTGCCGGAGAGGGCCACCGAGCTGTACGCGGGCGATGCTTCCGAGGCCCGGGCCGGTGGTGGCGACGTCGTTGGGGATGTGCTGTGTGGTGCCGTGGATCGCCGTGCCCGCGGTGACCAGTCGTGCGTCTTGCGGCCCCCGCCCCGGACGGCCCGGCGGGAACGTTCCAGGGCGGGAACAGGGGAGCCGCCCTGGTGGCCGCCTGACGACGGCTCGGGGCCCGTACCCGGCGGTGCGGACCTCGTCCGGTGCCGGCCCGGCCGGAAGGACCTGCCTCATCATGACCGGCGGCGTCTTCGGTCACGGTCGGGCTCCATTGTGTTCCCGTGCGGTGTCGAAGCCGCGGTTCCGTGGTGCAGTCGAGCCATGGTCCCGCCGCCCGCGCATGATCGGGTTTCTCCGGCACCCGCCCGGACCCGCGATCGCCCCTCCCGCCTGACCGACATCGCGCTCGCCCTGCTGCTGGTGGTCGCGGACGCGGTCATCGTCGTCACCGGCACGGTCCTGCTCCTGGCGGTGGGCCTGGGCACCGCGCAGGCGCCGCACTCCTCCCCCACCGCACGCTCCCGCGACGTCCCCTTCCTGGTGTGGCTCGTCGTCTGGGGCGTTCCGGCCGTGGCGGCGGTCGAGTCCGTCGTGCACGCCCGGCTCAGGATGCCGGTCACCGCCGTCGTACAGGGCCTGTTCACGCTCGCCTGCACCCTGCTGGCCGTGGCGTGGACCCGCATGCTGCTGTCCTGACGCACCCGCTCCGCTCCCTCGGCATGACGGACCCTGCGGGCTCGTGCGCGGTAAGCGGTGAGACGCCGAGTCCGGATGGCTGATCACGGCCGGGGGTGGGTAACCCGACGTACCGGGGCGAGCCCGGCAACGCGGTAAGCGTGCGTGCCGGGCGTCGCCGGGCAGGCGGGCCTTTCGGCACACGTCCTAGCAGGTAGAAGCCGTGTCGATCCGGATGCCGGTCACGGTGTACGCGGACGAGAAGAAGATCTGATGGCCCGGCGAGAGGCAGGCGTACCGGGTCGCGCCGGTGCTGTTGACGGTGTAGCGAAGGTAGGCCCGATCGTCGTTGCGGGTGTTCGGCACCCAGTTGGAGCCGCGGCTGTAAGCGCCGAGGGTCTGGTAGGAGGTGGTGACGTCACCCCCGAAGGAACCCGGTTGGCAGGAAGCCGGTAGGCGAGGTGGAGCGGGCCCCTCGGACCACCGCTCCCGTCCGTGGCCCCGACTGCTTGACGGCGTCGCGCTCGCCGGGGGCTATGGCCGCATCCGCGGTGTCGGTGTCGCCGGGGTCCGCCGTGGCGGTGGATGCGGCGCGGTGCCGCCGGCGGGCCGGATCGCTGCCGACACCCCGGTGCCGGCCGAGGAGGACGCCGAGGACGTCCTGTCGCTGCCGAACCATCTCGTCGGCGGGGGCCGACCGTTCACGCTGCGGGTGGTGGGTGACAGCAGGGTCGAGGCGGCCGTCTGCGAGGGTGACGTCGTCACCGTCCGCCGCCAGGACGCCGCCGGCCACGGGGACACCGTCACCGCTCTCCCGGACGGCGGGGCCACCGCATCGGGCTCCGCCCCGCGGATCGTGGACATCACCCGCCGCTGCTGCCCGGCGGCCTCCCGGACTCGGCAGGCGGCAGCCCGTCGGCGCTGCTGCGGCACCGATTCGCCCGCGGGGTGGAGGGCATCGGCGGCGAGCGCCCGGGGGCCGCTGTCCTTCGGCAGCTGGGCGGCCCGGCAATGCCCGCGCGTCGGATCACCCACCGAAACGGTCACCGGCCGGCACGTACGCGCATACAACCTTGCTGTCTCTCGCACCACCGCCGCGAAACCGAGAGATCGCGACAAGAGCGTAAGCCCCGGTTTCCCGGGCAGCACGGTCCGCGTGGCTACAGCCGACCGGGTACGTCGGCCAGTGGGTCAGGGCAAGCTGGTCGTCATGAGCGTGATCTCTCCCTTGGTGGAGCAGTTGCAATTGGAGCCGCACCCGGAGGGCGGCTGGTTCCGGCGGACGTGGCAGACCGAGGCACATGCCACCGCGGAGGGCCACCGCGCGGTACGTCCCTGCGCGACAGGCATCTACTACCTGCTCCATCCCGGTGAGACCTCGCGCTGGCACCGGGTGCGGTCGGACGAGCTGTGGCTGTGGCACCGCGGCCCGACCCTGAGTCTCCGGCTCGGCGGCAGCGGCCCCGACCCGGCCCCGGCGGGTGCGGTGCTCCTGGGGCCTGGCGTCGAACTCGGGCAGCAGCCCCAGTGCCTCGTGCCGGCCGGAGTGTGGCAGACCGCTCGTTGCGAGGGCGACGAGCCGGTGCTGGTGTCGTGCGTCGTCGCACCCGGCTTCCACTACGACGACTTCGAGATGCGCTGACCCGGCCTCCGCACCAGTGCCGGGGGACGTCTGCTTCGAGGACGAAGCCGGGGTCACCGGCGGCTGCCCGGACGAACCGGGGGCGGCGCGGCCACACCCCGGTCGTGACCGTCAGCGGCCGCCGCTCGGGGCGCCCGTCAGTAGCCGGGCTGATCGCGATGCGGCCGGGCTCCCGCACCCGGCTGTGCCACCGAGCCGTCAGACGAGCGCGGAAGCTCCCGGCGGCACGGGTGGTCCTGGTCGAGGGCTCGTCCGCCAGGGGCTTCGTCGTTCCGTACGGCCTCCCGCCGTCCACGCCCGAGCGCCGCCGTCAGGTTGAAAACGGCTCAGTCCCTGCCGATGACGACCACTTCGTCCTCGACCGTCCAGCGGCGTCGCTCGTGTTTGGGCGGATTGATCCGCACGCCGTAACCGGGACCCGTCGACGATTCGTCGTGGCTGCGGTAGCCGATGGCACAGTCGCCGCGATGACGTGCCGCGGCCACTACCGTGGCGAACGACGTCTCACACCCGGGCAGTACGTAGTCGGTGGCCGGCCGCAGGCGGACCCCGGTACCGTCTGCGGAGAACAGCTCCTCGAACACCGCTGCCAGGTGCCGGTTCTGGGAGATCTGAGCCATGAGCAGACCGATGAGCTTACCGCTGATGATCACGTCGGCTCCAGGGCCGACGGGGGCCAGCGTCCGGTTTCGGTCGTCGATCAGTTCGGTGACAACCGGCAGTTCGCGCCCGGTGGCTTCCTCCAGTTGACGCAGCAGCAGGAGGATGACGAGCGTGCGGTTGTCGGGGTCGTCCGGCGACTGCCCGGGCACGGGGTCCCGGCCGAGCACGATCACGCTGTCGTAGGAGTAGACGTCCAGGCGTCGCAGGGTCTCAGGACGGGTGACATCCCCGTGGTGCAGTGTCAGGCTCAGACCGGCGCCGCTGTTCACGTCGGCCTCGTTCACCTGCCGGACTGTCGCTTCCCCCTGGTCCGCCACCACGTCGACGGCTGATCCGGGCCGGGCACGGCGTCGCAGCTGGTCGATTATGAGCGGTGCTCGGCGATTCCATCCCAGCAGAAGTACCCGCTCCGCTCGCGTGGGCGCCGAAGGACCGGAAGCCGTCGCCGCCTCCTCGACCAGTTCCGCGCAGTCATCCAGCCAGGCCGTGTCGTCGTCGCGGGAGATGACGACGAGCAGGTCGTCCGGAGCGATGGGTGTCTCCGGCGGCGGATTGAGCAGGGGGGTGTCTCCTCGTACCACCCCGACGACGCTCGACGTCGGGTAGGACAGCAGCGCGTCGCCGAACGGGCGGCCGGTCAGGGACGGCTCGGTGATCAGGTAGAACTCGTCGCCGGCGAAGTCGAGGAGTTCCTGGTGCACCAGGGAGAGTCCGGGGCGGCGGGCGGCCTGGACGATCAGCCGGGCGGTGACGGTGTCACTCTCCAGGACGGTGCCGCCCGGTCCTGCGGCGAGACAGGCGGCCAGGCGGTACCGGTCGTCCCGGACGGCGGCGACGACGGGCGGGCGGTTCCTCTGCCCGGCCAGGGCCGCCCTGAGCGCCAGCAGTGTCTTGACCACCTCGGCGTCGGCGTCGGGCTCGTCGTGCGGCAGGACCAGCACGACACCGGCCGTGGCCGGGCTCACCAAGGGGAGCACGGCCGGGTCGGTGGTGGGGCCGCTGCGGCAGATCAGCCGCGTACGGCCGGCAGGGCCCACCTTCGTGCCCAGAGCCTCCTCCATGAGGGTCTTGTCCCGGTCGGCCAGCACCGCCACCGCGGCACGCCGCTGGTTGGCATTGGCGGCCACCAGCTCGCTCACCACCGTGAAGACCTGCTCCGACCACCCCAGGACCACGACGTGCCCTTGTTCGAGCACGGTGGAACGGCCCCGCCGCAACGCGGTGAGCCGCTCCGTGAGCGCCGTCGTGATCAGACCGACGAGCGTCGAGACGTACAGCAGGGTGACCAGTGCGAGCAGCACCGACGTCACCACCCGCAGCGGCGTGCCCGTCGCGCCGCCCAGCCGTAGCGCCTCCCCGGTGAGGCGCCACACCTCCGCCAGCCGGCCCCTCAGGGACGCCGGCGCGTCAGGGTCGGTCCACACCAGCACCGCGCTGGCCGGGACGACGACGGCCAGGCACAGGAGCGCCATCCAGCCGACGAGAGCGGCGGCACCGCGGGCCAGCGTGTTGTCGAACCAGTAACGGGCCCTGTCACCGAACGGATTGTGCCGCTGCCCCACCCCTCCCCCTCCCTCTCCTCACACTCTCGCGAGGCCGCGTCGGTGCCGCGTGCGCGATGCGCCGCGCGGGTGCGCCGGAGAGCACGGATGTGGACCCGCACGTCGCAGTGTGGGGGACCGGTCACCGCGGCGGACGAACTTCGCACGGCGTTCATCCCATCGGGTTTCCCGGGCCGTTCACGGCGGCAGACCCGTGGTGACGTCAAGGCTTGCCGCCGCTTAGCTCCTTCGGGTCACCGTCGGAGCGAAGGACGGGCGTCCGGTCACGGCCGTCGGTACAAAGGCCGCCATGACTGAAGATCACGCGGTGGTGCGCTCGGACGGCGGTTTCTCCCGGAGGAGCTTCGCGGCGGTGGTCGGTACTGCCACGGTGGCCACGGCCCTGACCGGCGGTGCCGCCACGGCTCTGCCCGCACCGGCCGCCTCGGGCGACGACCGTGGCACCGACTTCGACCGGTGCCTGGCCGTCGCTCGCGCCCTGCTCGTCCTGGACACCGACGACCGCCCCCTCGTCCCGCGTTACCAGAGCGTCCTGCGGAAGGGACTGCCGGTTCAACGACGGGCACGGCCCAGGAACGTCCTGGTCATCGGCGCCGGCCCGGCCGGGCTGGTGACCGCCTGGCTGTTGAAGAGGGCAGGCCACCGGGTGACGGTGCTGGAGGCCAACGGCAACCGGGCGGGCGGACGCGTCAAGACCTTCCGGAGCGGTGGCCACGAACGCGCCGAGCAGCCCTTCGCCGATCCCCGCCAGTACGCCGAAGCGGGCGCGATGCGCATCCCGGGCAGCCATCCCCTGGTGATGGAGCTGATCGACCAGTTCGATCTGAAGAAGCGGCGTTTCCACTACGTCGACGTCGACAGCGAGGGACGCCCCGCCAACCGCACCTGGATCCACGTCAACGGCATCCGCGTGCGGCGCGCCGACTACGCCCGCGCGCCCCGGCGCGTGAACCGGTCCTTCGGCGTCCCCCGAGCCCACTGGGACACCCCCGCCGCCGCCATCCTGCGCTCCGCGCTGGACCCGGTGCGCGACGAGTTCAGTCGCGTCGGCCGCGACGGCAAGCGGGTCGACAAGCCGCTCCCGGAGCGGCTGCGGGGCTGGGCCCGGGTGGTGCAGCGCTTCGGTGACTGGTCGATGTTCCGCTTCCTCACCGAGCACGCCGGACTCGACGAACGGACCATCGACCTGATCGGCACGCTGGAGAACCTCACCTCCCGCCTCCCGCTGTCCTTCATCCACAGTTTCATCGGCTCCTCCCTCATCAGCCCCGACACGCCCTTCTACGAGCTGGAGGGCGGCACGGCCGTACTGCCGGACGCCCTGCTGGAACGCGTGCGCGAGGACGTGCGGTTCGACCGCCGGGTCACGCGCATCCAGTACCACCACCCCGACCGCCCTTCGCCGGACCTCGAGCACGTCCGGAGCAAGGGTCCGCACGTGTGGGTGGACACCGTGTCGGAGGGCCGCGGCGGCCCCGTCGTACGCGAGCAGTTCACCGCGGACGTCGCCGTGGTCACGGTGCCGTTCTCCGGACTGCGCCACGTGCAGATCGCCCCGCCCCTGTCGTACGGCAAGCGCCGGGCGGTCTGCGAACTGCACTACGACAGCGCGACCAAGGTGCTGCTCGAGTTCAGCCGTCGCTGGTGGGAGTTCGACGAGGCGGACTGGAAGCGGGAGCTTCGCACCGTCGACCCGGGTCTGTACGACGCCTACCGCACCGGTCGCGCCGCCACGGACGGCAGCCTGCTCGGCGCCCACCCCTCCGTGCCCGCCGGGCACATCACGGCGGGTCAGCGCACCCACTACGCCGCCAACCGCTCGATCGCGCGCGACCAGCCGGAGGCGGTCGGCGTCGTGGGCGGCGGCTCGGTGTCGGACAACGCCAACCGCTTCATGTTCCACCCGTCCCATCCGGTTCCGGGCAGCGCAGGGGGTGTGGTCCTGGCCTCCTACAGCTGGGCGGACGACGCTCTGCGCTGGGATTCCCTGGACGACGACGCACGGTACCCGCACGCTCTGTGCGGTCTCCAGCAGGTCTACGGCCAGCGCATCGAGGTCTTCTACACCGGCGCGGGCCGCACACAGAGCTGGCTGCGCGATCCCTACGCCTACGGGGAGGCGTCCGTGCTCCTGCCCGGGCAGCACACGGAGCTGCTGCCCGCCATCCCCCTGCGCGAAGGGCCGTTGCACTTCGCCGGGGACCACACGTCCGTCAAACCGGCGTGGATCGAGGGAGCCGTGGAGTCCGCCGTGCGCACCGCATGGGAGATCCACACCGCATGAGCCGCGCGATCCGCTCGGCCGGGACCTGCCGGACATGGACGACGCCGCGATCGGCGGCTCGCACGTCCAGACCCTGGAAGGAGGGCTCACACCGGATCTTCGCCGGTCGACCGCGGCCGCCGGGGCAGCAAGCACCACCTGATCACCGACCGGCACGGAACGCCCCGCGCAGTGTCGGTGGCCGGCGGAAACCGTCACGACGTCACCCGGCTCATGCCGTTGCCGGAGACGGTCCCCCCGATCCGGGGCCTGCGGGGACACCCCCGTGGCAAGCCCCGGTGCCTGGGCGACGTGCCGATCTCCACCAGGGCCTGCCCGAGTTGGCCTGCGGTCTCACACGTCTCCGCCTCCTGCGGGCCCCCTTCTCGAACGATCAGTTGTGTGAGATAGAGCACTTCCAGGAACCGTAGGCAGGGACGGCCATCCCAACTTAGAGTCCTGGCATTTGCGGAGTGTTTGCCTCCGCGCCGCCCGGCCCGGCCGTCTGCTCCGTACACGACCTGTACTCGCTGCGGAAACCGGGCCGATGCCCCGACTCACGAGGAACCGGGAAGCATTCGCATGAGCACGTTGGAAACCTGGGTCGTCGAGCTCAACGACGTCTTCTGGACATACCTGCTGATCCCGCTGGTCGCCGTCGCCGGCGTCTGGTTCACGCTGCGTTCCAGGGGTGTGCAGATCCGCCTGATTCCGGAAATGTTCCGGGTCTTCAAGGACAAGCCGCAGTCCGGGGTCAGCCCCTTCGGCGCCTTCAGCATCTCCGCCGCCGCGCGGATCGGCACCGGCAACATCGCCGGTGTGGCCACCGCGATCACCTTGGGCGGTCCCGGGGCCGTCTTCTGGATGTGGATGATGGCCCTGGTCGGCGGTGCCTCGGCCTTCGTCGAGTCGGTCCTGGCCCAGCTGTACAAGGTGCGCGACACCGAGCCCGGCACGTACCGAGGTGGCCCGGCCTACTACATGCAGAAGGCGCTCGGAATGCGCTGGCTCGGCGTGGTCTTCGCCGTCCTGATCACGCTGACGTTCGGGTTCGTGCTGACCGCGGTGCAGTCCAACACCATCACGGTGGCCGCGAAGGGCTCCTTCGGCTCGGACGCCTCCTGGTTCAACCCCGTCCTCGGCGTCGTGCTCGCCGTACTGCTCGCGCTCGCGGTGTTCTTCGGCGTGAAGCGCCTGACGGCCGTCACCAAGGTCCTCATCCCGGTGATGGCCGGGCTCTACCTGCTGGTCGGCCTGGTCATCGTGCTCCTCAACCTCGGCAACGTGCCGGGCATGCTCGGCGACATCATCGGCGGGGCTTTCGGTTTCCGCGAGGTCGCCGGCGGCGCCGTGGGGACGGCGATCCTGCAGGGCGTGCGGCGCGGCATGTTCTCCAACGAGGCGGGCATGGGTTCCGCCCCGAACGCCGCCGCGGCCGCGGAGACCACGCACCCGGTCAAGCAGGGCCTGGTCCAGACCCTCGGCGTCTACTTCGACACCCTGGTCATCTGCAGCATGACCGCCTTCGTGATCCTTTCCGCCCACCCGACCCTCGGTGAGCGCGGCGGCGCGGACGTCACGCAGTCCGCCTTCACCAGCGCGCTCGGCGACTGGGCCGGTCACCTGCTGACCCTGGTGGTCTTCATGGTCGCCTTCAGCTCCATGATCGGTAACTACTACTACGGCGAGTCCAACATCCAGTTCATCACCCGCAGCAAGAGCGTGATGAGCTCGTACCGCGCGATGGTCTTCGCCTGCGCCGTCCTCGGCGCGATCGGCTCCGTCCCCCTGGTCTGGAGCCTCGCGGACGTCACGATGGGCGCGATGGTCCTGGTCAACCTGATCGCGATCATCCCCCTCGGCGCGGTCGCCTTCCGCCTCCTCGACGACTACATGGACCAGCGCCGCCAGGGTCTCGACCCGGTCTTCCGCAAGGACCGGGTGCCGGGACTGCGCGGCGAGGTGGAGTGCTGGGGCGCGCCGGACGAGGACGCCACCCCGAAGGAGCGGACGCCGGTCGGCTCACTCTGACACGAACGCGTCCCCGCGCAACCGTACGCATCAAAGGGCGGCATCCCGGGAGGGGTGCCGCCCTCGGGCGTCACGGCAGCAACGGTGACCGGCCCGTGGGCTTCGACAAGGCGAGGTACGGGCGGCCGCAACGAGGTCGGGCGCACAATCAACTTGCTCTCGGTCTGATTCGGTCACCACTGCCCATGAGTCCGGCCACACGTCGAGCAGCTCCTTCCGGCGATCACGTCGATACGGCGCCGATGACTCTGATCCGTGACGTCTCCACCATGATCC
The DNA here is from genome assembly GCF_055574875.1 of Streptomyces sp. NPDC034670. Classification (NCBI taxonomy): domain Bacteria; kingdom Bacillati; phylum Actinomycetota; class Actinomycetes; order Kitasatosporales; family Streptomycetaceae; genus Streptomyces; species Streptomyces sp. NPDC034670. The sequence goes on from NZ_JBVITR010000034.1 coordinate 65,972, forward strand.
GTCGGGCAGCACCTGACTGCCGGAGCGGTGCTGGTGCGCCGATGCCGAGCGTCGCGACGCTGCCGGAACACCCGACGGGGTGAGGTGTGCGATCAAGCCGCGTCTGGCCCGGGAGATGATCGCCGCCGCGCTGGTGGGGCCTGTGCGGGAGAGGACCGGCCCGAGCCGGATGTCAGGACACGGTCGAGCGCCGCCCGGCCCACGGGTCCCCACGTCGGCTTGCCGCCGGGAAGGCCCCGTTCGCCGTTCTGGCCCATCAGGACGAGGAAGAGGCTTTTCAGAGCAGCGAGCCCCCGGGCGCGCCGGATCGTCGCCTCGTCCGTATGCGCGTACGCCTCGAAGAACCGTGAGGCCGTGCCCGCGGGAAGGAGCAGCCACGCGGCCGTGAGGTCCCACGCCGGATCGCCGGCGAACATGTCGCCGAAATCGATCACGCCCGAGAGCGTCCCGTCCGAGACGACGACGTTCGCGGGGTGGAGGTCACCGTGCAGCCATACCGGCGGGCCCTCCCACCCGGGGGCCGCGACGGCATCGTCCCAGACGTCCTCGACCGCGCGGACGTCGGCGGCAATGCTGCCCGGGGCGATGGCTTGCAGGAAATTCTCGAAGCCGTCCGTGCACTTCTCGGGGTGGGCCCCGCGGTCCGAACCGGTCGGCGCCTCGGCGGGCGCCTGCGCATGGAGCGCCCTGAGGAAACCCGCCAGAGTGTCGGCCGCGTGCTCGCCGCGAGTGATCGAGGCGGAGTCGAGTGGCTCGCCGGCGACCCACGTCATAATGCTCCAGGGCTTCGGGAAGCGCGCGGACGGCTCCCCGATCCGCACAGGAGTCGGAACCGGAAGCGGAAGACGCGGGGCCAGGACGGGCAGCCACCGGTGCTCCTTGCGCTGGAGCTCCGGGGCGCGTTCCGTGCGCGGCATACGCACGACCAACTCATCCCCGAGGCGCCACATTTGGTTGTCCCAGCCGCCCGCCACCTCACGGATGGCCAGCCCGGCAAGGTCCGGATGCTGGTCCTTGAGCAGACCGTGTACCAGCTCTGCGGTGATCTCGGTCTCGGAGTCGGTCATGCGAAGCCACGGTACGTGAGGCGGGCGCAGCGGACACGCACTCTCCGGAATGCCCGCCGCTGCGCCCGCTCCGGGCGAATCAACGGAGCCGTGGTGGGCGCCGAGGTCGATCACGGTCGGCCGGCGCTCCGGTCGCAGTCCGCTGTCCCCGCTGGCCGGAGGCGCCTTCTTGAGGCTGTTCGGCCGCCTGGCATCTGGTGCCGGAGGTTCGCGACCTCCACCGTTGCGGCGGTAGTGGCAGCGTGGTGCGACTGCCCGGTGGCGGCGTCGCCGCCAGGACCGGCTCAGCGCGTGGTCGGCTTCCCGCCGGTGTGTCGCTGGGGGGGGCGGTGGACCGCCGGGAGCCGCCGGACTCCTGACACGGTGAGGGGGCGAGGGCATCGGAACCGTTCCCGCGGCCCCTTCGCCACTGTCGAGGCGGCGGACATGACCGCGAGGAACTCGGGGGCGGCACGGTGAGGGTGATGTGCCGGTGCCGGCCCGGGTGGCGGCACCGTCGTCCGGCGTGAGGGCGGCTCCACACCGCGACGGCCTGCTTGCCGACCTGGGCTGGTGCCGGCCGGAACTCGGCCGGGCGGCTTCCTTCGGATGGTGGAAGGGGGCCGCCCGGCCGCGTGTGCCGGGCAGGTCAGTGGTAGGCGTGGACGACGGCGTGGCCCTTGCCGCGGCCGATCATCCACTTGTTCACCGGCGTGGTGATCAGGAAGGCGACGGCGAAGCCCCCGAGCAGCGCCGACCAGAACAGTCCGTCCGACAGGTGGGCGTCCATCGCACCTGGTGTGAACGCGATGATCGCGTTGTCGACCAGTTCCATCACCGCGATGGAGACCGTGTCGGCGGCGAGCGCCACCTTGATCGCGGCCTTCAGGGACAGTCCGGCCCGCATCACCGCGAACAGGGTGAAGGAGTAGCCGAGGACGAAGGCCAGGGTGATCGCCAGGATCATGGTCGGCACGTTGCCCCACAGCAGGGCGGTGCCGATGACCATGCCGAGGATCTCACCGATGGCGCATCCGGTCAGGCAGTGCAGCGTCGCCTTCACCGCCGTCGACCAGGACGCGCTCTCCCCGCGGCCACCGTGTTCCGGACGGCCGTGGTGATCATGGTCGCCCGCAGGGGCGGTGCGGCCGTGCTCGGTACCGGTGTGGTGCGTGCCGTGGTCCATAGCCCGTCATCCCGTTCGACTTCCGGTGCGGGCCGGTGGCGGCCCACACCGGAGACTTTATACCCCCCTGGGGTATAAAGCCATAGTTTCCCGGATTGGTTACGGGGCGGTGGAAGGCGGAGGAGTGTCCGGGTGCGGCCGCCGTCGGCGGATTCGTGAACGACGTCGGTGCTGTCAGCGACCAGCAGCCGCCGCGCGATCGCCGCCGCCGCGGAACGGATCGGCCTGATCGCCACCGCCTCCACCACGCGTTTCGAGCCCTACGGCCCGGCCCGGCTGTTCGCCTCGCTCGACCACCGGATTCGACGACGTCACCCGTGACGTGCTCGGGCCGCCGGCTTGTCACCCGGAGTGGCGTTCCGGGCGTCCCTGGGTTCGGTGCCGCACGGCATCACGTGTCCCTGCTCTCCGTCCCTACCTCCGGAGCCCTCCATGAGCGGCGCCTCCGGCTTCCCCCTCTCCCGCCGCGGCCTCCTGCGCACCGGCGCCGGGGCTCAGGCGCAGGACCAGGCCGACATGCCCTGGATGCGGGCCAGGCGTTCCGCGACGGCGATCTGTTCCTTGCGGGTGGCCAGGTCGGCGCGCGGCGCGTACCGGAGCCCGCCGGCCGCGACCCAGCTCGACTGCGTGAACTGCAGTCCTCCGTAATGGCCGTTGCCCGTGTTCGCCTTCCAGTTGCCGCCGGACTCGCACGCGGCGATGGCGTCCCAGTCGGTGCCCGAGGGCCGGGAGGGCGAGGCCGCCGCCGCGGTCGCCGCGGTGGTCGTGCCGAGTGCGACGAGGGCGGTCAGAGCCACCGCCACGGACCGGGTGCGGCTCCTGTGCGTGCCGCGCTCGGCGCCCGCGGGAGCATGTCGTCTGCATGTCATAGGGGAACTGTTACTTCACACGACGGGGTGTCCGCATGCCGGATGCCGTCTCCCTACGCCGCGCGGAGGACTTTCCACCCCGTCGCACGAACCGGGGGGGGGATGTCCCCGGCATGGCTGTAGTAGCTCCCGCCGCAGGTGAGGCCGACCCGCATCAGGCCGAGTCCGTACCGTGCGCCGGGCCAGACCACGTCCAGCTCCTCGGCGCGTACCGTCGTCCTCATCTCGGTCAGTTCGGCGGGCGCGAGCAGCCTGCCCCGCATCAGTGCCGAGTAGAACCTGGTCAGGTCGGCGGTGGTGCTGATCATGCCGCCGGCGGCACCGGCACCGCTCGGGTTGAGGAGCGTGACGTCGATCGGCCGGTCCCCGCCGAAGGCGGAGTAGCCCCTCAAGTGGCGGCCCGGGATGGCCGGGTCGGTGACGGGGGCGGAGGTGTCGCGCAGGCCCAGCGGGCGGATGACGCGCCGTGTCACCTCGTGCTGCCACCTGTGCCCGGTCGTCTTCTCGATGATCATTCCGGCGAGGGTGTAGTTGGTGTTGGAGTACTCCCACCGGGTGCCGGGCTCGAAGTTCGGGGCGTGCCGCATGGCGACGGCCACGAGCCGGGAGTCCGTCCAGGTGTCGAAGCGTCCCGCCCGGAAGGCCGCGGCGTCGGTGAACGCGGGGAAGTCGGCGGTGTAGTCGAACAGGCCGCTGGTGTGGTTCAGCAACTGCCGGACGGTGATCCTGCTGCCGTCGTTGCCGTTGCCGGTCACCACTCCGGGCAGCAGGGCCTCGACCGTGTCGTCGAGGGAGAGGCGTCCCTCGCCGACCAGTTGCAGCACGACCGTGGACACGAAGGTCTTGGTGGCACTGGCGATGCGGAACTTGTCGCGGGGGTGCACGGCGCGCCCCGTCCGCCGGTCGGCGACGCCGGCGGTGGCGTAGCGGGAGCCGTGCGGGCCGGTGGACCGGGCGATCACGCCCACGGTGCCCGTCCGCTGTATCGCGTCCGCCTGCTGCCGCAGGGGGTCCCGGACCGTCCCGGTGGCGCCGGCCGCCGGGGTCATCAGGCCGAGGCCGGCGAGCGCGGTGACCAGGGCGGTGGTCACGAGGCGGCGGTGGCCGAGCGGGTTTCGGGGGCGGGTCCTGGTCGTTGCTGCCATGGTCGTCCGGCTCCTCGGGGTGGGGGGCACAGGGGCGCATCCCCTGTGCCCCCCGACGTAGGGAGAAGCCCGGTGCGGCACGATGGGGCCAGCACGCCGGTCGGCGGTACGCCCTGCACCACCACGCCCCGGAACGGTCCGTCAGCGCGGGAGGCCGCGGGGCTGGCGGGTCACCGTCGTTTCGCGGAACTCCGCGATGTGGGAGTGCACTCGACGCATCAGGTAGGTCTCCTCGATGCGGTCGAGGTACAGGCAGCGGGACGCCGGGCCCGGCAGGTCGAACGCGAAGTACAGCGACATCAGCGGGTTGACGAACAGCTCGCTGCCCCGGGTGCGGTCGGTGAACCGGACGTCCCCGAAGGAGCCTTGCACGGCCGCCGCGATGGAACCGTTCACGACGCTGGGGTGATCGGGGGTGTGCTGCTGGGCGTGCGCCACCGCGTCCAGGTACAGCGCGCCCTCACGGGTCGCGCGCGGCAGGGAGAACGCCCCGAGGTAGGCGCCGTCGCGCTCCAGGGCGGCGATGTTCTCCAGTACCCGCACGTGGTTGACGCCGTGGTGGGCGTCCACACCGAACCCGACCGACACCACGAGCCGATTCGGCACGTCGTCCAACGCGGCGAGCGCGGCCACGCCGGCGAGGTCCTCCTCCGGTGTGCCGAGGCCGGCTTCGTCACCGCGCAGCGGGATGTCCGTGCCGCCGTCGACCAGTACCACGGCGTCGACGGCGTGCCGTTCGGTCAGTGCTCGGTAAGCAGCGCGCGGCGGGCGCACACCGGTCTGCGGAAAGGCGTACCCGGTGGACGGGTAGCCGTGCCGGTGCAGCCACCGGGCGAGGGTCCGTTCGGGGAAGTAGCCCTGGTGCGGAGCGGTGTCGGGAGTGACGACGGCCGGATCGTCCGCGGCCCAGTCCTCGGCGGGGAGACCGGCGAGCGCGCTGAAGGACAGGTTCGCGAAGTACACGTCCTTGCCCCGGTGCAGGAGACAGAGAGCCAGCGGCAGTCCGGAGCAGACGTCGAAACCGCCGCCGGCTCCCGCGACCAGGATCCGGTCGGAGTCGGCGAGCCGGGTGAAGAGCGGATCGGTGTGGAGAGACGGCAGGGCGACCATGGCCGCCCGTGGTCGTCGGCCCGGGTGGGGCGGGCTCGGCAGGCGGCCGTCACCGCCGTCGGGCACGGTGGCGGGCACGCCCGGACGTCAGAACGGCAGCTTCCCCCGCGCCCGCCGGCCCGCGGAGCCGCTCCGGGTGACCGCGCGCGAACTGGACCGGAAGGGCTTGCTGAGCAGCCGTCCGAGCGGGCCGGGCGCCTTGGAGCCGGCCCGGGAGCCCATGCCGAGGGTGCGCTGCGTCCCGTTCTGGGGGTGCCGCGAAAGCCGTGGGAGGAAGAAGGCGAGGACGGCGATGACCAAGCAGACGGCGACGATGCCGACAACCATCATGAGGGCCTCCTGAGGGGGTGGGAGCGCCGTACCGGGCGGCGCGTCGTGGGAGAACTCGTTCCCGCTTCTTCCGCGGACACGCTCGTGGGCGGGGTGCCGTGCGCCGGGAGCCGGGGGCGTCGGCCTCGACGGCGGTGGGCCGGCGGCGTCCGGCGCCGGGGTTCTACCGGTTCTGCGCTTCCCCTTAGGGTCGGCGCATGAACGAGCCGATCTCCGCTCCCTCCCCGCCGGCCCTGAACTCCTTCGGGACGTGGGCACCGCTGTTGCGCGCGTGGGTGGACGGGATCGAGGCAAGGAGCGAGGACGGGGCCGTGCACATGGCCGGTGCCGTGGGCCGGGAGGGCTGGAGGTCGTCCTCCGGGGTCCGGCCGCGCGGGCGGGCTTCGGCCGCGGAGCGCGAGGGCGTCGAGCGCGTGCGAGACGCCCTCGTGGCGGCCGGCGTGGAGTCCGTGACGTTCTCCGCCCGGGTCGCCCCTTCGGGGAGGACCCGGCTGCGGGTGGTGGGCCCCAGTCCCGCCGTGGAGTTCGGACCGGTGGGCGGCGAAACGCTGCTGCTGGTCGAGGGAGCTCTTCCCGAACCCTGGCGGCGGCTGCCCGATCCCGCTCCCGCTGCGGGGCCGGCCCGGTCGGCGGATCCAGCGGCGCTGGAGCGACGGTTGCGCGGACGGCTGCCCGGCGCCATCGGGGCCGGCGACGAGGAGATCGCCGCCGCCGAAGCACGTCTCGGCTTGACGCTCCCCGAGGAGCTGAAGGCCCTCTATCGGGTCGTGCGGGGCCGGTGGGAGGACTGGGAGCAGGATCTCCGGACGGGGGACGCGGTGTACGGCGCCGTCGGCTGCGAACTCTTCCCCCTGGACAACCTGTACGTGGCTGACGCCGCGTCCCGGCCGGCCCCCTGGCGGTTCGCTGCCTGCGAGGCGGTCGTCACCCCGCCCGACGCCGCCGTCCAGGGCCTTGTCGGCTCGCCCGGCTGGATCGTATTCGGCGACAACGGCGGTGGCGACCGGCTCGCGGTCGACCTGACTCCAGGGCCCGCCGGCCACACCGGGCAGGTCGTGCTGATAAGCCACGAGTCGTTCATCGGCGCCGAGTTGATCGCCGACTCGCTCACCGACCTGGTGTGGGGGACCGAGCCGCGGGGCCGACGGCGAGACCGGGCCCGTGACCGGGACGAGGGGCCGGCCGTGGCCCACGTCAACGTGGCGCACCTGCGGAGCGTCGAGGCCGCCACGCACCCGGACCTGGAAGTTCTCCGCATCGGGGCGTGGGACGGCCCACCGGTCGATCTCACCCCCGTGCTCGGATCACCCCGTCTGCGGACCCTCACCGCCTACCCGGGCGTCCTCGCCGACCCCCGGCAGATCGGCCGGCTCACCGGGCTGGAGTACCTCGAGACCGGACCGGAGGAATGGCGGGCCCTGCTGGACGCGAAGGCCGTCCCCCGCAGTCTGGCGGCGGCCGGCATCACCACGCACGGCCTGCGCGACCACGGCCGGCTCGTCGGCCTCTCCAACGAGATCCTGGCCCTGTGGGACCGCCCACCGATCGTCCGCACCGTCGTCGACGGAGACCTGGGCCCGCTGCCGCCCGCCTGATCGCGAAACGCCTCCGGCCGCGCCGTCACACCACGCCCCTCGCCCCTCGTCCGGACACCGTCCACGGTCCCGACACCGGCGACGTCAGCCGGGCACGGCCGGTGGCCCGTCCGTCAGGGCCGGTGCTCCCAGCCGCGGTCCGTGCGGGTCAGCTCCCGGAAGCCGACGGTGAGCAGGCGCCGGATCGCCGTCCGATCGTCGGCCGACTCGTACGCGAGGAGGCGGTCCGCGCCGCACAGGCGCAGCCAGTCGGCGGCATGGGCCACAAGGAGGTGGTCCCAGCCTTCGTCCCGGTGGGGTGCGGCGACGTGCAGGTTGCTCATGTCGGCGAGGCCCGCGGCCCGCACATGACGTTCGGGGCGGGCCAGGGACGTGTCGACCTCGACGAATCCGACGGACCGCCCGTCCACGTACGCGGTCAGGCGCGTACCGCACTCCCCCAGCGTGCGCTCGACCGTGACGCCGGGCCGGGGCTCGGCCGGGGGCAGGTCGGCGACACGGGCCAGGAGCAGCACTTCCGTGTCCCCGGTGTGGACGAAGCCCGCGCGTTCGTAGACGGCGCGGATGTGCGGCCAGGGGTGCGGCAGCCCGTACACGGCAGGGGCGGGCAGCGCACCGTCGGCGTGGCGCGCACGGACGTTCCAGCGGGCCAGCTGGGCCAGGCAGGCGCTCATGAGCTGGTCAGCGGCCTTCTCGGTGTCGGGGAAGAGGGACGTCGGCGGCTGGTGCACGAACCAGTCGATCCCACCCGCGTTCCGGTGGCTCGCGCCGACCTCGGCGTCGGCGCGGTAGCGGAGCAGATGGGCCGCTGCGACGACATACCGGCGCTGCTCGGCGACGAGGGTGATCCGCTCGCTCACCCACGGGTCGGTGACGAACTCGTCCGGCTGCCGTTCCAGCGCGCTCAGAACGGTGTTCACCGAGACGGAGACACCGGGGACGACGGCGGCGACGTGCGCATTGACCAGATCGGTCAGCTGGTCGCGGTCGGTACGGTGGAAGGGGCGTATTTCGGGCATGCGTGGCCTCCGGCCGAGGGAACACTGTCGGGAGGCCGCCATGCGGTGCGGTACGACAGCGATGGTACGGGACGGTCTCCGGCTTCCCGCACGGATCCCGGCTCCCCGGGGCTGCGGAGAGGACGACGGTGGAGTCCTCGAGGGCCTTCGTCACGGCCAGGAAGAGCCCGCTCCGCGGCTCAGTCCCGCCACCCCTGCCGACAGCACGAGGTCCGTGCGGTTGCGCGGGCTGATCACGAAGAGGCCGAGGCGTCGCCCGAGCGCCCCCGGCACCGTGTGTCCGGGCTCGTCATCCGGCCGGGGGCCGCCGGGGCGGGTGCGCGCCCGTGGTGACGCGGACAAGGGGCTGTGGCGCCCGGACCGTGTCACGGGGGGATGGTCTCGAGCGCGTCCTTCAGGCTGCGCAACGCGGCCCCGAGCTCGTCCCGGGACGGTGTGGCCAGGGCCAGCCGGAGTGCTCGGGGACGGCGGGGGCCGGTGGCGAAGGCGTCCGCGGTGGACACGAGGATCCCTTCTCCCGCGAGCACGGTCGCGACGTGATCGGGGCGCTGGTGCGGCTCCAGGCCGAGCCACACGATGTAGGAGACCGGGTGTGCCGTGATGTCCAGGCCGGCGAGCGCGGCGCGGGCGATGTCCTGCCGGGCGGCTGCGTCCCGGCGGCGTTCTTCCTCCAGGCGGGTGACCGTCCCGTCGGTGATCCAGCCCGTCGCGAGGGCGGTGACGACACCCGGGGCTCCCCAGGCCGCGGTGCGAAGACCGCTCGTGGCCGCCTCCACGTGGTGATCGGGCAGGACGGCGAAGCCGAAGCGCAGGCCGGGTGCCACGTTCTTGGACAGGCCGGCGACGTAGCAGGTGCGTTCGGGCGCGAGGGCCTGGAGCGGTGGCGGCGGTGAGGGTTCGAGGAAGGCGTAGGTGCCGTCCTCGACGATCAGGAAGTCGTGTGAGCGGGCGAGGGCCACCAGCCGGTCGCGCTGCTCGCGGTCGAGCACCCAGCCGAGTGGGTTGTGCACGGTCGGGATGGTGTAGATCGCGCGGACGGGTCGGGTGCGGCACAGCTGATCGAGTGCGTCGAGGTCCGGGCCCGCGGCCGTGACCGGGACGGGGGCGAGGTCGAGGTCGTGCGCCGAGGCGAGGAGCTTGATGCCCGGGTAGCTGAGCGCGTCGACGGCGAGGACGTCACCGGGCCGGACGAGAGTGCGCAGCACGATGTCGAGCGCCTGCTGGGTTCCGCTCGTCAGCAGGACGTTGTACGGCACCGTGTCGATTCCCCGCCCCAGCAGGTAGGTGGCCACGACCGCCCGGTCGTGGCGGTGCCCTCCTGGCGGGTGCCGGCGCAGCAGCGCCTCGGCGTCTCCCGACGCCGCCATCGTGCGCAGGGCCTGCCGCAGCCGGTCGCCCTGCCCTGGGGCCAGGGGCTGGTTGAACGACAGGTCCGCCACCCTGGGCACCGGCAGGGCGCGTGACGGTTCGATCCCGTCGTAGCCGGACCGCACTCGGACGAACGTTCCCCGGCCCGGCTCTCCCACGACCAGGCCCAGGGCGGCGAGTTCGGCGTAGACGCGGGTGGCCGTGGCCAGCGCGATCCGCCGCTCGCGCGCGAGGGCGCGGTGTGTCGGGAGCCGGGTGCCGGCCTGGATCGCGCCGGAGCGGATGGCGGCGGCGAATTCGTGGACGAGGGCCTTGTAGGAGGACGGTCGCATCCGGCACCCGCTGTCCGTCGCGGAGGAGTGTGGGAGACGAACTCCATTGTATCCAGGACAATTGTTGGATCGTCCTGGGTCACGGCCCGTAGCCTCGGTGGTCCGGACCCAGGCGGAACGGAGCACCCCGGCATGACCGTGCGCATCGAGCGGGACGACCAGGTCGTGAGGATCACCATCGACCGGGAGCGGAAGCTCAACGCCCTGGACTACCCGACGATCGACGCGCTGCTCGCGCAGCTCGACCTCGTCGACTCCGACGACAGCGTCCGGGCGGTCATCCTGACCGGCGCCGGACACAGGGCCTTCAGTGCGGGCGCGGACATCCCCTCACTGGCGGCCAGCATCGCCGGCGGGCCCGAACGCGCGCTGCGCGAGATCGTCCGCCGGGGCCACGCGCTGACCCGACGGATCGAGGAGTTCCCCAAGCCGGTGATCGTCGCGGTCAACGGCCTCGCCTACGGCGGCGGTTGCGAGATCACCGAGGCCGCTCCGCTCGCGATCGCCGCCGAGCACGCGACCTTCGCCAAACCCGAGATCTCCCTCGGCTTCCCGCCCCCCTTCGGCGGCTCCCAGCGCCTGCCGCGGCACGTCGGCCGCAAGCGCGGCCTGGAGATGATCCTGACCGGCGACCCGGTCCCGGCCACCCGGGCCGCCGAGCTGGGCCTGGTCAACACCGTCGTACCGGCCGGCCAGCTCCTGGACGCCGCGAGGGACCTGGCCGCGCGGATCACCCGGCACGCGCCGTCGGCCGTGGCCGCCTGCCTGCGCGCGGTCACCCGCGGGGTCAACCTGCCGATCGACGAGGGCCTGGCGGTCGAGGCGGCGTGCTTCGCCGCCACCGTCCCCACGGACGGCGTACGGACCGGCCTGCGACGGTTCCTCGACCGGACGGCCGTGTCCGACTGAAACCGGCGCGCTCGCGCCCGGCCGGGGTCACCTCGGGTCGCGGCCGCCCGCGCCGGGGGCCGCGAGGGACCGCACCGTACCCGGGGAGAAGACATCGCCGGGCGCGGTGTCCTCGCCGCCGCCGGCCCGCCCGGGGAACAGGAGGCCCGCCGAGCCGATCGTGGCCCCGGCCCTGGTGGGACCGATGGCGTCGAACGTCCGGGCGGTGCCGAAGTCGACGGCGAAGGTTCCCCGACCAGGCGCGACGCCCGCACCCCGCGGCGGAACCCGGCCGTGGTCCGCGGTCCCGGCCCCGGTGGTGTTCCTCAGCCCGGGCGAAGTCGAGCCGGTGTCCCGAGAGTTGGCCTACGGACGCACAACTCTGTGTGAAGCTTTCCCCATGACTCACCCGCGTGAAGAAATCAGGGCCAGGCTGCAGACCGATCGCCCGCACTCCGCCCGTGTCTGGAACTACCTGCTGGGAGGCAAGGACAACTACCCCGTCGACAGCGAGGCCGGTGAGGTCATCCTGAAGACCTTTCCGGAGTTCGCCGCCGTCGCACGGCTGCAGCGGAGGTTCCTCGCGCGCGCCGTGCGCTTCCTCGCGGGCGAGGCCGGTGTCCGCCAGTTCCTCGACATCGGCACCGGACTGCCCACCGCCGACAACACACACGAACTGGCCCAGCGCATCGCGCCGGAGAGCCGCATCGTGTACGTCGACAACGACCCCCTCGTCCTGGTGCACGCGCAGGCCCTGCTCACCAGCAGCGCCGAAGGCGCCTGTGCCTACGTCGACGCCGACGTGAGGGACCCGGAGCGGATCCTGGCCGAGGCCGCCGCCACCCTGGACCTCAGCCGCCCGGTCGCCCTGACCATGCTGGGCATCATGGGGCAGGTCTCCGACGCCGAGCGCCCCGCCGACCTGGTGAGCACGCTGATGTCGGCCCTGCCCCCGGGCAGCTACCTGGCCCTGAGCGACGGCACGAACACCAACGAGGCGCTCAACACCGCGGTCGAGATCTACAACGGGCAGTCGGCCAACACCTACCACCTGCGCTCGCCGCAGGAGATCGCCTCCTTCTTCACCGGGCTGGAGCTGGTGGAGCCGGGGGTCGTGTCCACGGCCACCTGGCGCCCGGACACCGACCGGGCCGAGGAGGACACGGCCGACGTCTCCGTCTGCGGTGTCGCGGTCAAGAGGTGACCCGCTCCGCCGCCCGGTAGTCCCGCGGAGCACCCCGCAGCGCCGGCGGAGGGCACGGCGAGGCGGAGAAGGCCGGCGGGGGGGGGGGGGGGGGGGGGGGAGGAGGGGGGGGGAGGGGGAGGGGGGGGGGGGGGGGGGGGGGGGGGGGGCGGTGGGGGGGGGGGGGGGGGGGAGTTA
>NZ_JBVITR010000035.1:0-10120 GCF_055574875.1 Streptomyces sp. NPDC034670
CCCCCCCCCCCCCCCCCCTCCCCCCCCCCCCCCCCCCCTCCCCCCCCCCCCCCCCGCCCCCCCCCCCCCCCCCCCCCCCCCCCCCCCGCGCGTTCCTCCCCGTCCGCTCCTCCGCCTACTCCTGCCGCGCCTGCCGGTCCTGCCGGTCCTGGTCCGGGTCGCCCGGGTTCTCCGGGACGCCGATCGACGGCGACTGCGTCGGCGGGCTCTGGGTCGGGCTCTGGGTCGCCGGGTCCTGCGTCGGCTCCTCGGTGGCCGGTTCCTCGGTGGCCGACTCCTCGGTGGTCGGCTCCTCGCTCGGCGACTGCGACGCCGACGGCTCCTCGGTGGTCGGCTCCTCGCTCGGCGACTGCGACACCGGCGGCTCCGAGGGCGGCTCCACGGCCGCGCCCTGCCGCGTCTCCAGGTCGAACGCGCTGGTCCCCTCCGTCACGCCGAAGGTGTACGCCGCCCAGATCCGCGCCGGGAAGCCACCGCCGTTGACCCGGGGCTGGCCGCCCGCGCCGTACATCTTGACCTGCTTGTGCGGGGGCTCGTCGTCCTCGCCGAACAGGCCGACCGCGGTCACCAGGTCGGGCGTGTAGCCGACGAACCAGGCCGACTTGTTGTCGTCCGAGGTGCCGGTCTTGCCGGCGACCTGCTGGCCGCCGCGCAGCGGGTTGTCGCGGACGGCCCGCTGCGCCGTGCCGTCGTCGACCACGCCGGTCAGCACCGAGGTGACCGTGTCGGCGGCCTCGCGGCTGATGACCTGCTCGCCGACCGCGTCGGGCAGGGTGACGGTCCGGCTGCGGTGCTCCGCGGACTTGATGACCGCCGGGGTGGTCTTCCTGCCGTGGTTGTCGAGCGTGGCGTAGACGCCGGCCATCTCCAGGGGGCTGGCGCCCATGGAGCCCAGGGTCTGCGCGGGCACCGCCTGGAGGCCCTCGACGTCCATGCCGAGCCTGCCCGCGGTCTCCATCACCTTCTCCATGCCGACGTCGACGCCCATCTGCGCGAAGACGGAGTTGACCGACTTGTTCATCGCCGTCTGGACGGTGATGTCGCCGTAGTCGCGGTCGTCCTCGTTCTCGGGGGCGAAGCCGACCTTCCGGCCGCCGTCCACGACCGGGCGCTCGCTGGTGCCGTCGTAGACGGTGCCGGCCGTGATCGGCCGGCCGTCCTGCGTCTCGGCCGCCTCCTCCACGGCGGCCGCCAGGATCACCGGCTTGAAGGTGGAGGCGGGCTGGTAGTCGTCGCGGGTGGCGTTGTTGAAGTAGTGCTTCAGGTAGTCCACGCCGCCGTACATCGCCACGACCGCGCCCGTCTTCGGGTCCACGGACACGGCGCCGGCCTGGACGTCCGCGTCGACCTTGCGCGCCTTCGGGTCCAGCTCGTCGGTGAGCTGCTCCTTGACGGCCTTCTCCAGCGCCGCCTGCTTCTTCCTGTCGATGTTGAGCGTGACGGTCCAGCCGCCGGCGTCGACGAGCGCGTCGGCGTGCTTGGCGTCCTCGGCGCTGCCGTCGGCGACCAGTTGCTCCTTCAGCGCGGTGTTGGCCGCGTTCACCAGGTAGCCGGTCTGGCCCGCCATGCCCGGATCGCCCTTGGGCTCCTTGGGCACCGGGAACTCCATGCCCGCGCGCTCGGATCGGTCGAGCCAGCCCTCCTCGACCATGTTGTCCAGGACGTAGTTCCAGCGGTTCTTGACCAGCTTCCTGCCGGTCTCGGAGGCGACCGCCCAGTCGTACTGGCTCGGCGCCTGGAGCAGCGCGGCGAGGTAGGCGCCCTGCTCGACCGTGAGGTCCTCGGCGTCGACGCGGTAGTAGGCCTGGGCGGCGGCCTGGATGCCGTAGGCGCCCCGGCCGTAGTAGCTGGTGTTGATGTAGCCGGCCAGGATGTGGTCCTTGGACTTCTCCCGGTCCAGCTTCAGCGAGATGACCAGTTCCTTCAGCTTGCGCGAGACGGTCTGTTCCTGCGTCAGGTAGTAGTTCTTGACGTACTGCTGGGTGATCGTCGAACCGCCCTGCGCGCCCTTGCCGGAGACCGTGTTGAGCAGTCCGCGCGCGGTGCCCCTCAGGTCGACGCCGGCGTCGCTGTAGAAGGTCTTGTTCTCGGCGGCGACGAAGGTCCGCTGGACCGGCTTGGGGATCTGCGCCAGGTCGACGACCTCGCGGTTGACCTCGCCGGTGCGGGCCATGACCGAGCCGTCGCTGTACTTGTAGACGTTGCTCTGCCGGGTGGCGTCGGCGTTCCCCTCGGGGATGTCGATCACCATGTACAGCACGATGAAGGCGCCCATGCCGAGCAGGCAGAGCGCGAAGAACGTGCCGACGATCTTCTTCCAGGTGAAGAGGCGGCGTATGCCGCCGCGCCCGGCCGCCCGGGACGAACGGCCGCCGCCGGGTGCCGCTCGGCGCCCACCGCGCTGCCGTGCGCGTCTTTCCTCCGCTCGTCCCATGCTTCCGTTCCGCTCCGCTTCGTTCATGTGTGCGCTACTGCCACACAGGTTCGCCGATCGGGTCAGCTCAGAAAGCTAACACCGGGAGCTATGACAAAGGACGGCCGATCCGGCCTTTACGGACGTGACAATCAGCACCCGTCCGACTCCCGCCCCCCATGGAACCGACGTGCGAGAGGGGCGTGAGGTTGCCGGGATACGCTAAAGTGATATCACTTAGATAAGCAGACGCTAGCCGTGCGCACCGCGTGCGGAGGGCGCCCGAGGAAACGGGGGACCCCCATGTCCACACCTGACACCCAGGTCACGGCCGACGTGCCCGAGATGCCCGCGCCGCGCGTGCGGGAGTTCGCGGCGCACAGCATCGGCGGCGGCCTGGCGCTGCTGCTCGGCCTGGCCGGGCTGCTGGCCGGCGCGGCACTGGTCGCCGCCGCCACGGCGGTCACCGCGACCGGCGCCCAGGCCGCGCTGATCATCGGCGGCGTCCTGGTCGCGCTCGCCGCGCTCCTCGCGATGTGCGGGCTGAACATGGTGGCGCCGGGCGAGGCGCGGGTGGTCCAGCTCTTCGGCCGGTACCGGGGCACGATCCGGCAGGACGGCCTGCGCTGGGTGAACCCCCTCACCACGCGCGCCAAGATCTCCACGCGCGTGCGCAACCACGAGACCGCCGTCCTCAAGGTCAACGACGCGTACGGCAACCCGATCGAGCTCGCCGCGGTCGTGGTGTGGCGGGTGGAGGACACCGCCCAGGCGACCTTCGAGGTGGACGACTACGTCGAGTTCGTCTCCACCCAGACCGAGGCGGCCGTGCGGCACATCGCCATCGAGTACCCCTACGACGCCCACGACGAGGACGGCCTCTCGCTGCGCGGCAACGCCGAGGAGATCACCGAGAAGCTCGCCGCCGAACTGCGCGCGCGTGTGGAGGCGGCCGGCGTGCAGATCATCGAGTCCCGCTTCACCCACCTCGCCTACGCCCCCGAGATCGCCTCGGCGATGCTCCAGCGGCAGCAGGCGGGCGCGGTCGTGGCGGCGCGGCAGAAGATAGTGGAGGGCGCCGTCGGCATGGTCGAGGCGGCGCTGACCCGCATCGCCGAGCAGGACATCGTGGAGCTGGACTCCGAGCGCAAGGCGGCGATGGTGTCCAACCTGATGGTGGTGCTGTGCGGCGACCGCTCCGCGCAGCCGGTCCTCAACACCGGGACCCTCTACCAGTGACCGGCCCCGCGGACCCCTCCGAGGGGGCGGCCCCCCGGCGCAGGCCGCCGCAGCAGCGCAAGCAGGTGCTGCTGCGGCTGGACCCCCTGGTGTACGAGGCGCTGGCCCGGTGGGCGGGCGACGAGCTGCGCTCGGCCAACGCCCAGATCGAGTTCCTGCTGCGCCGGGCGCTCGCGGAGGCGGGCCGCCTCCCCGGCGGGGCGGGCCCCCTCCCCCGCCGGGGCCGTCCTCCCGCGCCGCCGGGCGACGCGCCCCGCCGGGCCCCCGGCGACCCCTCCGGCCCCCCGTGACGAAACCGTGACAACCGGCCCTCACCTGGGGGCCCGCACCCCCGGCCGCGATCCGCGCACGCGGCGTATACACGACGCGTATACACCGTGTGTAGAGTGCTCGGCATGTCCATCGGTCACACCCTCCTGGGGCTCCTGGAGTCCGGCCCGCGCCACGGCTACGACCTGAAGCGGGCCTTCGACGAGAAGTTCGGTCACGACCGGCCGCTGCACTACGGCCAGGTCTACTCGACGATGTCCCGCCTGCTGAGGAACGGTCTCGTCGAGGTCGACGGCATCGAGTCCGGCGGCGGCCCCGAGCGCAAGCGGTACGCGATCACCGACGCCGGCGTCACCGACGTCGAGCGCTGGCTCGCCACGCCGGAGAAGCCGGAGCCGTACCTGCAGTCCACGCTCTACACCAAGGTCGTCCTCGCGCTGCTCACCAGCCGCGACGCCGCCGACATCCTGGACACCCAGCGCTCGGAGCACCTGCGCAGCATGCGGATCCTCACCGACCGCAAGCGCAAGGGCGATCTGGCCGACCAGCTCGTCTGCGACCACGCCCTGTTCCACCTGGAGGCCGACCTGCGCTGGCTGGAGCTGACCGCGGCGCGCCTCGACCGGCTCCGCGAGGCGGTGACCCGATGACGACGGCCCCCGCCGGATCGCTCCTCGTGGCACAGGACCTGCGCAAGACCTACGGGCCGACCACCGCGCTCGACGGCGCCTCGTTCTCCATCCACCCCGGCGAGGTCGTCGCCGTGATGGGTCCCTCCGGTTCGGGCAAGTCGACCCTGCTGCACTGCCTCGCCGGGATCGTCACGCCCGACGCGGGCTCCATCCGCTACGACGGGCGCGAGATGGCCACGATGAACGACGCCCGGCGCAGCGCGCTGCGCCGCTCGGAGTTCGGCTTCGTCTTCCAGTTCGGGCAGCTGGTGCCGGAGCTGACCTGCGTGGAGAACGTCGCCCTGCCGCTGCGGCTGAACGGCACGCCCCGCAAGGAGGCCGAGCGGGCCGCCCTGACCTGGATGGAGCGGCTGGAGGTCGACGACCTGCGCGGGAAGCGGCCCGGCGAGGTCTCCGGCGGCCAGGGGCAGCGGGTCGCCGTCGCCCGCGCGCTGGTCACCGGCCCGCGGGTGGTCTTCGCCGACGAGCCGACCGGCGCGCTGGACTCGCTCAACGGCGAGCGCGTGATGGAACTGCTCACCGACGCCGCCCGGTCCACCAACGCGGCCGTCGTCCTGGTCACGCACGAGGCCCGGGTGGCGGCGTACTCCGACCGCGAGGTCGTCGTGCGCGACGGCAGGTCCCGGGACATGGAGCGCGCCGTATGAGTGCCCCGCGGGAGGACCGCCCCGCCCGGGCGGAGCCGGGAGCCCGCGGGAGGGCACGGGACCTCGCCATGGGCGTCCGGTTCGCCTTCGCGGGCGGACGCGAGGGCTGGATCCGGGCCGTGCTCACGGCCGTCGGCGTCGGCCTCGGCGTGGCGCTCCTGCTCCTCACCACCGCCGTCCCCAACGCGCTGGACGAGCGCCACCGGCGCGAGGAGGCGCGCCTGGACTACACGTACGGCCCGCAGGACAAGCCCCGGGCCGACGACACCTTCGTCATCGCCGACCGGGACACCGAGTACCGCGGCCTGGACGTCCGCGGCCGGCTGGTGGAACCGGAGGGGCCGAGGGCCCCGTTGGCGCCGGGGCTCGAGGAGTACCCGGCCGAGGGCGACATGGTCGTCTCCCCCGCGCTGCGGGAACTGCTCGCCTCCGACGAGGGGGAGCTGCTGCGCGCACGCCTGCCGTACCGGGACGTCGGGACGATCGGCGAGCAGGGACTCATCGGCTCGAAGGAACTCGCCTACTACGCGGGGGCCACGGGCCTGGCCGAGCACATCGACGGCTCCTCGGTGGCCCGCATCGACGCCTACGGCCCGCCCGAGCAGCGGGACGAGGAGTCGGACCCGGTCCTCGTGCTGCTGGTCCTGGTCATGTTCGTGGTGCTGCTGATGCCGGTCGCCGTGTTCATCGCCGCGGCCGTGCGGTTCGGCGGGGAACGGCGCGACCGCCGGCTGGCGGCCCTGCGGCTGGTCGGGGCGGACGGCGCCTCCGTCCGGCGGGTCGCCGCGGGCGAGGCGCTCGCGGGATCGGTGCTCGGGCTGGCGTTCGGCACCGTCTTCTTCCTGATCGGGCGTGAGGCCGCCGCGTCCGTCGAGGTGTTCGGCATCAGCGTGTTCCCGAGCTACATGGACCCCTCCCCGCTGCTGGCCCTGCTGGTCGCCGTCGCCGTCCCGGCCGCCGCGGTGCTGGTGACCCTGTTCGCGCTGCGCGGAGTGGTCATCGAGCCGCTGGGCGTGGTGCGCACGGCGCGGCCCGCGCGCCGCCGGCTGTGGTGGCGGCTGGTGGTGCCGCTGGCCGGCGTCGCGATGCTGGCCCCCATGATGGGGCAGGGCGCCGAGAACGGGAACTTCAACCAGTACTTCGTCGTCGGCGGTGTCCTCCTGCTCCTCATCGGCGTGACCGCGCTGCTGCCGTGGATCGTGGAGACCGTCGTCGCCCGCCTCGGCGCGGGCGGCGTCTCCTGGCAACTGGCGGTACGGCGCCTGCAGCTGAGCAGCGGCTCGGCGGCCCGCATGGTCAACGGCATCGCGGTGGCGGTGGCCGGGGCGATCGCCCTGCAGATGCTGTTCGCCGGCGTGGAGAGCGACTACACCAGGAACACCGGCCTCGACGTGACGCGGGCCCAGATGCAGGTCCGGGTGCCCGCGGGCCAGGACCTCGGCCCGGCCACGGAGAAGCTGGAGGCCACCGAGGGCGTGCGGAAGGTGTACGCCCTGTCCGAGGGGTACGTCTCCGACGCGCGGGGGGACGAGGAGGTGCGCCACGGCGCCGGCCTGACCGTCGGCGACTGCGCGGTGCTGCGCGAGGTGGCGGAACTTCCCTCCTGCCGTGACGGTGACGTGTTCGCCCTCCGGGGCAGCTACGACGACGAGGCCACCGAGGCGCTGAACGAGCCCGGCCGGACGGTCCACCTGGAGGCGCGCGGCGCGTCCAGGGGCGACTGGATCTCCTGGACGGTGCCGGAGGGCGTGAAGGGGGCCCGGTCGGTCACGGACCCGACCGGCACCCTGCGCGACGGCTTCCTGCTGACCCCGAAGGCGGTGCCGGACGACATCGCCCGGGAGGTCAGCGGAGAGCTGTACCTGGCGCTGGACCACTCGGTGCCGGACGCCCGCGAGCACGTGCACAACGCGGTGTTCGCCCTCGATCCGCTGAACCAGCCGGTGACCTGGAGCGCCACCGAGCGCTCCGACCGCTACGACAGCATCCGCACCGGGCTGCTGGTGGGCGCGGTGGCCGTGCTGCTGCTGATCGGGGCGAGCCTGCTGGTCTCCCAGCTCGAGCAGTTGCGCGAGCGTCGGAAACTGCTGTCGGCCCTGGTCGCCTTCGGCACCCGGCGGCGCACCCTGGGCCTGTCGGTGCTGTGGCAGACGGCGGTCCCGATCGGCCTGGGACTGCTGCTGGCCTCGGTGGTGGGCGTGGTCCTGGGCGCGGTGCTGCTGCGGATGACCGCGACGCCGGTCCGCGTGGACTGGCCGACCGTCCTGCGGATGACGGGCATCGGCGGCGGGGTCGTCCTGGCCGTGACCCTGCTGAGCCTGCCGCCGCTGCTGCGCATGATGCGCCCGGACGGCCTGCGCACGGAGTAAGGGAGCAGGGGCGGCGGCCGGGAGCGCCGGGAGGCGGAGGACGGGGACGGGGACGGGACGGGGACGGGGAGGGGTCCGGGACGCCGGGTGCCTCCCGGGCACCGGGAGGCACCCGGAGCGCCGGGAGGCACCCGGAGCGCCGGGAGGCACCCGGAGCGCCGGGAGGCGCCGGGGGTGACCGCGGGTCAGTCCCGCACCACCCGCACCGGCAGCTCCCGCATCGCCTCCCGCAGTGCCGCCGCCAGTTCCTCGTACTCCGCCGCCCTCGCCGCGCCCGCGCGCATGGCGAGGGCGATGCGGCGGCCGGGGGCCGGGTCGGCGAAGCGGCCGGTGAGGAGCCGGCTGGAACGGGTGGTCTCGAGCTGGACGGCGGTGCGCGGCAGCAGCGTCACCCCGAGGCCGCCCGCGACCAGTTGCACGAGGGTGGACAGCCCCGCCGCCGTCGTGGTGGCCGCGACTCCCGCGCGCCCGGCCTCCCGGCAGATGTCGAGGGCCTGGTCGCGCAGGCAGTGGCCCTCGTCCAGGAGGAGCAGGTTGAGCTCGCGCAGCGCCTTGCGGGGGATGCCCTCCCGGCCGCCGAGCCCGTGGCCGAGCGGTGTGATCAGCACGAAGTCCTCGTCGAACAGCGGGAGTTCCACCACGCCCGGGACCCCGAGCGGCACCGCGAGCAGCAGCAGGTCGAGCCGGCCGCCGGTCAGCCCGTCCAGCAGGCTGGCGGTCTGCTCCTCGTGCACCTGGAGGTCGAGGCGCGGATAGCGGTCGTGGACCAGCCGCAGGACCGTGGGCAGCAGGTACGGGGCCACCGTCGGGATCACGCCGAGGCGCAGCGCGCCGGTGAACGGCGCCTGCAGCGCGTCCGCCTCCTCGACCAGCGCACCGACCTCCGCCAGCACCGCCTTGGCGCGGGCGGCGAGCCGCTCGCCGGCCGGCGAGAGCAGGACCCTGCGCGTCGTGCGCTCCACCAGGGTGACACCGAGTGACTCCTCCAGCGCCGACACGGCGCCCGACAGGGCCGGCTGGCTCATCCCGATCGCCGCGGCGGCGTCCCGGAAGTGGAGGTGCTCGGCCACGGCGGCGAAGGCGCGCAACTGTGCGAGGCTCGGCTGCCTGCGCCTTTTACGCACGGTCACTAATAGCTACCTCCGATCAACACGACCGAGTGTAGCTATTTCCCTCATCAATGCACCCTGTGCCAACATCATTAAGGACCAACCCATGGGAAACCCCCGCAAAACGGGTGTTTCTTCGCTGCAAGGAGAGCACGTGCTCACTGTCGGTGACAAGTTCCCCGAGTTCGAACTGACCGCCTGCGTCTCGCTGGAGAAGGGCAAGGAGTTCGAGACGATCAACCACAAGACCTACGAGGGCAAGTGGAAGGTCGTCTTCGCGTGGCCCAAGGACTTCACCTTCGTGTGCCCGACCGAGATCGCGGCCTTCGGCAAGCTGAACGACGAGTTCGCCGACCGCGACGCCCAGATCCTCGGCTTCTCCGGTGACTCCGAGTTCGTCCACCACGCCTGGCGCAAGGACCACGACGACCTGCGCGACCTGCCGTTCCCGATGATGGCGGACTCCAAGCACGAGCTGATGCGCGCCCTCGGCATCGAGGGCGAGGACGGCTTCGCCCAGCGCGCGGTGTTCATCGTGGACCAGAACAACGAGATCCAGTTCACGATGGTCACCGCCGGCTCCGTCGGCCGCAACCCGAAGGAGGTCCTGCGGGTCCTGGACGCCCTGCAGACCGACGAGCTCTGCCCCTGCAACTGGACCAAGGGCGAGGAGACCCTGGACCCGGTCGCGCTGCTGGCGGGGGAGTGACCTGACATGTCGCTCGACTCCCTGAAGTCCCGTCTGCCGGACTACGCCAAGGACCTGAAGCTCAACCTGGGCTCGGTCATCGGCAACTCCGACCTGCCGGCCCAGCAGCTGTGGGGCACGGTGCTGTCGACGGCGATCGCCTCGCGCTCGGCCATCGTGCTGCGCGAGCTGGAGCCGGAGGCGAAGGCGAACCTGTCGCCGGAGGCGTACACGGCCGCCAAGGCCGCCGCCGCGGTGATGGCGATGAACAACGTCTTCTACCGCACCCGTCACCTGCTGTCGGACCACGAGTACGGCAACCTGCGCGCCGGCCTGCGGATGAACGTCATCGGCAACCCGGGCGTCGACAAGGTCGACTTCGAGTTCTGGTCCTTCGCGGTCTCCGCGATCAACGGCTGCGGCATGTGCCTCGACTCCCACGAGCAGGTGCTGCGCAAGGCCGGCGTGGAGCGCGAGGTGATCCAGGAGGCGTTCAAGATCGCCGCGGTGATCCAGGCGGTCGCCGCCACGCTGGACGCGGAGGCGGCCCTCGCGGAGTGACCCCGCGCCCGCCCGCGCACCGGGCCCGTCCACCGTTCGCGGTGGGCGGGCCCGCTGCCGTACGGGGGTCCGGTCGCGGGCGGCGCGCCGGGGGGGGGGGGGGTGGTCTGGCGGGGGGGGGATGTGGTTGTC
>NZ_JBVITR010000035.1:10130-46833 GCF_055574875.1 Streptomyces sp. NPDC034670
GCCCCGAGCCGCGCCGCTCCCTCGGCCTCGTCCCCCCTCCCCAGTTGCCGGATGGTGGCCCTGTCGTGGGTGGCGCGCTGGGGCGGCCGGGGACCCGGCGCCCGGCGCGCCGCGGCGGGTTCCCGCTACGGGTCGCGCGTGTCCCCCGGCCGCTCCCCCTCCCCCGGAGCCGGCGGCCTCGTGCCGGCGGAGGCCGCCGCCTCGGCCTGTGCCGAGGACAGGGCCGTCACGCCCCGGGGCCTGACGGCCTGTTGCACGGCCACCTCCTGGGAGTAGGCGCGCAGGTAGACCGCGACGGTGTTGATCACCGCGACCAGCGGCACGGCGACCACCGCGCCGCCGATGCCGGCCACCATGCCGCCCGTGGTGACCGCCAGCACCACCGCGAGCGGGTGGACCCGCACCGCGCGGCCCAGGATGAACGGCTGGAGGATGTGCCCCTCGATCTGCTGCACCGCCAGGACCACCACCAGCGTCATGACGCCCGTGAACACGCCCTGCGTGACGAGGGCGACGACCACCGCCAGCGCTCCGGAGACCACCGCGCCGACGAGCGGGATGAAGGAGAACAGGAAGATGAAGACGGCGAGCGGCACCGCCATCGGCACGTCGAGGAAGTAGATGCCGAGGCCGATGAAGATCGCGTCGATCAGGGCCACCACCACCGTGCCGCGCACGTACGCCGTGAGCGTCCGCCACGCGGCCGGACCCGCGCCCGCGACACCCGGACGGGCCACGGCCGGGACGAGCTTGAGCGACCACTCCCAGATGCGCCTGCCGTCGTAGAGCAGGAACAGGGTCGAGAAGGCCGCCAGCAGGATGCCGGTGAGCGCCTCGACGACGACCGTCACGCCCTCCAGGCCCGCCGAGGTGATCTGCTCGGTGTTGGCGCCGACCGCCTCCCGCAGGTTCCCGGCGATCTCGTTGATCTGCTTGTCGGTGACGTGGAAGGGGCTGTTGAGCAGCCAGTTGCGCAGCTCGTCGATGCCGTCCTGGATCTGGTCGGAGAGGTGGTCGATGTTCTCCATGACCTGCCAGGTCACGAACCAGCCGATGAGGCCGATCACGACGAACCCGAACAGGGCCGTCAGCGCGGTGGCCGGCCCGCGCGGCACCCCGAGCCGGCACAGCCGTGCCACCGTCGGCTGCAGCAGCGCCGTGATCAGCAGCGCGGCCGCGAACGCCAGCACCACCAGTTGGACGGCGCTGATGACCCGCATGAGCACCCAGACGGTGCCGGCCAGTACCAGCAGCCGCCAGCCGGCCTCGGCCGCGACCCGCACCCCCCAGGGCACGGCCTGCGCCGGGTCGGGCCGGGGCTGGACGAGGGAGGCGTGGTCGGCCGGCAGCACGAGTCCGGGGGCGGCCCCCCGTGCGGCCTCCTCGTCCTCCCGGCCGCCCCGCTGCGCCTCGGCACGGCGCTGCTCCAACCGCTTGCCCGCCTCGGTCAGTCGGGCTCCCATCCGGCCGAGCCACCCTGGCACTCGCGACATGTCCCGTCCTCTTCCCCCGTCGCTCCCCACCACTCCCCCTGGAGTCGTCGGTCAGACGGTACATGGCGAAAGCCCCGCACCGTGGAACGGTGCGGGGCTGCGCCGGGACCGGATGCCGGCCGGAGGCCGTGAGCCGGGGCCGGATGGCTCCCCGGGCTCTAGTACCAGTGGTTGGCCTGCCAGAACGACCACGCGCCGCAGGGGCTGCCGTAGCGCTCGTTCATGTAGCCCAGGCCCCACTTGATCTGGGTGGCCGGGTTGGTCCGCCAGTCGGCGCCGGCGGAGGCCATCTTGGAACCCGGGAGCGCCTGGACCAGGCCGTAGGCGCCGGAGGAGGGGTTGACGGCGAGGTAGTTCCAGGTGGACTCGCGCTGCACGATGCTGCTGAAGCACTGGAACTGGTCGCCGGGGATCATCTGGCGCGCGATCGCCTGGACCTCGGCGACCGTGTACGAGCTCTGGACGGCGATCTCGGAGGCGTCGCGGGTCGCGGAGCGGCTGGCGGCGGCCTTGGCCTCGGCCTGCTCGCGCTCCTGCGCCTCCTTCTGCGCCCTCGCCTTCTTCTCGGCGGCTTCCTTCTTGGCGATGGCGGTTTCGGCGGCGGCCCTGCGGGCGGCCTCCTCCGCGTCCTTCTTGGCGCTCGTGTCCGCGGCGATGGCCATCGTCTCGGCCTGCTGCGCCAGGGACGCGGTCTGCACCTGGGCCTGCTGGCCCGCGGGGATGTCCGCGAGCAGCGTGGTGCCGCTTGCCGTCGCTTCGGCGTCGTTGTTCTGCGCGACGCTGCCCGAGGCAACGCCGACGACGCTTCCGACAGCGGTGACCGCGGTGGCGGAGGCCACTGCGAATCCCCGGACCGACATCCGGCTCACACGGTTTCCTTCCAGCATCGCCCGCTTCGGTGACCCTCGCGGACGCAATCGTGCCCCTGGCACTGGCCTCCCCAACTACGGGCCACGGGAGGCACGGGCCCGGTGGGCAACTCCCGCGAGGGAGTGCCGCGTGGTGCTCGGGCGGCATACGGCGACGCTATGGAGTTGGAAGCGGTGCCTCTGTGGTGCCCTACCGCTGGGGGTAAGGCTGTGCCGTATGCGGGGCCTGACAGGAGTGAGACTCTGCCGTAATACGACGGGGCAAGGCAATTCCCCGTCGCGTGTGAAAGCTCACATGTCGTTTGACCCCGGGGATTCCAGGAAAGCCCCACGCACGCCGACACCGCCCGGCTAGGCTCTACGACCTTTCCGGGCGGCGCCAACTACCTTCAGAACAGCCCTTGTTGGGGCGCGCGGGTCAGACTTGTCCGTCTTCGAGCATTTCGGTCACCAGGGCGGCGATCCGGGACCTCTCGGACCGCGTCAGGGTGACGTGCGCGAAGAGCGGGTGCCCCTTCAGCTTCTCGACGACGGCGACCACACCGTCGTACCGGCCGACCCTCAGATTGTCCCGCTGGGCGACGTCATGGGTCAGCACGACCCGCGAATTGGCCCCGATCCGGGACAGAACGGTCAGCAGGACGTTCCGTTCCAGTGACTGCGCCTCGTCCACGATCACGAACGCGTCGTGCAGCGAGCGGCCCCGGATGTGCGTCAGCGGCAGGACCTCCAGCATGCCGCGCGCGGTGACCTCCTCGATGACCTCGCGGCTGGTCACCGCCGACAGGGTGTCGAAGACGGCCTGCGCCCACGGGCCCATCTTCTCCGCCTCGGTGCCGGGCAGGTAGCCGAGTTCCTGCCCGCCCACCGCGTACAGCGGCCGGAAGACCATGATCTTCTCGTGCTGCCGGCTCTCCAGCACCGCCTCGAGCCCCGCGCACAGCGCCAGCGCCGACTTGCCGGTGCCGGCCCGGCCGCCCAGGGACACGATCCCGACCTCCGGGTCGAGCAGCAGGTCGAGCGCGATCCGCTGCTCGGCGCTGCGCCCCTTGACGCCGAACGCCTCCCGGTCGCCGCGCACCAGACGGACGTCCCCCTCGGCGGTGACCCGCCCCAGCGCCTTGCCGCGCTCCGACTGGATGGTCAGTCCGGTGTGCACGGGCAGGTGGGAGGCCTCGGGCACGTACGCGCGCCCTTCCTCGAAGAGGACGTCCACCTGCTCCCCGGACAGGGTCAGTTCGGACATCCCGGTCCAGCCGGAGGCGTCCGTGATGGCGAGCTCCGCGCGGTACTCCTCGGCGAGGAGACCGACGGAGGACGCCTTGATCCTGAGCGGGAGGTCCTTCGACACGACGGTGACGTCGAATCCCTCGGCCTGCAGGTTGCGGGCGACCGCGAGGATGCGGGAGTCGTTGTCCCCCAGGCGGTAGCCGCTGGGCAGCACGCTGGGGTCCGAGTGGTTCAGCTCGACCCGCACGGTCCCGCCGAGGTCCCCGGTGGGGATGGGGGCGTCGAGGCGGCCGTACCGCATCCGGTAGTCGTCCAGCAGGCGCAGCGCCTGACGGGCGAAGTAGCCGAGTTCGGGATGGTTCCGCTTGGCCTCCAGCTCCGTCACCACGACGACGGGGAGCACGACCTCGTGCTCGTCGAAGCGGCTCAGGGCGTTGGGATCGGCCAGCAGGACGCTGGTGTCGAGAACATAGGTGCGCCGGTCTGGCTTGGGGCGCTTTGCGCTGGTCACCACGGAAGGACGTACCCCCTCGGATGAGGTCGGGGAGCGACGAGGCGGAGCTGGGCCGGTCCACGGCCCCCATGCACCGCGGGCCGAAAACCGGCCCTCCGCTGCTTCTTCCGTGCCGAGAGCGCACGGTCGGGCTGGTGCAAAGGGCCTCCCGGGCAGGCGGCTCCCGTGCCGCCCGCTGAGATCCGACACCCGTGGTTCGGGTGTCGACCTGCCTGGGTTATGCCCTCGAACGAGCGCCGCCATGCCACGGCATATGACGGCACCTCGGTGAACTCCGTGTGACCTCCGGCCCGTGCCGGGGTGTCCGGCCTGCCCGGATGCCGCCGTGCGGCGCCGTTCAGCCGCCGTAGCGCCGGTGGCGGGCGGCGTAGTCGCGCAGTGCGCGCAGGAAGTCGACCTTGCGGAAGGCCGGCCAGAAGACCTCGCAGAAGTAGTACTCCGAATGGGCGGTCTGCCAGAGCATGAATCCGGACAGCCGCTGCTCCCCGCTGGTGCGGATGACGAGGTCGGGGTCGGGCTGGGCGCGGGTGTAGAGGTGACGTCCGATCATGTCGACGTCGACGGCCTCGGCGAGCTCCTCCATCGAGACGCCCCTCTCCTGGGCGTCGAGCAGCATGGACCGCACCGCGTCGGCGATCTCCTGGCGGCCGCCGTACCCGATGGCGACGTTGACCACTATCCCGTCGATGTGCGCGGTGGCCTCCTCGGCCTCCTTCAGGGTGGTCTGCATCCCGGAGGGCAGCAGGTCGGGCGTCCCGACGTGGTGCACCCGCCAGCGCCCGTCGGCGGCGAGGGTGCGGACCACGTCCTCGATGATGCCGAGCAGCGGGACGAGCTCCTCCCTCGGCCGGTCGAAGTTGTCCGTCGACAGCAGCCAGAGGGTGACGACCTCGACGTCCGTCTCGGCGCACCAGCCGAGGAACTCCCCGATCTTGTCCGCACCGGCCCGATGGCCGTGGACGGTGCTGGAGCCCGCGGCCTTCGCCCAACGGCGGTTGCCGTCCATGATGACGCCGATGTGCTTGGGCACCTGAGCGGTGTCCAGGTGGCCTTCCACCCGGCGCGCGTACAGCCTGACCAGCAGGCCGCGCAGCTTGTCGCGCAGGTTCACGTGATCGTCAGCCCCTCCGTGCGGATCGGACAGGGGCGGCACTCGCCGCGGTCCGCGGCGCACGGCCCGGCTTCGGCCGCGGGCGAACCCTGTCCGTGTGGCAGTCCCCGGGGGCGAAGCCTACTCCTGCCGGGGCGGGGGCCCCCAAGCCCCCGGGTGGTCCGTCCGTCAGATGTGCCGGGGCGGTGCGGCGTTCGCACGGTGCCGCCGGAACCGGTCGCCCGCGCCGCCCCGGAAGCGGCGGAACAGGCGGAACCGGCGGAACCGGCGGCGACACCGACCGGGACGGTGAGCGGCGTCCCGGGTCCGGCCGTCGTGCGGGCCACCACCCGGGCGGCCCCCGCGGCCGCGGGTCCGGCCCGGGGCCGGACCCGGCCGCGGCACGGGGCGCCGGACGCCGGTCCGCCGTCTCCCGGCCTCCGGCGTTCGCCGTGTCCCGGCTCCCGGCTCCCGGCGTCGGGCCGGGCAGGAAAGCCGGGCAAGAAAAACGGGCCGGTCCGTGGGGGGGAGACGGACCGGCCCGAGGGGGGGGTTTCCACCATAACCCTTCGTAAGTGATGCTGCGTGCATCGGCGTGCCACAACTACTCTCCGGAACCGGTCGGCAACGCCTCGACGCCCGCGGAGGCCACGGTTCGGACCGTTCTCATGGCCTGAATGCAGCGTTATCCTGCCGAAAAGCGAAGGGTGTGGGGCTGCTGTGCCGGATGAGGCGCCGAAGGGCCCGCATCGCGACAACTCTTCCGGCGGTCCCCCCGACGGGTGACGCGGCGAGGAACGTCCGCTTGACCCGGCGCGCGGCGCGGGCGGGGCGGGAACGGAGACGGAGGGCGGAGGCGGGTGGCGCCGCACGGCCCCCTCCGACGCACGGCACCACCCGTGAAGGTTTGCTTACGCGAATTACCTTGGTCTGAACCTACCCGATGCCGAGTCCCGAAGGCGAGCCGCCCCGGTAACGATGCGGAAACTCCGGCCTCACCCGGGAGGGGAGCGGGCGGGAGCGAACAGGAGCGGGCCGGAGGGTGGACGGGCGGGCCGCCCCGTCGTCACCGCCCCGGCCGGCCGGGGCCGGGCTTGCGGGCCTCGATCAGGTGCCGGGTGCTGTGCGCCACGAACGCCCCCTCCCGCTCGATCCGCCGGTGCAGGGCGCGCAGCTGCGGCAGACACCCCTCGACGGTGAAGCCCGGGACGATCCAGACCACCTTGCGCAGGAAGTGGACGACGGCGGCGATGTCGTGGAACTCCATGCGGAGCCGTTCGGCACGCAGGTCGACGACCTCCAGCCCGGCGTCCTCGGCGCGGCGCCGCTCGCGGTCGGGGTGCCGGGCGTCGTGCCGCCCGTCCGGCCGCGGCCTGAGGAAGCACTCGGTGAGTTCGCGGACGCTGCCCGGCCCGACGTGCTGGGCGAAGTAGGTGCCCCCGGCCTCCAGCACCCGGGCGATCTCGTCCCAGGGTGTCCGGACGGGATGCCTGCTGACGACGAGGTCGAAGGTCCCGTCGGCGAAGGGCAGCGGCGCTTCCTCGGACGAGGCGACGACGGCCACGCCGCGGGGCCGGAGCAGGGCGGTGGCCCTGGCGACGTTGGGCGGCCACCCCTCGGTGGCGACGGTGAGCGGGGGCCGCCGGGACGCCTCGGCGAGGGCGAAGTCCAGCACCTCGCCGCCCCCGGTCTGGACGTCGAGCGCGGCGCCTGCCCGGGCCAGCCGCCCGGCCATCGACACGGCGTACCCCCAGGAGGGCCTGGCCTCGGTGGCCCGGCCCTCGAACCAGGAGAAGTCCCATCCCTCGGTGGGGACGGAGGCGCCCTCCGCGACGAGGTCCTCGAAGGAACGGGCCCGCTTGTCCGTCATGGCCCGATGATGCAGGACAGGGCCGCCCCCTGTCGGCCGGATCACGGGACCAGCGGCCGCACGTCCTCCGCCACGAACCGCACGAAGCCCTCGGGGTCCGGCTCGTCGCCGGTCGGCTGGAGGACGACCGAGTCGGCCCCGGCCCCGGCCAGCCGCCGCACCGCCTCGGCGACGGCGTCCGCGTCCCCGGCGACCCCGAGGTCCGGGTCCCCGCCCGCTCCCTCGGCGACCAGCTCGGCACGCAGCCGCTCGCCGGCGCCGGGTCCCGTGGCGGCGAGCAGGTAGACGACGACCTTGTGCGGCCCGGTGCCGCGTCCGGCCGCGACGCGCCCCTCCTCGATGAGCCGGCGTGCGCGCCGGACGCCCTCCGGTGAGGTGGCGGCGGTGAGGACGGTGCCGTCGGCGGCCTCGCCGGTGAGCCGCACGGTCCGCGGGCCGGTGGCCCCCGCGAGCACCTCCACCGCGCGCTCCGGCGGCCAGTCGAGGGCGACGTCGTCGAGGGTGACGTACCGCCCGCGGGTCGTGACGCGCTCGCCCCGCAGCAGGTCCCGCAGCGCGAGGAGGTGCTCCCGCAGCAGGGTGACCGGTGACTCGACCCTCGCCCCCACCTGCCCCATCCAGTCCTGCACCCCGTGCCCGACGCCGAGCATCGCGCGTCCGGGGAACATGCGGTGCAGGGTGGCGGCCTCCATCGCGGTGACGGCGACGTTCCGCAGGGGCACGGGCAGCAGCCCGACCCCGACCCGCACCCGCTCGGTCCACGCGAGCGCGGCGGCGGCGGTCGAGATCCCGCCCTCCCGGAAGCAGTCCTCCCACAGCCAGAGTTCGTCGAGCCCCGTCTCGTCCGCGAGCCGGGCGACGGAACGGAGGCGTTCGGGGGCGAGCTGGGGACGGAAGACTGCGCCGAGTGTGGTCATGGCGGAGGTCCTACCCGGCAGGGGGCGGACCGGTAACCACGTCGCGCCACGTCGCACCACGTCGGCAACTGACGGCCGGAACGGCACGGCCGGTCACGGCGGACGGCCTACCGGCCGCGGGTCTCCGCGAGGGTGTGGGCGACGAGGGCGTTGGCATGGCCGTGGCCCAGTCCGTGTTCGGTCTTGAGCCAGGTGACGAGTTCCATGTGCTTGGTCAGGGGTGAGGGGCGGAGGAAGTCCTTCCATTCCGCTGTCGGGCGGCCGTACTTCTCCTCGATGGAGGGGAAGTAGCCGGCAGGGCCCTTGGAGGTGGTCATGCCGGTGGTGTCCCGTCTGTCGGTGTCCGGTGCCAGGGGTTCGGTCGCCGGCGTTCGCTTGCCGGTGCTCGGTGTGCCCGGACTGTCGGACGCGCCCTGCGCCGGTCGGGCCGCGGGGCGGTGCTGTCACGGGGTGGGACCGGTGGGGGCGGATCGGCTCATCGCCCACCGAGCGTGTTCCACGTCACATTTCAGCCCCGGTCCGTGGGTTCCGTGAGCGGACGGCCACCGACCAGGGCGGTCGTGATCCCAGGGGCGTCGCCGTCGGACTGGTCGAGGGAGAGGCCGAACCACCGGGGGCTACCGACGGGCCGCCGGACCGTACGGGCCCCATACCGTCAGGTCGCCGTAGCAGTGCCGGGCCGCCAGGGCGCGGAAGGGCTCGGGGAGGGGTTCGGGCGGGATTCGCCCGTTCGGCCGCGGTGCAGGGGACACGCGTGCTCAGCGTGCGGTGAGGGCTCCGGCGGCCCAGTTCCGTGACGAACGCGGCCAGGTTCGCCTCGGCCGCCGCCTCCGCGTCGCCCCACCGGGCGCCGCACACGCCCGTGAGGGCCTCGCTCTCTCCTCCGTCTTCCGGAAAACGTGGACAACTCGGCCCTCACTGTCATCGTCCCGCTCGTTTGAGCGCTGGAACGACACTCACCCGTCCCCTGTTCACGCTTTTCAGCACTACAGGCCGGCCCGGCGGGGATACGTTCGGTCCGGTCGGCCGACTGCGGGTCGGCTGTGCGGTGGCGGAGGGGGCGACTGTGGCGCGCTGGCGGGACGGGCGGGGAGAACTGACCGTGCGGGGAGGGGACGGAGAACCACCCGTGCGCGTCCCGCTGGAGATCGCCGCCTCCTACCGGGCCCGCGCCAGGGGACTGCTGGGACGTGACTCCCTCGACGGGGCGCTGCTGCTCTCGCCCGCCAACAGCGTGCACACCTTCCGCATGCGCATGCCCATCGACGTCGCCTACCTCGACCGCCGCCTCACCGTCGTCGCCGTGCGGACCATGCCGCCGGGACGGCTCGGGCTGCCCCGGGTGCGGGCCCGGCACGTACTCGAGGCTGAGGCCGGGGCGATGGAGGGGTGGGGACTGCGGGCCGGAGTGCGGGTCGAGGTGGCGCGGGAGCGGGCCTGACGGGCCGCGTCCCCTACGGTTCCCCGTCCGTGTACACGCGCGCCCCCTCCCTGGGCAGCACCGCCCACGGGCAGTCCACCGCAGGGAGCGACGGCGAGTACGACGCCCCGCTCACCGACAGCGGAGAGGCCCTGCGCGTCCTCATCCCGGAGATCAGGGCGGGCAAGGCCGGTCACCTGCGTGTAGCCGTCAACCCTCCCCGCGCGGGAAGGAGATCTCGACCCGGCGGTTCTTCTTGCGGCCGGCTTCCGTGGAGTTGTCGGCGATCGGGTACTGCTCGCCGTAGCCACGCACCTCGTAGGTGACGTCGGAGTCGTTCAGCTCCTGCTCCAGGACGCCGTGCACGGCGTTCGCGCGCTGCCGGGACAGGACGTCGCCGTGCGCCGAGGAGCCGAGGTTGTCCGTGAAGCCGAAGACGCGGATCCTCGTCGCGTTCTGGGCCTTGATCTCCTCCGCGATGGCGCCGATCCGGGCTTTGGCCTGCGCGCTGAGCTTCGCGCTGTCCTTGCCGAACAGCACCTCGGCCTGGAGCGCGAACTTCACGTCCGAGTTGGTGTCCTCACGGCGTTCGTCGCCGCTCTGCTCCTCGACGACCGTTTTGATGTCGAGGACTTTGGCAGCGGCGAGGGTCGCCCCTTCTGGAAGCTTGAGGTCGGGGTCGTTGCCATCCACCTCTACCGGCGCGGAGACTGTCGTCTCGGTGCCCGGAGGGACACTAGGGCCATCATCGGCGTAGGCCGCTCCGGAGCCGATGACCATGAGAGCGGCGATACTCCCGGCGAGAATCACGCGCGTACGAGTCATCCTCTGCCTCACCCGGAAATCTCAATAGTGGCGCTCGGGAAGGTCGGCAGCTGGAAGCTGACTTCTGATGCGCTGGCGGGCGGAGCCGGGAACTGCATAAAGACCGGGACGGTTTCTCCAGGCTTTACAATTCCCAGATCCGTGGTGGTCAGAGGGCGTCCATCGGTATCACGGAGCACGTAGTAACGTTTCTTACTCTGCGAGTCCACCAAAGTGGCTCCGCCGAGCGTCCTACCGTGCTTGATGATTTCTGTCTCGTTCCCCCTGAGCACCGCTGGCACGGTGATCCTTTTCGCACCTTCGTTCTTAAGCTCGCCGTTAACCGTCAGAAAACCTCCGGCGTCACGCTCAGCAGAAGTAAGCCTCAAGAGCAGACCATCCTGCCCCCTCAATTCCGCCAGCGGCTCATCGGACTGACCTTCCTGAGCACTCGGACCAGATTCGCCATCCTTGGACGCGGAAGCCGAAGCCTTCGGCTTCTTGTCGTCGTCACTTCCTCCGCCGCAACCGACCACTCCGAAGGCCAATCCGGCCGCAACGGTCAGCGCGACCACCTCCCTGCGGGTCTTCGTTGTGAACCGAATGCTCATACCTCTGTCTTCCTTGTCACTCGTCGTTCGCTTGTCAGTCGGCCAAATGGACATCGAACAGTTCTTCAGGCTGCGGGAGCAGTTCCTCAGGATCCTTCGGATCCAACTCCCACTTTTTGCCCTCGCAGGTGAGCAGAGGCAATACGTCCTCCCCCGCGCCCTCCCCCAGAAGTTCAAAGGTGCAGCGAGGTTCGATCACAGCGGTGGCGGTCTCCTTGGACTTCTTCGTCTCCGTGCCAGGCACAATGGAGTCGCCCACCGTATCGTTCGTCTCAACTTCAACCGTGTAGCCCAGCAACCCGTCAAGTTCGCACGTCAGTACGGTCGCGTCGTTTTGTGCCGCGAGTTGATCCGCCCGCCAGCACGAAGCATCGATTCCATCCGCAGCACCATCGAAAATGGCCTTCCACTTGGCCGGATCCAAGAGGTTCTGCACCCACGCACCCGTAAGCTGATCCCGCCGGTCCTGAGCCGCTGCCAGAGCGGCCGCATCGGCAGCCGTCTGCGCGTCGTTTCGATTCGCCGCGGCCTGGCCCACCGCAAAGTACGCGAACGCGAGGAAGAGCAGACCCCCCACCACCGTGATGTAGATGGGGAAGGCCTGCCCTGCGTCGCCGTACTTACGGGGCCGCATCAACCACCGGTGACATTCGCGATCTGCTCTGTGATCGCGTCGTAGATCGACGCGCCAATGTCCGTCCCCGTGATCGCCAGGACGATCGCCACGACCACCGCGATGATGCCCAGGTACTCCACCGCCGTCTGGCCCTTGTCGTTGCGGGCGGCTCGGGACTGGAGGTACGCGACCGTCGTGTTGATCCAGTTGCTCATGGTGTTCCCCTCCGGCTGACGCGGTGGCGGCTTCCTTCGCGGTGCCGCCGTCGACCTGAGCACCGTAGGAGTGGGCACCCCGTCCGCCAGAGGGCCCCAGGGCCCAAAGCCGGGCCCAATCGCGGACCCGGTTCCTCTTCTCCCCCACCGTCACCGCAGGTCACCCCACTCCCCGGCCGGAACCCGGTGCCGTGCCGAGCCACTTCGCGGCGGCCTCGGAGCGGCTGGTGCTGTGGAGCTTGGCGAAGATGCGGTTGATGTGGTTCTTGACCGTCTTCTCGCTGATGAAGCACGTGGCGGCGATCTGCTGGTTGTTCATGCCGGACGCGATGAGGTCCATGATCTCCGCCTCCCTCGTGCTCAGCTGGAACCTCGACCTGTCGGGGACGGCCGGACGGCCACCCGTCCACCCAGACGACGACTGTGCCATACCCGGTTGCAGTTGCGAAAGGTTTTCTGCAGAAGTAGGCGAGGACGAGGGGGGAGGGAGGCTTGAACCCGCCAAGTTCCGTTTAGCAGTCCGGTGAGTTGTGTGCGCGTCACCTAACCCGTCCGGCAGGGCCCGCCCCGTACCGGACCCTTGGCGAAGTTGCTCCAGCAATGCTCCCGCCGCTGTGGAGGTGAAGTGGGCCCTGCCCTCCTTGACGTCCCGCACCGCCGCCACCAGCTGGTCCGCCGTGAACTCGCCGTGGACCAGGTAGCCGCCCGCCCCCCTGCGCAGCGCCTCCTGGACGACCTCCGACTCCCTGCTGTACGTCAGCATCACGACCGGGGCGATCCGCACCAGGTGGGGCAGCGCGGAGATGCCGTCCACGCCCGGCATGCGGACGTCGAGGAGGATGACGTGGGGGCGGTGGGTGCGGGCCGCCTCGTAGGCCTCCCTGCCGTCCGCCGCCTCCGCCACGACCGTGATGTCCCCGCGGCCGGAGAGCAGGGCGGTCAGGCCGGCGCGGACCACCGGGTTGTCGTCGGCGACCACGACCCGGAGCGCGGCGGGCGGGGGGACCTTCTGGAAGGGGTTCGGCGGCGGCTGCGTGGGACTCTGCATGGGGCTGCCTCCTCTCCGGGGACGGGATGGGGGGACGCGTACCGACCGGCTGCTGCTCATGGGGCCGCCTCCGGAGGGCCGGGTGCCGCCGGAGGGCCGGGTGCCGTCAGGGCCGCCAGGGGGAGTTCCAGCCGGACCTCCGTGCCCCGCGCGTGCGGGCCGCGGCCGATGCGGATGCGGGCGCCGACGGAGGTCGCCCGCTCGACCATGCCGAGCAGGCCGAAGTGGCCGGCGCGGCGGAGTTGTTCGAGGTTCGTGCCGGGCGGGAGGCCGCGGCCGTCGTCGTGGACGCTGATGCGGAGCAGGTCGCCGTGGACGCCCGCGCGGACGTCGATCCGGGTCGGGGCGGCGTGGCGGTGGGCGTTCTCCATGGCCTCCGAGGCGATGGAGAGGAGCTGGCGGGCCACCGCCGGGGGGACGGGGGGAAGCGCGTGGCCGCCGGTCGGGCGGCAGGTCGCCGGCAGACCGGTGCGGGTGCCGAAGTCGCGGGTGCGGTCCGCCAGTTCGGCCAGGACGTCCGTGCCCTGGTCCGGGTCGGTCTCGCGGCGCAGGTCGGTGAGGAGTTCGCGGGATTCCGCCGCCGCGCGGCGGGCCGAGCGGGCGACGAGTTCCGCCTGCTGCCTCACCAGGGCCGGGTCCACGCGCGGGGCGCCCGCCGTGGCCGCCAGGCCGTCGGCCGCCAGGGCGACCCCGTGCAGGGTCTTCGCCACCGAGTCGTGCATCTCGCGGGCCAGGCGGGCGCGTTCCGCGTCGACCGCCTCGGTGACGGCCAGGCGGGCCCGGACCGCCGTCAGGGCCCGGGTCGCCGCGCCGAAGCGGAGCATCAGGTTGCGCAGGCTGGAGCCGACCGCGCCCGCGACCACGCAGAGGCCGGGCAGGAGCAGCGTCTGGGCCGGTCCCTCGTGCGGGCCCTCCACGGTCGCGTAGACCAGCAGCAGGATCAGGCCCTGGAGGGAGGCGAAGACGGCCGCGCCGCGCCAGCCGTAGACCAGGCCCGCCAGGAGCGGGGTGCAGACGCTGACGTAGGCGAGGGTGGTGTCCGGGCCCGCGGAGACGAGGAGCAGGGCGCCGAAGAGGGTGTCCCCGGCGAGGAGCGTGGGGTGGCGCAGGAGGAGGGGGCCGAAGCGTTCCCAGTCCCGGAAGAGGACGTAGGACGCCATGAAGGTGACCACGACCGCGCTGCCGACCAGGCGGGTGCCCCACCCGGGGCTGGCGTTGAGGAGGGCCGCGGGGGCGGCGAGCGCGATCATCGCCAGCCGGAAGCCGAACACCTGCCGGCACAGGGCCTGGAGGGCGTTGACCTGGATGTCGACGTCCGGTGCGGATGCGGGTGCGGATGCGGGTACGGGTGCGGGTGCGGGCTGTGGGGGGCGCGTCCGGGCTTCGGCCGGGTGCGGTCTCCCGCCCGCGCCACCGGCCGTGCGGTTCCCGTCGCCGGGCGCGGGCGGCCCCTGCGGGGGCCGGGCGCCGTCGGGCCCCGTCCCCCGGCCGGGTGGCGGCGCCGGCGTCGCCGAGGGCACCGCTGTCACCGATGCCGCCGACGTCACCGGGGTG
Organism: Streptomyces sp. NPDC034670; assembly: GCF_055574875.1. Taxonomy (NCBI): domain Bacteria; kingdom Bacillati; phylum Actinomycetota; class Actinomycetes; order Kitasatosporales; family Streptomycetaceae; genus Streptomyces; species Streptomyces sp. NPDC034670. The sequence goes on from NZ_JBVITR010000035.1 coordinate 24,382, forward strand.
TCCGTCGCGCCCGGCCGGGCGCGGTCGGGCAGGACCGCGCCCGCCCTCGGGGCGGTGTCCCCGGGGTCCCGGCGGCGTCGGCGGAGCGACCCCGTGCGGCCTCCCGCACGGCCGCCCGCGGTGCGTTGCCCGGTCGTCGTCATGGCGCCCTGCCCCTCGTCCTACTCGCCCGTGATCGAGCCGAAGTCGGTGCCGGAGCCGAGGATCAGGCCGGCGCCGAGGAGGATCATGGTGGCCGGGACCATGAACGTGGTGATCATCATGGTGGCCTTGGGGACCGCCCGGGCGGCCTTGCGGCGGGCGTTCTGGGCGTCCGTGCGGCGCATGTCCTTGGCCAGGGACACCAGGGTGTCGACGATCGGGGCGCCGAGTTCCTCGCCCTGCTGGAGCGCGGTGACGAACATGGCGACCTGCTCCGAGTCGTTCCTCCGCCGGAGTTCCGCGAAGGCCTGGCGGCGGCTCATGCCCAGGTCCATCTGGCGCAGCGTGATGCGCAGTTCGTCCGCCCACGGGCCCTCGTACCTCGACGCCACGCGGTCCAGGGCCTGGCGGAAGCCGAGCCCCGCGCTCACCACGACCGCGAGCACGTCCAGGAAGTCCGGCAGCGTCCGCTCGATCACGTCCCTGCGGACGCGGATCGCCGACCAGATGCCGACCTCCGTCCAGAACGCCCCGAAGGCGAGCAGCAGCAGCGCCACGAAGAACTGGCCGCGCAGGAGGAAGACCAGGAAGCCGACGCCGCCGAGGGTGCCGTAGACCGCGCGGCGGGCGGCGTAGCGGTCGAGGGTGAGGCCGCCGGGGTTGCCCGCGAGGTCGATCCTGCGGCGGTACCTGGCGACCTGCTGGGGGCCCATGAGGCGCAGCACGGCGGGGGCGTAGCGCATGCCGAGGCGGTCGACCAGGGAGTCGACCGCGCCGGTGCGGGTGGCGCCGACCTCCAGGGCGAGGGCGAGGTCGCCGGGGAGCTTGGCCTCGGCCCGGTACATGCGGAGGCCGACGAAGACGCCCCAGACGCCGAGGCCCATCAGCAGGGCGAGCAGAAGTCCCATGGTCCCTTGATCCCTTCCTCCTCCGCCGGTCCGGCCGCTCAGACGTCGATGCGGGACAGGCGGCGGATGAGGACGAAGCCGACGGCGTAGAGGCCGAAGGCGACGATCACCGCGGCCTGGCCGGCCGGGGAACCGGTCATGCGTTCCAGGGCACCGTCCTTCACCCCGTTCATCAGCAGGAGCGAGCCGACGCCCAGGACGGGGACGGCGTACGAGGTCATGCTCACCTGGGAGAGCTGGGTGCGGACCTCCCGGCGGGTCTCCTTGCGCTCCTCCAGCGTCTCCGTCAGGTTGCGCAGGGCGCTCACCACCTGGCCGCCCGCCCGGTTGGACAGGACCAGTGTGGTGACCAGGACGACCAGTTCCCGGGAGGGGAGGCGGTCGGCGAGTTCGCCCAGCGCGTCGTCCATCGACGCGCCCATCGCCAGCTGGTTGGCCACCTTGGACAGCTCCTCGCCCGCCGGGGCCTCCAGCTCCTCCGCCGCCATGCCGATGGCCGTGCGGAGCGCCAGTCCGGCCTGGGTGGCGTTGGCCAGGATGCGGGCCAGTTCGGGGAGTTGGTTGATGAACTTCTCGATGCGCTTCTGGCGCTGCCAGGTGAGGAACTGCAGGGCCGCCCAGATGCCGAGCAGTCCGGCGATGGGGCCGAAGAAGGGGGCGAGGGCCGCCTGGCCGACGAGCCAGAGCCCGGCGACCGTGGCGAGCATGGCGGCGAAGAACTCCCCCGGGGTGACGTCCAGGCCGGTGGCCGCCAGGCGCAGCTCCAGCTTCCGGCCGAACCCGGTCCGTCGCAGCCGGCGGTCCAGGGCGGGGAAGTGGCGCCGGCGCCCGGCGACCGGGATCTGCCCGGTGGCCGACAGCCGGTCCACCAGCGCCTGCCGCTGCGCCCTGCCGGTGGCGTAGGAGTGCACGCCGACGACCGCGAGGACGCAGGCCAGCAGCGTGATGCCGGTGGTCAGCGTGATCAGGTGCTGCAGATCCATGGGGACGGTTCCTACCTGGCTTCTCGGGTGGCGAGCTGGTCGGCGGACTGGGCGATGCCGAAGGCCTGGGGAACGGGCTGGCCCGCCATGTAGAGGCGGTCGGCGGTGCGGCGCGGGAGGGGGTGATGCGCGAAGGTGCCGTGGACGCGGCCGTCGGCGGTCATCGGCTGCGCCCGGAAGCGGGCGACCGTGGCCAGCCGGTACGGTTCGCCGCCGTGGCTCTCCAGCAGGGCGATCTCGGTGATGCGGCGGGCGCCGTCGGCGAAGCGGGTGAGCTGGACGATCACGTCGACGGCGCTGTTGATCTGGTCGTGCAGCGCGACGAAGGGGATCTCGACGTCGGACATGGAGGCGAGGGTCTGCAGGCGCGTCAGCGCGTCCTCGGCGCTGTTGGCGTGGACGGTGGCGAGGGAGCCGTCGTGACCGGTCGACATCGCCTGGAGCATGTCCAGCGACTCGCCGCCGCGGACCTCGCCGACGACGATGCGGTCGGGGCGCATGCGCAGGGAGTTGCGCACCAGGTCGCGGATGGTGACCCGGCCCTTGCCCTCGACGTTGGGCGGGCGGGACTCCAGGCGGATGACGTGCGGCTGCTGGAGCTGCAGTTCGGCGGAGTCCTCGATGGTGATGATGCGTTCGCCCGCGGGGATCAGGCCGGAGAGGGCGTTGAGCAGGGTCGTCTTCCCGGTGCCCGTCGCGCCCGAGACGATGACGTTGAACCGCGCCTGCACCAGCCCGGCCAGCAGGTACAGCATGGGCTCGTCGAGCGAGCCGAGGCCGATGAGTTCGTGGAGGGTGAAGGAGCGGGGGAAGCGGCGGATGGTGAGGGTGGCGCCGGTCAGGGACAGCGGCGGGATGATGACGTTGACGCGCTCGCCGGAGGGCAGGCGGGCGTCGACCATCGGGTTGGACTCGTCCACGCGGCGGTTGACGGTGGAGACGATGCGCTCGATCGTCTGCATGAGCTGGTCGTGGGAGGCGAACCGCATCGGGAGCTGCTCCACCCGGCCGCCGCGCTCCACGAAGATCGCGTCGGGGCCGTTGACCATGATCTCCGTGATGGAGGCGTCCTCCAGCAACGGCTCCAGGATGCCGAGGCCCAGCGCCTCGTCGACGACCCGGCGGATCAGCTGGGAGCGCTCCACGGTCGACAGGACCGGGCCCTCGCGGCTGATGATGTGGCCGAGGACGCGTTCCAGTCTGGCCCGGCGCTCGGCGGCGGCCAGCGAACTCATCTCCGCGAGGTCGATCTCCTCGAGGAGCTTGGCGCGGTAGGAGGCGACCAGGTGGCCGTCCTCCCCCCGGCCACCCGTCTCCTCGGGTGAGTTGATGCGTGCCCGCAGGCTCATGAGTCCGGTGCTCCTCGTTCCTCGGTCCTCGGTCCTCTTCGGTCCTCTTCGGTCCTCTTCGACCTTCTTCGGGGTTCCTCGGTGTTCCTGTCTTCCTCGGCCCTCGTGCGCGGTCAGTGGTCGAGCGGCATCGTGGCGGTCCTGCGCGCGGGGCCGAAGTTCCAGCCCGGCACGACCGAGGGGATGTCGACCGTGGCGGTGACGGTGACCTCGTCGCCTCCTTCCGCCGTCCCGCAGGAGGTGCCGCCGGCCAGCCAGTCGCTGACGGCGGCGGCACAGGCCGGCCCGGCGCCCCGGTCGAGCGAGGCGCTGCGCGCGCCGGCGCGGGCCGCGGTGCCGGCCTGCTGGGCGGTGTAGGCGATCAGCCCGAGCTGGACGGCCGCCATGGCGACGACGATCAGGACGGGGATGAAGCCCAGGTACTCGAGGGCGGCCTGTCCACGGTCCCGGTCCCGGTCCCGGCGCCCGCGGGACCCGCGGTTCCGGCACGCGCGGTCGTGCGGCTCGCGGCCGGGGCGCTCGCGGTCGTGCGACATGTCAGTCCACCTCCTCCACCGCGCCGGCCTCGCCCTTCACCTCGAAGGGGAAGTTCGCCGTGCCGGGGAAGAGGACGGGCACGTTCAGCCGCACCTCGGCCGTGACGTAGCCGCCCGCCGTCGCGCAGTTCACCGTCGCGGCCCCCTCCCACGCGTCGGGCAGCTTGTCCAGCCCGGCCTCCCGGCAGGCGCCCTGGCGGGCGCCCGGCGTCGCCGCCGTGCCCGCCCGCACCGCCTCGTCCGCAGCATTCCCCGCGAGCGTGAACGTGTATCCCACCAGCACGAGCTGCCACAGCACGACCAGCGTCACGAGGATCGTCGGCGTCATGCCGAGGAACTCGACGGTGACCTGGCCCCGGTCGCGGTCGCGTGCGGACGGTACGGGTGACGCGGCCCGCGTCCTCGTGCCCCTCGTCTCCCCCACCTCCCTCACCCCCCCGAGTCCTTGCGCCGCCGGAAGCCCACCGCTCCCCGGTCGCCGCGCAGCCGGCCCGCCCTGTGGGCGCCCTCGGCGGCCCTGACCAGGCCGAGTTCACCGGCCAGGCCCCACAGGGCCTGCTTGACCGCGCTCTTGCCCTCCAGTTCGTGGACGCGGCCCGCGTCCACGACCGCCTGCAGTTCCTTGAAGCCGGCCGGGACCGCGGTCGCCGCGACCGCCGTGCCGGTGATCCGCCGGATGAGCGGGGGCTGGATCTCCGTGGCCCGGGTGTGGCGGTTGACCACCACCGTGGTCTCCTCCGCCTTGCGGATCTGCAGCCGGTCCCACATCCGCACCGCCCGCTTGGCGCCCCGTACGGCGATCACGTCCGGGGTGGTGACCAGCAGGGCGGTGTCGGCCATCTCGACCGCCGCCGCGCCGGCCCCGGAGAGCTGGGCGCCGCAGTCGATGACGACGACCTCGTAGCGGGAGCGCAGGGCGCTGACGACCTGGCGGGCGGCGCGGTCGGTGACGTCCTCGCCGCGTTCGCCCTCGGCGGGGGCGAGCAGCAGTGCCAGGCCGGTGTCGTGCCGGAAGACCGCGTCGGCCAGGACGCGCGGGGAGATGTCGTTGATCGCGGCGAGGTCGACGACGGACCGGCGGAACTGGACGTCCAGGTAGGAGGCGACGTCGCCGGTCTGGAGGTCCATGTCGACGAGGGCGGTGGCGCGTCCGGACGCCTGGGCGGCGAGGGCGAGCTGGACGGCCGTCAGGGTGGTGCCCACGCCGCCCTTGGCCCCGCTGACCGTGACGACCGTGCCGCCGGCGCCGGTGAAGACGTCGCCGCCCGCACCGAGGTGGCGGCGCACCCCGGCCGACCACTGGGCGACGGCCTGGACGCGGCTGGCGAGTTCCTCGTAGCCCAGCGGCAGGGCGACCAGTCCGCGGGCGCCGTAGTCCATGGCGGCCTGGAAGAGTCCGGGGCTCGCGTCGGAGGTGACGAGGATGACGCCGACGGCCGGGAAGCGCAGGGCGACCTCGCGGATCAGCTCCAGGGCGGGGACGGGACCGATCCGCTCGTGCACGACCACGACCTCGGGCAGCTCGTCGACGGACTCGGCGGCCAGGCGCGCGAGGGTGTCCACGAGCTGGGTGGAGTCGGCCACCGGGGTCACCGGCTCGGCGTCCGGGAGTTGGCTGAGCAGTGTGGTGAGGGACCGGACCGCGTCCGCGTCGCCGACTGCCGGGAGGATCCTCGTGGGCATGCGGGCCTCTCACTTGTCCTTCGCGAGTTCGTACGTCCGCTGCGAGTCGGGGACGGCGGTGTCGCCGCCGGGCGCCACCAGCGCGAGGCGGACCCGCTGGGCGAACGACTCGGCGTAGGTGATGCGCTGGGCGTCGATGGTGGACAGCGCGAAGGTGATCGGGACGGCGTCGGTGGGCCGCCGGCCGCGGTCGTTCTCGTCGGGTTCGAGGGCGGTGAGCCGGCCCACGTCCAGCACCTTGGCGTTCGTCACGATGATCTTGGACTGGGCGGCGGCGCCCTCGCGCTCCCCCTCGAAGGTCGCGTAGACGTTGACCGTCGAGCCCGGGGTGATCTTGCCGGCGACGCCGGTCGCCGCGTCGATCATGATGGCGACCTCCTGCTGCCCGGGCTGCAGGGCGGGCTGGTCCACGACCATGTCGCTCTGCAGCAGGGAGCCTTCGCGCAGGGTGGTCACGGCGATCTTGCCCCGGATCTCGCGCAGATCGGTGACCGCGTTCTCGGACAGCCACCGCTCGGGCATCGAGATCTTCTCGAACTGCCCCGCACCGAGGGCGGTGTAGGGCGCCACGTCCGTCTTCAGCCGGTACGCGGTGACCTCGGGGCCCACCTTGGACTTCACGTCGTTGACGACGGACAGCACGCCGGCGAACGCGCCGAGGGCGCACAGGACCGACAGGAGCAGGAGTATCACGCCGCGGCGCTGACGGGAGTTCATGAACCGTGCAACCTCATCGGGGGATCGGTCGAGCGGGATCGGGCGGACGGGGCCGGGTGCGGTGGGCGGCGGGCCGGACGGGCGGCGCGGGACGGGTCCGGGGGCCCGGGGCGGCGCGGGTCCCCCGGGGCGCCCCGCGGTTCGGGACTCACCCGACGGCCGTGCGGTTCCCGGACCGCGGCCGGTGCGGGCCGTCCTGGCCGGGCGGCGTGGCCGAACAGAACACGCACCGGTCGCCGATGACGTCGATGCCGCACCAGTGGCAGGTGGTGCGGCGCACGGACGTGACCAGCTGGTACAGGACGGACAGGTCGGGCAGGTAGGCGCAGAACTCGATCAGCTTGCCGGTGCCCCACCAGCGGGGGGACTCGGCCGGGAGCGGTGCCTCGCGCAGCCCCTGGACCCTCCAGGACGGCGCCAGGGTGCCGGTGACCCAGTCGGACGGGAGCTGGCCCTTGGCGACCAGCAGCCAGGTGCCGAACTCCGGGCCGTCGAGCGCGGCGTCGGGGCCGATGCGGACGAGCTGCGGCTGCGGGTGGGCGAGGACGGCGAACTGGCTGCCGGGCAGCCAGGACTTGGCGTGCTGCTTGAGGTTCACCGGGACGCGGTCGAGGCGGGCGACCGAGCCCAGCAGCGCCCCGGAGTGGATGTAGTGGACCAGCAGGCGGCCGGCCGAGGCGAGGACGCCGGGGGTGAGGTCGCAGGAGGCCAGCTGCCGTAACTGGCGGGCCAGGACGGCGGTTCCGAGCGGGGGGAGGTCGGGGTGGAAGAACGCGATCCGGTCGCTCTCCAGCAGGGAGCGCAGGGTGTGCAGCCGCCGCCGGACGGCGGTGGGGGTGGCCCGCGAGCAGACCACGATGACGTGCCCGTGCTGCTCGACCAGCGTCTGGAGGTCGGCCAGCGCCTGTCCGAGCGGGCGGGTTCCGACGTCCCGCAGCACCACGGCGGGCAGGGTCCGTTCGTCCTGTGGCGGCAGCGCCATGTCGGCGCTGGTCACGGCAATGGCGGTTGGCACAGTGCGGTTCCCCGTTCTCCCCGTCCCCCGTCGGCCCACCGGGTGTTACCCCGGCGCACCCAGGCGACTTCACTGCGTGACTACCTCAGCACTGTATCCACGGGTCTGTGACCGGAGAACAGCGTTTGGGCAGCCGAACGGGAACTCTTGCGGCACAAGGCGCTCCATAACGGGACAGGTTGAGCATCTCGCCGGTCTCGATCCGGACTCGGAGGTGTGGGTCCCGCGCACCGCCTTGACGCCGGATCCCGTCGCGCGAGCCCACCGGGCAGGGGGCCGGGAAGGGGGGCCGGCGACCGATGACGGTCCGGACCATTGACAAGGGGATTGGTCTGGACCACCTTGTACGTCCAGCGGTGGCCACCGTCGCACCCCCTCACTCCTGCCGTCTTCCGCCGTCCCCTCACGTCACGTCTTCCCCGCTTCTTCCCCTCCCTTCCCCTCTCCCCCACCGGAGGCCCCAGTGGACCGCGTACCGGGCACGTCCCGACGCAGCAGACGCATCTGGGCCGGAGCCCTCGTCTCCGCCCTCGCCCTCACCTTCGCCGGCGCGGGCCAGGCGTCCGCCGCGGACGTCAACAACGCCAGGAACGCCGGCTTCGAGGCGGGCCTGAGCGACTGGACCTGCTCGGCGAACAGCGGGACGACCGTCTCCTCGCCCGTGCACGGCGGTACGGCCGCGCTCAGGGCGACGCCGTCCGGGCAGGACAACGCCCGGTGCAGCCAGACCGTCAAGGTGAAGCCCGGCTCCACGTACCGGCTCAGCGCCTGGGTGCAGGGCGGCTACGCCTACCTGGGCGTGACCGGCACCGGCACCACGGACGTCTCCACCTGGACCCCGGACTCCACCGGCTGGAAGCAGCTCTCCACGAGCTTCACCACCGGCTCCTCCACCACCTCCGTGACGGTCTACACCCACGGCTGGTACGGCCAGGCCGCCTACCACGCGGACGACCTGTCGGTGTTCGGTCCCGACGGGGGCGGCGGCGGTGACCAGGAGCCCACGGTCCCGGGCACGCCGGGCGGTCTCGGCGTCTCGGGCACGACGTCCTCGTCGGTCTCCCTGGCGTGGAACCCGGTGTCCGGGGCGACCGGGTACACCGTCTACCGCGACGGCACGAAGGTGACGGCCGTGTCCGGCACCTCGGCCACGGTGACCGGCCTCGCGGCCGCCACCTCCTACTCCTTCCAGGTCGCCGCGACCAACGCGGCGGGCGAGTCGCCGAGGTCGGCGGCGGTGACGGCCCGGACGAAGGAGAACGGCGACGGCGGCGGGGGCGACGGCCTGCCCCGGCACGCGGTGACCGGCTACTGGCAGAACTTCGACAACGGCGCGGCGGTGCAGCGGATCTCCGACGTCTCCGCCCAGTACGACATCATCGCGGTCGCCTTCGCGGACGCGACCGGCACGCCCGGAGCGGTCACCTTCAACCTGGACACCGCCGGGCTGAAGGGCTACACCGTCGAGCAGTTCAAGGCGGACGTCCGGGCCAAGCAGGCGGCCGGCAAGAAGGTCATCATCTCGGTCGGCGGCGAGAAGGGCACCGTGACGGTGAACGACTCCGCCTCGGCGACGGCCTTCGCCGACTCCGTGTACGCGCTGATGCGGGAGTACGGCTTCGACGGCGTCGACATCGACCTGGAGAACGGCCTGAACGCCACCTACATGACGCAGGCGCTGCGGGCCCTGTCCGCGAAGGCGGGCCCCTCGATGGTCCTGACCATGGCCCCGCAGACCATCGACATGCAGTCGACGTCCAACTCCTACTTCCGGACCGCGCTGAACGTGAAGGACATCCTCACGGTCGTCAACATGCAGTACTACAACAGCGGTTCCATGCTGGGCTGCGACGGCAAGGTCTACAGCCAGGGCTCGGTGGACTTCCTGACCGCGCTGGCCTGCATCCAGCTGGAGGGCGGCCTCGCCCCGTCCCAGGTGGGCCTCGGCCTGCCGGCCTCGACCCGCGGCGCGGGCAGCGGCTACGTCTCCCCGGCCGTGGTGAACGCCGCCCTGGACTGCCTGACGCGGGGCACCCGCTGCGGCACCTTCAAGCCGTCGAAGACGTACCCGGACCTGCGGGGCGCGATGACCTGGTCCACCAACTGGGACGCGACGGCGGGCAACGCCTGGTCCGACGCGGTGGGTCCGCACGTCCACGCCCTGCCGTGATCCCCTGACCACCCGGCACCGCCCCCGTCCGCGCCGCCGCGGACGGGGGCGGTGCCGTCGCTCGTCCCCGGCCGCGCCGGAACCGCCCGCGAGGCGGTCCGGACACGTGGTGAAACATTTCCCGGGGCCCACCGCATCAATGAGGTGAGAGCGGTGGGGCGATCCGAGGGGGCGCAGGTATGGGGCAGGGCCGGCACGCGGACGAGTACGCGGAGTTCGCGGCGGCACGGGCCGGGCATCTGTACCGGTCCGCGTGCCTGCTCACCGCGGGGGACACGCATCTCGCCGAGGACCTGGTCCAGGAGACCCTCGGGCGGCTGTACGTGCGCTGGGGGCGGGTGGCGCGCGTCGGCAACCCCGCCGGGTACGCGCACACCGTGCTCACCCGCGCGTTCCTCGCCCACCGCAGGCGGCGCAGCAGCACGGAGCGGTCGACGGCCGTCCTCCCGGACCTGCCGGGTGCCCCCGACGACCTGTCGCTGCGGCTCACCCTGCTCCAGGCCCTCGCCCGGCTGCCCGCGAAGGACCGCGCGGTGATCGTCCTGCGGTACTGGGAGGACCGCTCGGTGGAGGAGACCGCCGATGCGATGAACGCCAGTTCGGCCGCGGTGCGGACGCGGTCCGTCCGTGCGCTCGCCCGGCTGCGGGAACTGCTCGGCGACCACCTCGGCGAGTACGCCAGGTCCTGACGCGCGCCCGCCGCCCACTGCTCGCTTCCCCTGTCCCATCGCACGGAAACGGTGGTTTGCCATGCCCGTAGACCAGCACAGCGACCCCTTCGAGGAGCGGCTCTCCGCCGCCCTGCACGAGGCCGGCGGGGTCTTCGACGCCGACCGGGCCGCCCTCGCCGCCGGAGGGCGGGCACGGGGGCGGCGGATGCGGTCGCGGCGGCGGGCCGCCGTCCTCGGGGGCGCGGCCGGGATCGTGCTCGTGGGAGTGGGCGGCGCGCTGCTCGTGCCGGGCGGGGACCGGGGGGACGGGCGGACGGGCGCGGCCTCGGGGACCGGGGGCGCCGCGACCGCCACGCCCACCCCGAACGTCCCGGCCCCCGTCTCGGGCGACGAACTCGTCCGCACGCTGGAGGACCTCCTCCCCGACGGGGAGGTCAGCGGGGAGCAGGGACGCGGCACGGACGCGGAGCGCATGCCGTTCGCCCAGGTCGTGTACGACGACGGGAAGGGCCCCGGCGTGGTCTCCGTCGGCCTCGGTCGCGTCGAGCCGGGAAGTCCGCAGGCGCGTCAGGCCACCCAGTGCCCGGACGAGGTGTTCACCCCCCACGACAGCTGTGCCACCACCACCCTGGCGGACGGGTCCAGGCTCATGCTGTTCCAGGGGTACGAGTATCCGGACCGGCGTGTGGACACCAAGTGGTGGAACGCCGAGCTGGTCACGCCCGAGGGGCAGCACGTCAGCGTGAGCGAGTGGAACTCGGCCGCGCAGAAGGGCGAGCCGGTCAGCCGGCCCGAGCCCCCGCTGTCACTGGCGCAGTTGAAGAAGATCGCCACGGCGCCGCAGTGGCTGACCGCCGTCGACGCCATCCCCGGCCGGCCCGGGGGACCGACGGCCATGCCGAGCACCCCGTCGGCCGGCGACGGCGCGGACGTGCGGAAGACGCTCGTCTCCCTCCTTCCCGACGGCGTCGACGTGGTCGCCCAGAACTCCCAGGACGGCGAGTACGCCTACGTCGTCGTCGACGACGGCAAGGGCCGGAGCTTCGTCCAGATCAACGTCCAGCACGGCATGTCCGACCTCGCGGGGGAGCTCTTCGGCTCCGCCGAGACCCTTCCCGACGGCACCCTCGTCGCCACCCGGCAGGGGGCCGGTGACGACCGTGTCGCGGGAGTCCTGATGTGGACCGTCGACACCCTGCGGCCCGGTGCCGACGGCTTCCGCGTCGTGATCAGCGCCTTCAACAACGGTGCCCAGCACGGCGAGCCCACCCGCGCCGTCCCCGCGCTGACCGTGGAGCAGCTGAGGGAGATCGCGCTCAGCCCGAAGTGGGACGGGATGCGGTGAAGCGAGCCGTCGTCCCTAGAAGAACTCCGACCACGGCTGGTCCCAGACCTGCTTGACGCACAGCACCAGGAACAGCAGGCCCGCGACGGTCAGCATGACGTTGCTGAGGGTGCCGTTGCGCCATTCCCGGGGCGTGCGCCCGGAGTTCAGGAGCCAGACCAGGGTGAGGGCGAGGAAGGGCATGAACGCGGCGCCCAGGACGCCGTAGACGACGACCAGGCGGAAGGGCTGGCCCGCGAAGAGCAGGATCATGGGCGGGAAGGTCAGCCACAGCAGGTAGGCGCGGAACGGCCAGGACCTCTCCCGCGCGCCGGTGGCGATCTCCTCGCCCCCGGACGGGGCCGCCCGCCTCCGCCCCCGCGCCACGAAGTCGGTGAACATCAGGCTGACGCCGTGCCAGACGCCGATCAGCGAGGTGAAGGAGGTGGCGAAGAAGCCGATCAGGAAGAACGTGGCCGTCGCCGCGCCGTACTCCTCCTCCAGGATGTCGCCGAGCTGGACCAGCCCCTTGTCGCCGCTCGCGATCGCGATGTTCGCGGAGTGCAGGAGTTCGGCGCCGACGACGAGCATGGCGACCACGAAGACGCCGGTGGTGAGGTAGGCGACGCGGTTGTCCAGCCGCATGACCTTCATCCACCCGGTGTCCGTCCAGCCCTTGGCGTTGACCCAGTAGCCGTAGGCGGCGAGCGTGATGGTGCCGCCCACGCCGCCGATCAGGCCGAGGGTGTTGAGGATCGAGTCCTCCTCGCCGGGCAGCACGGGGAGCAGTCCGGCGAAGGCGTCGCCGAGGTTCGGCACGACGCGGACCGCCAGGTAGACGGTGACCACGAACATGACGCCCACCAGGACCGTCATGACCTTCTCGAAGACCGCGTACTGGTTGAACCAGACGAAGACCAGGCCCACCAGGGCGCAGGCGATGCCCCACCACTCGAGGTCCATCACGCCCGGGAAGAGCGCCTGGAGCGGCAGGGCGCTGGACGACATCGCCGCCGCGCCGTACACGAACCCCCAGACGACGACGTAGACGCCGAAGAAGTACGTCGTCCAGCGGCCGAGGCTCGCCCAGCCGTCGAACAGGGTGCGGCCGGTGGCCAGGTGCCAGCGGCCGGCCGCCTCGGCGAGGGAGATCTTCACCAGGCAGCCGACGACCGCCGCCCACAGGAGGGTGTAGCCGAAGTTGCTGCCCGCGATGAGCGTGGCGACCAGGTCACCGGCGCCCACGCCGGTCGCGGCGACGACGATCCCGGGGCCGACGTGCTTCCAACTGGACGTGCGGGGCTGGGGACCGGGCGCGGGGGGCGCTCCGGTGTCCTGGGTGTTTCCCGTGGTGTCCGCCATGGGGTCAAGAAAGCGGAAGGGTGCCGCTCGGACAAGGGGGCGTGCGGGGATCTCCACGGGATGCACCGGATCGAGTGGCGCCCGGCTCGTGCCCGGGCGCCCCGCCGGGACGCCCTATTGACCTGGCCATGTCATGCACTGACGATGACGGCACCGCACCACGCACGTCGCCTGAACAACCCCACCTCCTCCAAGGAGACTTCATGCGACTCCGCACCCGCGGCAGACGGTCCGCCGTACTCGCCGCCCTCCTCGCCCTCGCGCTCGCCGCGCCCCTCTCCGCGACGGTGGCCGACGCCAGCGCCGACAGCGCGGCCCCGCCGGCCCCCTCGGCCGACGACGTCCGCCAGTACGAGATCCACCGGCACACGACTCCCGTCACCCGCACGGAGATCCAGCGGTCCGGGGTCACCGTGGACGAGGCCGACGAGGAGACCGTCGTCGTCTCCGGACGCGCGGACCAGATCCGCGCGCTGCGGCGACAGGGCTACGACGTCACCCCGCTGGGCGCCGCTCCCGACCGCTCCTCCGCCGCCGACGGGCTGCGCCTGTTCGACTTCCCCTCGGCCGACTCCCGCTACCACAACTACGCCGAGATGACCGCGGAGATCGACCAGCGGCTGGCGGCGTACCCGGGCATCATGAGCAAGCGGGTGATCGGGAAGTCCTACCAGGGCCGGGACATCGTCGCCATCAAGATCAGCGACAACGTGGCCACGGACGAGAACGAGCCGGAGGTGCTCTTCACCCACCACCAGCACGCCCGCGAGCACCTGACCGTGGAGATGGCGCTGTACCTGCTGCGCGAGCTCGGCGCGGGGTACGGCCGCGACTCCCGGATCACCGACGCGGTCAACGGCCGGGAGATCTGGATCGTCCCCGACCTCAACCCGGACGGCGGCGAGTACGACATCGCCACCGGCTCCTACCGCTCCTGGCGCAAGAACCGCCAGCCCAACTCCGGTTCGTCGGCCGTCGGGACCGACCTGAACCGCAACTGGGACTACCGCTGGGGCTGCTGCGGCGGCTCCTCGGGGACCAAGTCCTCGGACACCTACCGGGGTTCCGCCCCGGAGTCCGCGCCCGAGGTGAAGGTCGTCGCCGACTTCGTGCGCAGCCGGGTCGTCGGCGGGGTGCAGCAGATCAAGGCCGGCATCGACTTCCACACCTACAGCGAGCTGGTGCTGTGGCCGTTCGGCTACACCTACTCCGACACCACGACCGGGATGACGGCCGACGACAACGCCGCGTTCCAGGCGGTCGGCCGGAAGATGGCCGCGAGCAACGGCTACACGCCCCAGCAGTCCAGCGACCTGTACATCACGGACGGGTCGATCGACGACTACCTGTGGGGCACCCACAGGATCTTCGGCTACACCTTCGAGATGTACCCGAGGTCGTCCTCGGGCGGCGGCTTCTACCCGCCCGACGAGGTCATCGAGCGGGAGACCGCCCGCAACCGGGACGCCGTGCTCCAACTGCTGGAGAACGCGGACTGCATGTACCGCTCCATCGGCAAGGAGGCGCAGTACTGCCGTTAGCACGGCCGCCACGGCCCTCCCCGCGGGGCCCGTCCGGCGGCCGGGACCGCCGGGGCGCGCTGTTCGGCGTCGTCCCCGGCGGTCCCGGCGTCCTCACGGCTTCACGGCCCCGGCGGTCTCGGTGTCGCCGTCGGCGTCGCCGTCGGCCTCCACCCCTTCCGCGGCCTCCGCGGTCTCCGCGGTCTCGCCGCCGTCGCCGTCGTCGAAGTACGCGTCGAGGACCTCGTCCAGACCGGCGTCCCACTGCGCGAACCGGCTCCTGGACGGCGCCTCGACCTCCAGGAAGTACCAACGGCGCTCGGGCGTGTGGACGGTGACCGTCCAGCGCTTGCCGAAGCGGGCGGTCTCCGTCTCCACCGCGCCGATCTCGTCCCAGCGGAAGTCGCACTCCTGGTCGTCCAGGCACAGGCGCACGCCGCGGTGGTCGGCGACGATCCGGGCGCGCCGGTCGGACGCCTCGAAGACGGGGCCGTCGGGGACCGCCTCCTCCTCGGGGGCGGCCTCCTCCCCGGCTCCTTCCGTCTCGGGCGCCGCGTCCTCCGGCTCCGGGGCGGCGCCCTCCGGCTCCTCCGCCTCCGCCTTCGGCTTCGCGTCCTCCTCCCGGTCGGACGCGCCGGACACGGGTGCGGTGAGCCCGGGGATGAAGGCCGGGTCGAACCCGGCGCCCTCCAGGGGCTGGCTGCTCGAACCACTGCGCTGCTGCTCCACAGCGGGCAGTATGGTCGACGAACCCGTGCCGGACCCAGCCAGCCCCCGACTTCGTTATCAGACCCCTACACGGACACCGCGGTTCACACGAAGAGGCTGAGCACCGCCGCGACCGCGAATCCGGCCACCGACAGCACGCTCTCCAGCACCGTCCAGGTCTTCAGCGTGTCCCGCTCGCTGATGCCGAAGTACTTGGCGACCATCCAGAACCCGCCGTCGTTGACGTGCGAGGCGAAGATGGAGCCGGCCGAGATGGCCATGATGACGAGCGCGACGAACGCCTGCGAGTGGTCGCCCTCGGCGAGCAGCGGGGCCACGATGCCCGCCGTGGTCACGATCGCCACCGTCGCCGAGCCCTGCGCGACCCGCAGCACCACGGAGATCAGGTAGGAGAGGACGATCACCGGCAGGCCGACGCCGTTGAAGGTGTCCGAGAGCGCCTGGGCGACCCCGCTGGCCTTGAGGACCGCGCCGAAGACCCCGCCCGCGCCGACCACCAGCAGGATGTTGCCGACCGGCTTCAGCGAGGACGTCGAGACGGTCTCCAGGGACTTGCGGGACCAGCCGCGCCGGATGCCCAGCAGGTAGTACGCGAGGAACAGGGCGAGGGTGAGCGCCACGAAGGGGTGGCCGAAGAACTCGATCACCGAGCGGAGGGTGGACTCGTCCAGGGCGATCGAGGAGAAGGTCGCGGCGAGGATCAGGATCAGCGGCGTGCCGATGATGCCGAGGACCGTGCCGAGCGGGACCGGCGTCTCGCGCGGCTCGACCCCCGAGGCGCGCTGTTCGGCGACGACGGCCCGCCTGGCCTCCTCGGCCGCCTCGACCATGTCCTGCGGCACGGCGACGAAGATCCGCCTGCCGATCCAGGCGGAGTAGGCCCACGCGGCCACGACGGCCGGGACGCCGCAGACGACGCCCATGAGGATGACCCAGCCGAGGTCGACGCGCAGCAGTCCGGCGGCGGCCACCGGGCCGGGGTGCGGGGGCAGGAAGGCGTGGGTGACCGAGAGGCCGGCGAGCAGCGGCAGACAGTAGAGCAGGATCGACTTGCCGGAGCGCTTGGCGGCGGCGTACACGATCGGCGCGAGGACGAAGATGCCGACGTCGAAGAAGACCGGGATGCCGAAGATGAGGCCGGTCAGGCCCATGGCGAGCGGGGCGCGCTTCTCCCCGAACAGGCCGAGCAGCCGGCCCGCCAGCACCTGTGCGCCGCCGCTGACCTCGAGGATCGCGCCGAGCATGGTGCCCAGGCCGATGATGATCGCGACGTGGCCGAGGATGCCGCCCATGCCCGACTCGATGGTGGACACGGCGGCCGAGCGCTGGACCGTGCCGAAGAGCTCGGTGACCGACAGGCCCGCCAGCAGGCCGACGGTTATGGAGACGCCGAGGAGGGCGACGAACGGCTGGAGCCGGACCTTGATGATCAGGAAGAGGAGGAGCGCGATGCCGAGCGCGGCGACGGTCAGCAGACCCGCCGTGCCGTCGACGAGGAGGAGCAGGCCGCCGGTGTGCGGGGGCGCCTCGGCGGGTGCGGGGGCGGCGAGGGGAAGGGACGGGTGGAGCATGTGCGGGGGTCCTCTGCGTAAGTGCATGGTGCTTTCGGGCAGGGGGGATCGCGGCGCGGCGTCCCGGGGGTGCGGGGCGCCGCGCCGTGACGTACGGCGTGTGGGGGTGGGGGGAGGAGACCGGCGGGGCGTCAGCCGAGGACGGCCAGCGCGTCGATCTCGATGAGGAGGCCGGCGGGGAGACCGACGTAGACGGTGGTGCGCGCGGCGGGCGGCTGGGTGAGGCCCTGCTCCTCGAAGTAGGTGTTGTAGATCTCGTTCATCTCGGCGAAGTGGTCCACGTCGGTGAGGTAGACGCGGATCATCATCACGTCGTCCCAGCTCGCGCCGCCCTCCTCGAGGATCGCCTTGACGTTGGCGAGGGTCTGGAGGGTCTGCTCGCGCAGGGTGGGGCCGGCGGGCGTCGGGGGCTTGCCCTCCTCGGCGGGGAGGAACCCGACCTGACCGGCGACCTGGAGGATGTTGCCCTTGCGGACCCCGTGCGAGAACTTCGCGGGCGGGGTGGTGTGGGTCTTCGGGGTGAGCGCGGTCTTCTCGGTCATGCGGGGGTGTCCTTCACTGGATCTCTGCGGGGGTTCTGCCGGAGTACTC
Source organism: Streptomyces sp. NPDC034670 (assembly GCF_055574875.1). Taxonomy (NCBI): domain Bacteria; kingdom Bacillati; phylum Actinomycetota; class Actinomycetes; order Kitasatosporales; family Streptomycetaceae; genus Streptomyces; species Streptomyces sp. NPDC034670. Next base: position 41,652 of record NZ_JBVITR010000035.1, read on the forward strand.
GCCGCTGATCGCGTCCGCCGTGCGGCGCACCAGCGGCAGCAGCGTGAGGAGTTCGTCGGCGGTGACGACGACGTTCGGCGCGGAGACCGACATCGCGGCGACCACCCGGCCGTCGGCGCCGCGGACGGGTGCCGCGACGCAGTTGATGGACTCCTCGTGGCCGCCGAGGTCGGTGGCCCAGCCCTGTTCGCGCACCTTCTCCAGCTCGCGCAGGAACGCCGCCGGGCCGGGGGTCGAACGGGACGTGTACATGGGGTAGTCGAGCTTCTCCGCGAGGGCGCGGCGCTCGTGCTCGGGCAGGTCGGCCAGGAGCAGCTTGGCCACGGCCGCGACGGTGATGGCGACGGGCTTGCCGATCCGCGAGTACATGCGCACCGGGTAGCGGCTCTCCACCTTGTCGATGTAGAGGACCTCGTTCTCCTCGTACACGGCGAGGTGCACGGTGTGGCCGCAGCTCTCGTTGAGGCGGACGAGGTGGGGGTGGGCGATCTCGCGGACGTCGAGGTTCTCCATCGCCTCCTGGGCGAGGGCGAAGAGACGGGCGCCGAGCCGGTAGCGCTGGTCGGACTGGCGGTAGACCAGGCCGTGTTCGTGCAGGGTGCGCAGCAGGCGCAGGGCCGTGGACTTGTGCACGCCGAGGCGGTCGGCGACCTGTCCGAGGTCGGCGGGGCCCTCGGCGAGCAGCGGCAGGATGCTCAGCGCGCGGTCGACGGTCTGGCTCATGGGGTGCGTACCTCCTCCTCGGCCCGGCCCGCGTCGCCGTGCGCGTCCCTGTGCGCGTCCGCGGTGTCGGTCTCGGTCCAACCGGGGCCGAGACGCAGTCTCCCCCACGCGGCGTCGTCCAGGGCGGCCAGCCGGTCGGCCAGGCGTCGGGCGGGGGGCGCGGCGAGGTCGCCGGGGGCGGTGAGCGCGGCGGCGGCCGTGAGGTGGCCGTGGCGCAGCCGGTCGCGTACGGGCAGTCCGCGCAGGGTGGCGGAGAGGAACCCGGCGGCGAAGGCGTCGCCGGCGCCGACGGCGGCGACGACGTCGACGTCCAGGGCGGGCACGAAGGTCGTGGTGTCGGCGGCGTCCCCGCCGGCGCCCCGGTCGAAGGCGACCGCCCCGTCCCCGCCCCGCTTGACGACCACGGTCCCCGGTTCGGGCAGCGCCTCCCGCACGGCGCGGGCGTCGCGCAGCCCCCACGCCTCGCGGGCCTCGTCGTCGCCGACGAAGACGAGGTCGGCCCCCCGGGCCAGTTCCAGCAGCACCTCGGGGCCGCGGGCGTCGCGCCACAGGGCCGGCCGGTGGTTGACGTCGAAGGAGACGAGCGGGCGGCCGGGGCGGGGGGCGGTGAGCTCCCGCATCAGGTCCAGGCAGCCGTCGGAGAGCGCGGCCGTGATGCCGGACAGGTGCAGGACGCGTCCGGCGCGCACCGCCTCCAGGTCGACGCCGTCGGCGGTCATCGCGGAGGCCGCGGAGCCCGCCCGGTAGTAGGCGACCTCGTGGGCGTCGGTGGCCCGGTCGCCGGCCGTGCGGAAGTAGACGCCGGTGGGGCGGTCCGGGTCGCGGCGGACGTGCGAGACGTCGACGCCGTAGCCGCCGATCGCCTCGAGGAGGTGGTCGCCGAAGCCGTCGGCGCCGACCCTGCTGACCCAGCGCGCCGAGTGGCCGGCGGCGGCGAGCACGCACGCGGTGTTGGACTCCGCGCCGCCGATGCCGCGGTCGAAGGAGGGGACGTCGGCGAGGCGGCCCGGCCGGGAGGGCAGGAACGCCACCATGGACTCGCCGAGCGCGACGACGTCCACGACGCCGGGGGCGGTGCGGGGTCCGGTGACGGTCACGATGACTCGGCTCCTCGTCGGCTGCGGGGGAGGCGGTGTCCGTTGACCCCGCGTGGCCGAGATGTTAGACAGCGGTGAGCGATATACGCAACGATCGTTGCATCCAATGCAACGCACCTGATCAGGAGGCTCTGATGGTCCTCGACCCCGGATCCGAGGCACACGCGCAGCTCACCGCGGAACGCGTCGACCACCGTTTCAAGGGCCTCCCGCCGGACGCCGAGGGGCTGACCGTCGGCGAGCTGGCCGCCCAGCGCCGCAACCTCTTCACCGACGGCTTCACCACCCCCGTGCTCGCGCTCAGCGCCGAGCGCCTGGAGCACAACCTGGCCCTGATGGAGACCTACACGGCCCGGCACGGGCTGGCCTTCGCCCCGCACGGCAAGACCTCCATGGCCCCGCAGCTCTTCCGGCGCCAGATCGAGCGCGGGGCGTGGGGCATCACCCTCGCCGTCCCGCACCAGGTGCGGGTGGCGCGGGCGTTCGGGATCCGGCGGGTCCTCCTCGCCAACGAGCTGGTGGACGCGGCGGCCCTGCGCTGGGTCGCCGCGCAGCTGGACGCCGACCCGGAGTTCCGGTTCGCCTGCTACGTGGACTCGGTGCGCGGGGTGGAGCTGATGGACGCCGCGCTGACCGGGGCCGGGGCCTCCCGCCCGGTGGACGTGGTCGTGGAGCTCGCCGCCGGGGAGGGCGCCCGCACGGGCGCGCGCACGGAGGCGGAGTGCGCCGCCGTCGCCGACGCCGTGGCGGACGCGCGCGGACTGCGGCTGGCCGGGGTCGCCGGGTACGAGGGCGAGGTGCCGCGGGCGGATCCGGAGCGGGTGCGCGCCTGGCTGCGGCGGCTGGTCTCCCTCGCCGTGGAGTTCGACGCGGCGGGCCGGTTCGCGGGGCTGGACGGGATCGTGGTGAGCGCGGGCGGCAGCGCCTGGTTCGACGCGGTGGCCGACGTCTTCGCGGAGATTCCCGAACTGTCGGCGCCGGTGCTGAAGTTGCTGCGCTCGGGCGCGTACGTCTCGCACGACGACGGCCACTACCGCGAGCTGACCCCCTTCAACCGGGTGCCTGAGGAGGGCGCGCTGGAACCGGCGTTCCGCCTGTGGGCCCAGGTGGTGTCCCGCCCCTCCCCCGGCCAGGCCTTCGTCAACGCGGGCAAGCGGGACGCGGCCCACGACCTCGACCTGCCGTTCGCCCGGGTGGTCCGCCGCGGCGGCGTCGAGCGCCCGGCCACCGGGATCTCGGTGACCGCGCTGTCCGACCAGCACGCCTGGCTGCGCACCGCCGGGGAGGCCGACCTGGAGGTCGGCGACTGGGTGGGGTTCGGGCTGTCCCACCCGTGCACCTCCTTCGACAAGTGGGCGCTCATCCCCCTGGTCGAGGCGGACGGCACGGTGGTCGACTACATCCGTACGTTCTTCTAGGAGGCGGCACATGGAAGAGCTCGTCATCCGGGACGCGGACGTCGTGGACGGCTCCGGCGACGACGCGTACCGCGCGGACGTGGTCGTGGACGGCGGCCGGATCGTCTCCATCGTGAAGGAGGCGGCGGCAGCGGGCTGCCAGCGTCCGAGGGCCCGCCGTGAGCTGGACGCCGAAGGGCTGGTCCTGGCCCCCGGCTTCATCGACATGCACGCCCACAGCGATCTGGCGCTGCTGCGCGACCCCGACCACAGCGCCAAGGCCGCGCAGGGCGTCACGCTCGAGGTGCTGGGCCAGGACGGGCTGTCGTACGCGCCGGTCGACGACCGCACGCTCGGCGAGGTGCGCCGGGCGATCGCCGGCTGGAACGGCGACGGGGACGACGTCGACTTCGACTGGCGGTCGGTCGGCGAGTACCTGGACCGGCTGGACCGGGGGATCGCGGTCAACGCCGCGTACCTGGTCCCGCAGGGCACGGTCCGCGCGCTCGCCGTCGGCTGGGAGGACCGGGAGGCCACCCCCGAGGAGCTGGACCGGATGCGGCACCTGGTCGCCGAGGGCATGGAGCAGGGCGCGGTCGGCATGTCGTCGGGGCTGACGTACACGCCCGGCATGTACGCCCGGCGGTCCGAACTCACCGAACTGTGCCGGGTGGTGGCCGGGTACGGCGGCTACTACTGCCCGCACCACCGCTCCTACGGGGCGGGCGCCCTCCAGGCGTACGAGGAGGTGGTGGCGCTCGCCCGGGAGGCGGGCTGCGCGCTGCACCTGGCGCACGCGACGATGAACTTCGGGGTCAACGAGGGCAGGGCGCCCGAGCTGCTGGCGCTGCTGGACGAGGCGCTGGACGCCGGCGCCGACATCAGCCTCGACACCTACCCGTACACGCCCGGCTGCACCACGCTCGTGGCGCTGCTGCCGAGCTGGGCGAGCGAGGGCGGCCCCGAACAGACCCTGCGGCGGCTCGCGGACGAGGAGACCGCCGAGCGGATCCGCCACCACCTGGAGGTCACCGGCTCGGACGGCTGCCACGGCGTGCCCGTGGAGTGGGAGACCATCGAGATCTCGGGGGTCGGCGACCCCGCGCTGGACGCGCACGTGGGCCGCACGGTCCTCGAGACGGCGCGGGCGCGCGGCACGTCCCCCTGGTCGGTCGCCCGCGCGCTGCTGCTGGCGGACCGGCTGGCCCCGACGATCCTCCAGCACGTCGGCCACGAGGAGAACGTGCGGGCGATCATGCGGCACCGCGCGCACACCGGCGGCTCGGACGGCATCCTGCAGGGCGCCAAGCCGCACCCGCGCGCCTACGGCACGTTCCCGCGCTACCTCGGGCACTACGTCCGGGAGTTGGGGGTGCTGTCGCTGGAGGAGTGCGTGGCGCACCTGACCTCGCGCCCGGCCGCCCGGCTGCGGCTGCCGGACCGGGGGCTGGTCCGCGAGGGGTACCGGGCCGACCTGGTCCTGTTCGACCCGGGGACGGTGGCCGCGGGCTCCACCTTCGAGGACCCCCGCGCGCTCCCGACGGGCATCCCGTACGTCCTGGTCGACGGACGGTTCGTGATCGAGGACGGGCGGCGCACGGACGTGCTGGCGGGGCAGTCGGTCCGCCGGACTCCCCGGTGACCGCCCGCCCCGCGCGGGTGCCCGCCCCCTGCGGCTCGGGGGCGGCGCAGCCGCTCGCGCCCGGGACGAGAGGTTTCCTCACGGGGGGTCCTCTCCTGCGACGACGGGCGGCCGGGAGTGCCCCGGCCGCCCGCACAACTGTCATGCGCAATTACGGCAGGGGGCGGTGAGGAGCAAGAACGCGTTTCCGGCCGCCCGCCCCCGCGGCGGCGCCCGACCGGGGTGGCCCGGGGGGGGGGGGGGGGGGGGGGGAGGCGGGGGGGGGGGGGGGGGGGGGGGGGGGGGGGGGGGGGGAGGGGGGGAGGATTACCCGACCCGACGCG
>NZ_JBVITR010000035.1:46843-56192 GCF_055574875.1 Streptomyces sp. NPDC034670
CCCTTTCACTACACCCCCCCCCTCCCCCCCCCCCCCCCCCCCCCCCCCCCCCCCCCCCCCCCCCCCCCCCCCCCCCCCCCCCCCCCCGGGGGCCCGGCGGGGGGAGGGTCGGTGTGCAGCCCGGGGAGACGGCGGCCGGCGGGCACGATCACCCGATCCGACGCGTCCCACGTGGTGGAGAACACGGCCCGAAGGGGACGAGACGGCCGTAAGCTCCCACCATGCAGGTGATCCAGTCGACCAAGCTCGCCAACGTCTGTTACGAGATCCGGGGCCCGGTGCTCGAGGAGGCGATGCGGCTGGAAGCGGCCGGTCACCGCATCCTCAAGCTGAACACCGGCAACCCGGCCGCCTTCGGCTTCGAGTGCCCGCCCGAGATCCTGGAGGACATCCTCCGCAACGTGTCGTCGGCGCACGGCTACGGTGACGCGAAGGGCCTGCTGGCCGCGCGCCGGGCGGTCGTCATGCACAACCAGACCCTCGGCATCGAGACCGACGTGGAGCACGTCTTCATCGGCAACGGCGTCTCCGAGCTGATCGTGATGGCGATGCAGGGGCTGCTGGACGACGGCGACGAGGTGCTCGTGCCCGCGCCCGACTACCCCCTGTGGACGGCCGCCGTCTCGCTCTCCGGCGGCACGGCGGTGCACTACCGCTGCGACGAGCAGTCCGACTGGATGCCGGACCTCGCCGACGTGGAGCGCAAGGTCACCGACCGCACCAAGGCGATCGTGATCATCAACCCGAACAACCCGACCGGCGCGGTCTACGACGAGGCGGTGCTCAAGGGCCTGACCGACATCGCCCGCCGCCACAACCTGCTGGTCTGCTCGGACGAGATCTACGACAAGATCCTCTACGACGACGCGCGGCACGTCCCGACCGCCTCCGTCGCCCCCGACCTGCTCACCCTCACCTTCAACGGCATGTCGAAGGCGTACCGGGTGGCCGGCTACCGGGTGGGCTGGATGTCGATCTCCGGGCCGCGCGCGCACGCCGACTCCTACATCGAGGGCCTGACGGTCCTGGCGAACATGCGCCTGTGCGCGAACATGCCGGGCCAGCACGGCGTGGTCGCGGCGCTCGGCGGACGCCAGACGATCAACGAGCTGGTCCTGCCGGGCGGCCGGCTGCGCGAGCAGCGGGACACCGCCTACGAGCTGCTCACCCAGATCCCGGGCGTGAGCTGCGTGAAGCCGAAGGGGGCGCTGTACCTCTTCCCGCGCCTGGACCCCGAGGTCTTCAAGATCAAGGACGACCGCCAGATGGTCCTGGACCTGCTGCGCCAGGAGAAGATCATGGTGGTCCAGGGCACCGGCTTCAACTGGCCGGAGCCGGACCACTTCCGGGTGGTGACGCTGCCCTCGGTCACCGACCTGCGGGACGCGGTGGGGAGGATCGCCCGCTTCCTCGACGGCTACCACCAGCCCTGACCCGAGCCGCGCTCACCCTGCGTGGACCGGCGGTTCGACTTTGTGCACGAATCAACTTTAGACGAAATCTAAGCTAGGATGGCTTCCTGTCAGTACCCAGGAGGCCATCCATGTACGAACCGATCCGTGACAAGTCGGTCCACCGCACGATGGCCGGCACCCCCCACGACTTCCCCCACCGCTCCCGCGAGGAGGAGCTGGACATCCAGCTCGCGGGACACCTCGCCACGCTGCTCGCCGTCACCGACGAGCTGCGCGTGGTGGCGCCTTCGGCCGACCTGGACGCCGCGGCCGGACGGCTCGCCGAGCAGGTCACCCGCCTGCGGGGAGGACGGGTGCCGGCCCGTGCGCCGGCTACCACGACCGGCCGCGAGCCGGACGCGACGGCTCTGCACCGACGCGCGCACGCCCTCGCGGGCCGCGTCCTGGTCGTCGCCGCCTCGCGCGCCGACACCGCGGTGGCGATCCTCGCCGCCGAACGGATGGACGCGCACGCGGCGGTCCTGCAGCCGCGCGAACTCGCGTCCCGCTGAGCCCCCCGCCGGGCTCCCCCGAACGGCCCCGGTCCGCGTGCAACCCGCAGCGACGCGCGGACCGGGCGCCACACAAGCCACCGCCGACGGGGCACTGCGGGCAGCACGCCCGGGGTGCCCCGTCGGCGTTCCGCGCACGACCGACACGACCGAGCCGGCCCCCGCACGCCGCTGCCTCCGGCCCTCGGCGGAAACTCCCCTCCGCCCCCGGAAGAGTCCCTTGTAAACTCGGGAGCCCCGCAGCCGCCAGGAAGGCCTGCCCGTGTTCGAACTCGGTTTGCTCTTCGGCCTGTTCGCCGCGACCGCCCTGGTCCTGGTCATCGTGCTCCTCCGCCGGGGCAACGGCCCCACCGAGAACGCCGACGGCCTCCTCATCGAGCAGCAGCGGCGCACGCGGGCCCAGCAGGACCGGATCGACTACAGCCCCGCCTCGGTGCACAACTCCCTGACCGGCATGACCGACCGCCGCCGCCCGTGACCACGCGCCGGCCCGACCGGCCGACGGCGCGCGGTCACGCGGGCCGTCCCCCTCCGGAAGGCTCGCCGGTTCGCACGCGCCCCTTCCCCCTCTCGCCCGCCGCCCGGCCGGTGCGGCGCTCCCACCACCGCCAGACCGCCCCGGCCAGCAGGGGGAGCACCACCAGCGGCCCGGCGATCCAGCGGATCAACGGCATCGGCCAGGCCGGCTCCTCCCCGACCAGCCGGCCCACTTCCTCCGCGGCGAGACCCACCCCCAGCACCACATAGCCGAGGCCCCAGGCGCGGACCAGCCACACGGGCCGCCCTCTCATGATCAACACGGGTTCCCGGGGGCGGCGCACGGCCGTCCACCCCACCCCTGCGCATCCCGCCGCCGCGAGCAGCATGAACACGTTCTCGACCGTGCCCAGCAGATCCGCCGCGGACCCGAGCGTCTGCCCCACCGCCCCGCCTCTCCTCACCCGACCGGGACCGTCCCCCGGGGTCCGACCGATCCGGTCAACGGCCCGACCGGTCCGACCACCCGCCATGATGAGCGCTCGACCGGCTCCGCGCGCCCGCCCGGCACGGCAAAGAGGCCCCGCTGCGGCCTTCCGGCATCCGGCAACACCGCGGTCACCCCTGCTCGGACCCCGTGGGCTTCCGGCCGGTGGGCCGGGGCCGGCCGTGGCGGCGGAGGACCGGCTCCAGGTAGGGCACCCGCGGGCCGACGAGGCGGGACAGGTCGGCGGGGGATCCGACGAGGGCGATCCGGTCCAGCTCCGGGATGCGCCCGAGGGCGTGTTCGGACGACGTGAGGGCGGCGAAGTGCGCATGCAGCCATGCCGCCGGACGGGGCGGGGACCGGAACAGCACGCCGACGCTGCCGTTCGCGCCTCGGGTCACCTGCCAGAGGGCGAGATCGTCGGCGGGCGTGTCGATGCCGGTCTCCTCCGCCAGTTCCCGGGCCGCGTGGCGGCGCAGGGCGGCCGGGTCGAGGGGGGCGCCGTCCGGCGGCGGCTCCACCGAACCGCCCGGGAGCTGCCAGCGGCCGGGGGAGGTCGTCCAGGGCGCCATCCGCCCCACCAGCAGACGCCCGTCGTCCGCCGGTTGCGCGACGGCCACGAAGAGGGACGGCAGCCGCACGGTCGCGCCCGGCACCCGGCGCAGGACGTAGAGCCGGTAGGTCGCCCGCACCCAGGTCAGGAGGAGTCCTTCCGGCTCCTCCCGCTCCAGGCCCGTGCAGCCGGCCACCGGCCCGTCGAACAGGGCCGGGTTGGCCCGGACCGCCACCTCCCAGGCGTCGTTCATGGCCCGGCGGTCCCCGGGGGACAGCAGGGGCAAAGGCGCCTCGATCAGCCGCAGCCGGTCGAGGCCGAAGAGTTCGACGCCCGCCGCCCGCATCACGCGGCGGGGGCCGTCAGCTCGCGCCGCTCCCCCTCGCGGTCGAACCTGTCGGACGACCGGGGCAGGTTTCGTGCCGGGGGACGCGCCATCTGGGGCCTCTCAGGGATGCGCTTCCTGGACGTACCTCTCCAAGAATGACACCTCCGGAAGAGAGTCATCGTCGTCCCCGGTGGATAGGCTCCCGTGCTCGTGAACGCGATACGGCTCCGGAGACGGGCACGTCGGATGGACGGGCCGGTCTCGGCCGCCGTCGGGGCGGGGGACCTGCTGCTGTGCGGGGTGCTCCTGCTGACGGCGACCGGTGTGCTGTTCCCCGATCCCACCACCCGGGAGGAAGAAGGGGCCGCACTGGGCCTCGCGAGCCGGGTCTACGGCTCCTGGCTCGTCGGCGGCCTGGTGCTCTTCTCCGCCCTGGGCATGACCCGCACCCTGCTGGCCCACCTGGCCGTGATGCTCCTCTCCCCCGTCGTGCTGTTCCTGTTGCTGGTCTCGCCGGCCCTGCTGTGACGCGGGACACCGCACCCGGGGCGAGGGAGAAGAGGAACGCCCCCGGTTGCCGGGCCGGTCCGCGCGGTCCTGCCCGGGTCAGGACGGGAGGCCGGCTCACCCCTTCGGGTGTGAATCAGCCAGGGGACGTACGCGACGACTTCGCACGGAACACCGGAGACGGCTCGATTCGGAACCGGCGAACTCCTCCCCCAAGACGCGGGCGATTCGGTTCACCAGCGCGATGACCAGGCATTCCGCCCCGTCACGCGCCCCGCTCCTCGGCCACCACCACCCGCGAACCGCAGGACGGGGGGTGTTCGGCCACCCCCGTCCTGGAACCCTCACGGCGATAACCGGCCCATCGGCACCGCGGCGCCGTAGCTCTCCCGGGCGGGATTGCTAGCTTGTGCCGGAGCCCGGGCACGGCCGGACACCGTCCGACCGGCAGGAGCGCGGGCGGTCCCGCACACGGGGAGGGTGGCCGTTCATGGCATGGGACGAGTGGGAGCAGCTCAAGGCCGACGCGCTGCGACGACAGCAGGACTCCCCACGGATGCAGTTGAACCAGGCGGACGGGGGCGGCGGTTCCGGCGGCCCCGGCAGACCGGACTCGTACGGTGATCTGAAGGTCGCCAACGACAGGCTCACCAAGATCGGCAAGGCTGCCTTCGAGCTCTACAACCAGTTGTGGGACAAGGCCCGCGTCTCCGTGCCCAGCAGCGACTCGGCCGCCGCCGATCTGTCGAAGCAGGGCTTCGCGCTCGGCACGGGGCTCAGGCACGTGTCGAACCGGTGGGAGGAACAGCTCAAGTCCCTGATGGACGCGTGCGCCCACATCGCGAACCACATGCGGGTGACGAAGAAGCTGCACGGTGACGACGAGGACTACATCCGGCGTCAGATGAGCAGCATCGCCGTCCTGGACGCCGGGTTCGACGAACGGGTCGGAATTCCGGGCGAGAGGAACAGCATCTACGGGGAGCCGGGCAAGCAGAAACAGGAGTAGCGGAGCACCGAGGAGGCCGTTGCGCCGCCTCCCGTGCACACCGCTGCTCGCCTCACCCGCTCCAGCCCGCTCTTCTCTTCACTTCCAGGACGCACACCATGGAACTCGACACTCTCCGCGATGCCGACTTCACCCTGCTCGACGAGGCCGTCGCGGACTGGTCGACGCTCGTCAAGAACCTCGAGGAGCTGAAGAAGGACGCCGAGGACAACTTACGCAAGGGAGCCAACAAGGCCGACTGGGCCGGCGTGAACGCCAAGGTGTCCAAGGAGTTCATCGGCAAGACGGCCGGTGAGTTCGCGGACGCCCACACCCAGGCGAAGAGCATCTACAAGATCCTCAGCGACACGGTGGGCGAGCTGAAGCGTTACCGCCGACAGCTCGTCGACGCCATCGAAGGCGGCCGGAAGAAGAACCTCACGGTCATCGGACACGGCGGCGGCTTCACGGTCACCACGAACGCTCCCCCCGAAGCGCGGAGCACGATGGACCAGGACAACCAGGGCGACATCACGGCCCTTCGCGACGAGATCCAGGGGATCCTCGACCAGGCCACCGAGAGCGACAACTCGGCCAGGACCGTCCTGCAGGCCCCCGCCGACCAGAGCGAGCTGGGCTTCTCCGACGCCGGTTACGCGGACCGGGACTCCGCCGCCGAAGCACTCAGGCAGGCCGACCAATTGGCCGCACTCGCCAAGAAGGATCCCCATGACCTGACGGTTCAGGACTTCGACCGGATCAACGCCGGGCTCAAGAAGTACGCCGGTGACGACCTGTTCGCCGAGCGGTTCGCCACGACGCTCGGTCCCACGAGGACACTGGAGTTCTGGACCGGCATCAGCGACCCGAGCAGAGGCAACTGGGCGCTGGGGCGCGATCGCCTGGACCAGTTCGACGACCTGCAGCGGAACCTGGGACTGACCCTGGCGAACGCCACGCAGAGCGATTCGGCGGCCATGGCCGACTGGAAGCGCACGATGATCGACATCGGCGACAAGCCGATCCACGGCAACCACGGCGGCCCGATGGGTTTCCAGGTCATGAGCAACCTCATGCGGACCGGCGACTACGACGACCGCTTCCTCAAGGACTACGGCACGAAGCTCATGGCCACCGAACGCAAGCTCACCGGTAACGGCGAGCACCCGAATTTCGCCTGGCGCCAAGGCCCCGCGGCTCCGTGGCTCAACCGGATCGGGGAGGACAGCGGAGCCGACCCGCTGACGGGATACCTCAAGGGCCTCTCCAACAGCCCGGACGCGGCCACCGACTTCTTCAACCAGCGGTTCGTCTCGAAGGACGACCCGAGCAACCCGTTCGAACGGGACACGGACGGCAACGGCAAGAAGGGCAAGGTGTCGCTGTCCAACTTCCAGTACCTGTTCGAGGAACGGGATTGGCCCAAGGAGGTCGACTCGAAGGGGGACGAACTTCACACAGGGCAGAACAACCTTGCCTTGGCGCTCGAAGCTGCCACGACCGGACATCCGGCAGGCGAGCTGCCCACACCTGATACCCCTGCACACAACTCAGGGCAAACAAAGCTTTTTGAAAGCATCGTCGCTTCCATTTCGGATGATGCAGAGCGACTTACTGGGAAAAATTATATGTCCGACAGCATCGGACAGATCGCGTCTGAATATCTTCCCGACATCAACCGTGCAGCAACTGACGTGGATCCACATCCCGACAAGGGTGATCTAGATGCCCAGCAGGCATGGGATCGGATCAAAAACACTTACCCAATCGCTGGCTCTGCCGCGGAGATGAATCATCGAGACGTCTCTCGATTTCTCTTCACCATTGGTCAAAATCCAGAAGGTTATGCTGCAGTTGAAGTAGGTCAGAAAAAGTACATGACCTACTTGATGGAACATCACTTGAACCCGAACTTGTCGGAGGGTCAACGCCCCCATCACGAGGAAGAACTCACGGTCCGCTCCATCGCACGCCAGTCGGGAGAAATTTCCGGGACATTGGCGATGGGACGGAATGAAGCAGTAGCGTCCGGAGCCGTCGAGTCGGACGAAAAATACGACCACTCAGTAGCCCAGTGGAAGAACACCGCCTCGGGGACTATTGGTCTCGGCGTCGGAATCGGCACTTCTTTCATTGCCTCACCTGCGGTTGGAGCGGCGGCCGCAGGCGTGTCCGGAACCGTGACCAGCGTAGTGATGGAGCAGTTGTTCAAAGACTTGGAGGGAGGTGCTAAGGACGACGTTGGCTCCAAGATGGGAGAGAACTGGGAAAACGGACAGGACAGCAATATGAAATACACTCGACGAGCCGCTTGGGAGGCTGCCAGAGCATACGACCATGCCACGCCAGGAGATGTTGCCAGCTGGGCGGAAGATGAATCATTTAAAGGCTACCTGTCGGCCGGCGACTACATGGAGCGCGTTGCACCGGACCTTTTGACAGAAATCTGATCGACGCCGCATATCACTCCACATTTATTCATCCCGCAGTGAGCCCGAAAAGAAGGAGTTACTTTCCAGTTGATCACTCGACGACTCGCGGAATCTGCGGTGACAATCACGGTGATCGGCATGCTCGCCGGATGCCCAGGAAGCGATAAGGGGAAGAACTACGAAGTCCCTAAGTCCCTTTGCGGAATCTCCCTGGAGTCGAATCTTATTGGTGAGCTACTCCCACCAGGAGAAAAAATCCAAGTCCAGGAAATTAACCCGGCACCCAGCCGGAAACGCTGCCAAGTGAATGTAGACGGTAAAGCAGCCTTTAGAATAAGCCAGGAATGGTGGGAGAAAGGCGATACCGTCGTTGACGTGGCCAAGGGGGTTCCGCAGGTGGATTCCGCCGAGTTGACGAGCGACAACGACTCCCTGCTCACTGGCACGGGGGCTGTGCAACGTGCCCGTTGCACCGACTCAGAGCGTCCCGGCCACATCCTGTTCATCACTGCTCAGGTCCATGCCGATGGTGTGGACGACTCGGCAGCGATGCGGGAGCTGGTCACTCAGTACACCCGGGCGGTGGAGGACTCTGCGACCTGCCGTTGAGGCAGGGGTGACCGCCGCCCTCCGCGCAGGGGACGTGGGGTGCGGCCGCCCCGGAAACTCGTTTGCGGCGTCCTCCGGGTGCCCGGTATCCAGCACCCGGACGGCGACGACGAGGAGGAGTACGGGATGAGCGCCCCTTCGGGTGGAGTCGGCGAGTTCTGCTGGATGGACGTCAAGACCCGGGACCCGTCCGGCACCGCGGTCTTCTTCTCGAAGGCCCTGGGCTGGCGCTTCGCGGTGGACGAGGAGGACCGGCGCCGGGCCGTGAGGATCTCCGCCGGCGGGCACCGGATCGGCGGCGTGAGCGATCTCGCGCATCCGGTCTATCCGCCGGGGACCCCCGCCCACATCGCCTTCTACCTGGCGGTCGACGACGTCGACCGCCGCGTCGAGGCGGCGACGGCGGACGGTGCGCGCCTGGTCGTCGCCCCCTTCGACGCGGGGGACCAGGGCCGTACGGCGACGCTGGTCGATCCGGTGGGCGCCGCCTTCTCCCTGTGGCAGCCGCGCCGGTTCGCCGGGTGGGGGTTCCCGCCCGGTTCCGCGGGCGCCCCGCGGCGCCTGGTCCTGGCCTGCGACCGGCCGAAGCGGGCCCGGGACTTCTACCGGGGGACGCTGGGTGCCCGCCTGGCCCGCGCCGACTTCGTCGCCGCGCCCGGGTCCGCCTCCCCCGCCCCGCGGTGGGACGCCCCGCGGTGGGAACTCGTGGTCGGCGTCGACGACCCGGACGGCGTCCTCGCGCGCGCCGGCGGCCTCGGCCCGGGGGCGGTGCTCCGCTGCGAGGAGGACGGCCGGCCCGTGGTGCGGACGGTCAGCCCGGAAGGGCTGACCGTCCGGGTGCGCGGCCTGGATCCCTGATCCGGCGCGGACCCGGCCCGCCTCCCCGACGGCTGAGGGGGGGGGGGGGGGGGGGGGGGGGGGGGGGGGAGGGGGGAGGGGGGGGGGGGGGGGGGGGGGGGGGGGGGGGGGGGGGGGAGGGGGGGGGGGGGGGGGGGGGGGTGT
>NZ_JBVITR010000035.1:56200-75592 GCF_055574875.1 Streptomyces sp. NPDC034670
TCCCGGTCACCTCCCCTACACCAAGAGTCAGGAGAAGCCTAGGCCCCCCCCACGCGGGCAGAGCGCCCGCACCGATCGTGTCCCGCCGGTCGGACCCCTCACCCGTTCCGGCACGTTCGTGAGCCCGCGGGGCGGGCCGTGCCGAAGGGGGCGGGCTCGGGCCCGCCGCCGCGTTCCCCCGTCGGGGCGGACGGAGGACGGCGGCGGACCCGGTACCCCCGCACGCCGTTGTGCGGGGCCCCGCCGGTGTGTCCCGCGGCCGGCCGTGACGATCGCTGGTCAGGGCATCCTCGAGCCGGCCGCGGAGTCTGGGTGCCGGGCGGTTCAGCCCAGGCGCTCCACCAGCGCGTGGTACTGGTCCCACAGTTCCTTGGGCGTGTGGTCGCCGAAGGTGTCGAGGTGCTCGGGGACCAGCGCGGCCTCCTCGCGCCACACGTCCTTGTCGACGGTGAGCAGGAACTCCAGGTCGGCGTCGGCCAGGTCGAGGCCCTCGGTGTCCAGCGCCTCCTTGGTCGGCAGGACGCCGATCGGGGTCTCGACGCCCTCCGCCTTCCCCTCCAGGCGTTCCACGATCCACTTCAGGACGCGGCTGTTCTCGCCGAAGCCGGGCCAGACGAACTCGCCCGCGTCGTTCTTGCGGAACCAGTTGACGTAGTAGATCCTCGGCAGCTTGGACTGGTCCTTGTCCTTGGCCACGTCGATCCAGTGGGCCATGTAGTCGCCCATGTTGTAGCCGCAGAACGGCAGCATGGCGAACGGGTCGCGGCGCAGCTCGCCGACCTTGCCCTCGGCGGCGGCGGTCTTCTCGGAGGCCACGTTGGCGCCGAGGAAGACGCCGTGGTTCCAGTCGAAGGACTCCGTCACCAGCGGTACGGCGCTGGCGCGGCGTCCGCCGAAGAGGATCGCGGAGATCGGCACGCCCTTGGGGTCCTCCCACTCGGGCGCGATGATCGGGCACTGCGAGGCGGGGACGGTGAAGCGGGCGTTGGGGTGGGCGGCCGGGGTCCCGGACTCCGGCGTCCAGTCGTTGCCCTTCCAGTCGGTGAGGTGGGCCGGGGGTTCCTCGGTCATGCCCTCCCACCAGACGTCGCCGTCGTCGGTGAGCGCCACGTTGGTGAAGACGGAGTTGCCCCACAGGGTCTTCATGGCGTTGGCGTTGGTGTGCTCGCCGGTGCCGGGCGCGACGCCGAAGAAGCCGGCCTCGGGGTTGATGGCGTAGAGGCGGCCGTCCTCGCCGAAGCGCATCCAGGCGATGTCGTCGCCGATGGTCTCGACCGTCCAGCCGGGGACGGTCGGCTCCAGCATGGCGAGGTTGGTCTTGCCGCAGGCGCTCGGGAAGGCGGCGGCGACGTACTTGGACTCGCCGCGCGGCGGGGTGAGCTTCAGGATCAGCATGTGCTCGGCGAGCCAGCCCTCGTCGCGGGCCATGACGGAGGCGATGCGCAGGGCGTAGCACTTCTTGCCGAGCAGGGCGTTGCCGCCGTAGCCGGAGCCGTAGGACCAGATCTCGCGGTCCTCGGGGAAGTGCGAGATGTACTTGGTGCTGTTGCAGGGCCAGGGAACGTCCTCCTGGCCGGGCTCCAGCGGGGCGCCGAGGGAGTGCACGGCCTTGACGAAGAAGCCGTCGGAGCCGAGCTCGTCGAGGACCGGCTGTCCCATGCGGGTCATGGTGCGCATGGAGACGGCGACGTACGCGGAGTCGGTGATCTCGACGCCGAGGGCGGACAGCGGCGAGCCGAGGGGGCCCATGCAGAAGGGCACGACGTACATGGTGCGGCCGCGCATGGAGCCGCGGAACAGGCCCTTCTCGCCCTGGAAGATCTCCCGCATCTCGGCGGGGGCCTTCCAGTGGTTGGTGGGGCCGGCGTCCTCCTCCTTCTCGGAGCATATGAAGGTCCGGTCCTCGACGCGGGCGACGTCGGTCGGGTCGGAGGCCGCGTAGTAGGAGTGGGGGCGCTTGACCGGATCGAGCTTCCGGAAGGTGCCCTTGGCGACGAGCTCCTCGCACAGGCGCTCGTACTCGGCCTCTGAGCCGTCGCACCAGACCACGTCGTCCGGCTGCGTCAGGTCTGCGATCTCGTTGACCCAGGAGATCAGTCCCTGGTGGGTGGTGGGGACGCTGGGAGCCGCGATGTCGCGCGCCACGATTGCTCCTAAATGAGGGTTTTTTGTTGGGAGGCCCCGTGGGGGCTGCGACCCGGATGCTTCCCGGTGGGATCTTCGGCGCTCATCCGGTGCCGACCGCACTCATTTGATCATCCGATGTCCGCGCCCATCTGTCCAGAGGAGCGCACAGGTGAGCGACGTGACGATGACCACGGTCTTCCTGCCGTTTTACGTTCACGTTGGGTTGACCTGACTGTTTCTTTGCGTGACGATTTCGTGGAGCGGCGATGAGACGATGACCACTTCGTCCCTCCAACGCAGCACCCCGATCCGTAACTTACGGTCCCGTAGGTACGATGCGGACATGACTGCGTTCGCCCCCGACGCGCCCACGGACCCGCCGGCCGACGGCCGCGGTCCGGTGGTGACCTCCCTGCCCCACCCGGTCAAACCCAAGCTCCGCGGCTGGCTGCACCTCGGCATGTTCCCCGCCGCCCTGGTGGCCGGACTGGTGCTGACCGCCTTCGCCGACTCCCCCCGGGGCCGTCTCGCCTGCGGGGTCTACGCCCTGACCGCCTGCCTGCTGTTCGGCGTGAGCGCGCTGTACCACCGGGGCGACTGGAGCCCCCGGATGGACGGGGTACTGCGCCGGCTCGACCACGCCAACATCTTCCTGATCATCGCGGGCACCTACACGCCGCTGACCATCCTGCTGCTGCCGGGCTCCAAAGGGCGGTGGCTGCTCTGGGGCATCTGGGCGGCGGCGGCCGCCGGGATCGCCTTCCGGGTCTTCTGGGTCGGCGCCCCGCGCTGGCTCTACACGCCCTGCTACATCGCGATGGGCTGGGCGGCCGTCTTCTACCTCCCGGACTTCCTGCGCACCGGCGGCGTCGCCGTGCTCGTCCTGGTGGTCGTGGGCGGCGTGCTCTACAGCGTGGGCGGGATCGTCTACGGCCTCAAGAAGCCCGACCCGTCACCGCGCTGGTTCGGCTTCCACGAGGTCTTCCACTCCTTCACCCTGGCCGCCTTCATCGCGCACTACATCGGCATCTCCCTGGTGGCCTACCAGCACGCGTAGGCACCCGTCCCACCGGCATCCGGGCCGCGGCGCCGACGCCGCGGCCCTTTCCCACGCCCGCCTTCCGCGCCCCGCGCGATGGCCGGCCCCGGACCGGCCGCGGCCCCGCCGCCCGGTCCGCCCCGGTCCGCCCCGGACCGCCCCGGACCGCCCCGGACCGGAAACGGAATCCTTTCCGGCCGTGGTCCGGCCGACGGGGGATGACGGACAATGACCGCATGACCACGGCACGAACCCCCGTCCCCGACGCGGACCACCACCTGGGTCTGCGCGAGCGGAAGAAGCGCAGGACCCGCAGGGCGATCAGGGAGGCCGCCTACGCGCTGATCAGGGAGCAGGGGTACGACGCCACCACCGTCGAGCAGATCGCGGACCGCGCCGAGGTCTCGCCGAGCACCGTCTTCCGCTACTTCCCCGCCAAGGAGGACATCGTCCTGACGGACGGGTACGGCCCCCTCCTGGAGGAGCTGCTGCGGGAGCGCCCGGCCGGTGAACCGGTGCTGGAGTCGCTGCGCCGGGCGATCCGCGGGGCGACGGAGCGGGCGCTCACCGACGCCCCCGCCCACGAGCGGGAGGAGACGGTCCTGCGGGCCCGGATGACGGTCGAGGTCCCCCAGGTGCGCTCGCGGCTGATGGAGGGCCTGTCCGTCACGGGCCGCCTGCTGTGCCGGGCCCTCGCCGAGCGCACCGGGCGCCAGGAGGACGACCTCGAGGTGCGGGTCTACGCCATGGCGCTGATGGGCGCCCTGCTGGAGACGATGATCTACTGGGTCGAGGGCGACTGCCGGGAGGACCTGCCGGCGCTGACCGACCGCGCCCTGGCCGCCTTCGAGAACCTCCCCCGCCGCTGAGGGCGCGGACGCGTTCCCCGGGGCGGGCGCCGAAAAGCACGCGCCGGGTGCGCGGCCCCGTGCCATCCTTGACCGGGTGAACGGTCCCGAGATCCACGTCGAGTTCGCCCCCGAGCTGCTTCTCTTCGTCCCCCAGGCCCGGCCCGCGGGCACCCTGAAGACCGCCACCGACGGCGTCTCCAGCCTCGGTCACGTCATCGAGTCCCTCGGTGTCCCGCTGACCGAGGTCGGCGCGCTGCTCGTGGACGGCCGCGAGGTGCCGGCGTCGCACGTCCCGGCCGCCGGCGAGTCGGTGACCGTGCGCACCGTCGACCGTCCCCAGCGGGTGCCGGGGGCGCCGCTGCGGTTCCTGCTCGACGTGCACCTGGGCACCCTCGCCCGCCGGCTGCGGCTGCTGGGTGTGGACACCGCCTACGAGGCGACGGACATCGGCGACCCGGCGCTGGCCGCCCGGTCGGCGGCCGAGAAGCGGGTCATGCTCAGCCGCGACCGCGGACTGCTGCGCCGCCGTGAGCTGTGGGCCGGCGCGTTCGTCTACAGCACCCGGCCCGACGAGCAACTCCCGTACGTGCTCGACCGGTTCCGGCCCGAGCTGCGTCCCTGGACCCGCTGCACCGCCTGCAACGGCCTGCTGCGCGACGCCACCAAGGAGGAGGTCGCCGACCAGCTGAAGGACGGCACCCACCGCACGTACGACGTGTTCGCGCGGTGCACCGAGTGCGGGCGCGCCTACTGGCGGGGCGCGCACCACGAGCAGCTCGAGGCGATCGTGGAGCGCGCCCTGGGCCGGGGGGCTCGGGAGAGCTGAGCGCCCCGGCCGGCCCGCCGTGCCGCGCGGGCACGGCGGGCCGGTGCCGTGCCCGGCACCCCGTCGCCGGCCGCCGTCCGGTGGTGGAGCGGCCGGCCGTGCCCGTCACGGGCGCGGCGGCCCTCAGCGGCGCGTGACGTCGCCCCTGCCGCAGGCGGTGCCGTCGCGGTTCCGGTCCAGCCCCAGCGGGTCGTCCCCGCCGTTGACCCTCAGCGGGCCGTGGTCGTGCTCCTCCAGCCAGGCGCAGCGGGCGGCCGTCGTCGGCTCCACCTCCGCCGGGAAGGCGGTCGGGACGCAGACGCCGGCGGAGCCGTAGTGGCGGTCGCAGCCGGAGACCGTCGGGGCGACCGGCTGTGCGGCGCGCTTCCCGCCGGGTCCCGTCACCCGGCCCGCCGGGGCCCCGGCGAAGCCGTGGACGTGGGCGGAGGGATCCCCGGCGGTCAGTGCCTCCGGTCCCCGCAGGTGCACCCACCGCGCCACCGAGGGGATCCCGGCGGCGTCGACCGCGAAGAGCATGTACCAGCCGGGCGGGGCCAGGTCGGGGTTGCTCGTCACGTTCAGGTCGACGGCCCCGCCGGCGTCCGGGTCGACGGACAGCGGCAGGTCCACGAACCGCTGGTTGGGGTCGGAGGAGTGGGTGACGGCGGCCGGACGGATCAGCTCGGCCTTGGCGATGGGGCGGTCGACGGTGATCCGCTGGGTGTCGCCGTACGTCCACTCGGTGTCGGTCACCGAGGTGATCCTCGGACGCTCCCCCTTGAAGAGGTACGGCGGGCTGTAGACCGACACGTCGTGGTTCCAGGAGCCGTCGCCCGGGTTGTCCCCGGTGGCCATCACCCGGCCGTCGGGCAGCAGGAACGCCGAGGAGTGGTAGCCGCGCGCCTCGGGGTCGACGGCCACCGGGTCGAACGTTTCCGTGGCCGGGTCGAAGACCGACGTCTCGAACACCGGATCGGCGCGGTTGTGCAGCGCCCCGCCGGTCTCCAGCACCTTGCCGTCGGGCAGCAGGACGGCGGAGACGTACATCTTGCCCTGGTCGCCGGTCTGCGGAACCGGGCCGTCACCGTGGTCGACGGTGCCCTGCGGGATCGGCGGGCCGGCGACGTAGGCGGGGTCCGGCCGCTTGAGGTCGATGATGTCGGTCAGCCGGTGGGCTTCCGGGTTGGTGTCGATGTTGCCGCCGCCGAGGGTGAGGACCCTCTGGTCCTGCGCCGGGGGCAGCAGCACGCTCGCCGACTGGTCCCGCTCGTCCTTGTTCCGCAGGCCCGGGACCTGGGTGACGGTGTTGGCGCCGTAGTCGTAGATCGCGGAGCCGGTGCCGGGGATGTTGTCGCCGAAGACGTGGCTGCCGGAGTAGAAGAGGCGGCCGTCCTGCATCAGGATCATCGACGGGTACAGGCCCCAGTAGGACCAGGTCTGGTTGACCCTCCAGGTGGGCAGCCACCGCTGCTCGGCGTCCGACCACAGCTCGGCCGTGACCGAACCGGTGGAGTCCTCGCGCAGGCCGCCGAAGCTGATCACGTCACCGTTGCCGAGGATCGTCGCCGACGGGTACCAGTGGCCGTCGTTCATGTCGTTGGTCCTCGTGTAGGTCTCGGTCTCCGGGTCGAAGACGTACGAGTCCTTGTAGCCCTGGTAGCCGAGGCGGCCGTCGTCGGACGGGTAGCCCTTGTTGCCGCTCATCACCAGCACCCGGCCGTCCCCGAGCTGGACGTGCCCGGCGCAGAACATGTCGTCCGGGGTCGGGACGACCTCGTAGCTGCCGTTCTGCGGGTCGTAGACGGCGCTGGTGAAGGTGCCCGCCTCGAACAGCTCCGGGTCGTTGCCGGAGCCGGCGATCAGCAGCACCTTGCCGTTGTGGAGGACCACGGAGTGCATGGAGCGGACCGGGTTCCGGGTGGCCAGGACCTCCCAGCTGCCGTCGGCGCACTCCCGCGCGGTGCCCGTGCAGCCGGGTTCCGGGACCGGTTCGGCGACCTGCTCCATGGTGTGGTCGTCGGTGGTGGCGGAGCCGGTGCCGTAGACGGAGACGCCCCAGGAGATGCGGTCGGTGCCGGCCGGCACCTCGGGGGTGCGGACGGTGGCCTCGGTCCACGCCGCCCGCATGTCGAGGGTCTTGAGGTCGGTCCAGTACTGCCAGCCGGCCGTGGTGTCGTGCCGGAACAGGGTGATGGACGCGTCCGGGGTGGTCGTCTTGTACCAGAGTCCCAGGTCGTACTGCTTGCCCGGCGTGACCGCGGGCGCGCAGTCGGCGGACTCGGCGATCAGGGCCTTGCGGTCGCCGTCGGTGCGGCGGGTCAGCTCGACCTTCATCGCCTTGTCGCCGGTGTGCGCGTCGGCGGTGGTGGTGAAGGCGAAGTCGTTGTCGCCCCAGCCGGACTTCTGCCAGCAGTGCGGCATGTCACCGCTGCCGGCGGTCTCGAAGCCCGGGTTCTTGACGAGGCCGGCGGCGGAGGCGGGTTGCGGGGCGGTCAGGAGGAGGCCGGCGGTGAGGGCGCCGACGGCCAGCAGGGCCGTGGTGCGTCCGGACGCCGGCGGGTTTCCGGGTGTTCTCATGCGGTGCTCCTTGCCTTGCGGGCCCGGCTCGGGAGGTACACCAGCGCTTCGGTCCCCGCGAAGCGCAGGACGAAGGTGATCACGAGCGCCAGCGCGGTGGCGGGCAGCGCCGCCATGCCGAACCGGGTGACCAGCAGCGCGATCAGGGGCAGGCGCAGCACCAGGTCGGCGTTGGCGAGCAGCGTGAACCGCGCGGTGCGGTCGGCCCAGTGCCGGTGCCGCCGCCGCTCGCGGAACAGCAGCTGCTCGATCAGCAGGAAGTTCCAGGCCACGCCGAACTGGTTGGCGACGATCTCGGCGGGCAGGTAGTGCAGGCCCGCCCCGGTCAGCGCCCACAGCGCGGCCAGGTTGGGGACGAAGCCGGTCAGCCCGATCAGTCCGAAGACGACCATGCGGGCGAGGGGGGACTCGGTGCGCAGCCCGGCGAGGTGCCGCAGGAACCGCCGCCCCTCCCGGGCGGTCGACTTGGACTCCCCGGCGAACCGGTCCCGGAAGACGAACGGCACCTCGGCGACCGTGCGGGGGCGGCTGCGGACGGCGAGCTCGAGGAGGATCTTGTAGCCGAGAGGCCTGAGGACGTCGGCGGCGACGGCGCCGCGGCGGATCGCGAAGAAGCCGCTCATCGGGTCGCTGATGCCGTGCAGCCGGCGCGGGAAGAGGGCCTTGGTCAGCCAGGTCGCCCCGCGCGAGACGGCCACCCGGTAGCCGCCGGCGAGTCCCGCGCGGCTGCCGCCCTCGGCGTACCGGGAGGCGACGACGAGCCCGGCGTTCGCCCGCGCCCCCGCCGCCACCAGCTCCGGCACCAGGGACGGGGGGTGCTGGCAGTCCCCGTCCATGACGACGACCCAGTCCGACGAGGCGGCCTTGACGCCCTCGACGACCGCGCCGCCGAGCCCGCCGACCGCCTCCTCCCGGTGCAGGACGGTGACCGGGAAGGGGCAGTCCTTCGCCGCCTCCCGGATGACGTCGGGGGTGTCGTCGGTGGAGTCGTCGACGAAGACGACCTCGCAGGGCAGCCGGGCGGGCACCGACTCGGTGATCTGGTGCAGCAACCGCCGTACGTTCGCCGACTCGTTGAAGGTGGGGACGACGATGGTGACGGCACCGGGTTCCGGTACCTCCACCGGTTCGAGCGCCGGGTCGCCCAGCTCGCCGGGGACCGTGGACTCCTGGTTCATCGGGTGCCTCCGGCGGTCTCGACCTGACGGATCTCGACACGGTCCTCACCGGCGCCGAACACGGCGACCGGTTCCGAGTGCTCGATGGCCTGCCGGACACGGGGCAGGTCCTTCGCGTCGCGCCGTACCGTCGGCGAGACGACCACGTAGTCGATGTCCCGCCAGCCGTTCGGCATGGTCTCGGACACCGCGGGGTCGAGGTCGGCCTTGTAGAACCAGATGACGCCGAGCCCGGGCCGGTACCCGGCGTGCACCAGGTCCAGCCACATCGCGTCGTCGACCAGCACCCGGGTCCGCGCCGGGTTCGCCACCTCGGTGGCCATCCACGCCGAGGCGGCCTCGTAGGGGGCGTTGGCGTCGGTGGTGACGGCGGTGCGGGCACCGTCGTACCAGCGCGGTACGACGTGGAGGCAGGCCGCGAGGGCGAGGGCGCCGGCGAGGGCGTACCGGGCGCGGGTCACCGCTCGCCCCTCGGTCGCGGAGCGCCACCGGCGCAGGACGGCGTGGGCGACGGCGGCGGTGCCCCCGGCGAGGACCAGGGCGAGGAAGGGCAGCGCCTGGATGACGTACATCGCGGGCAGGTAGCCGTCCGGGCGCAGGGCCAGCGCGGCCAGGACCGCGACCGCGAGGGCCGGTCCGGCGAGCGCCCGGGCGGTGACCGACCGGCGCCGGGTGGCGAGCAGCAGCAGCGCGCCCGCGAGGCCGCCGAGGGGCAGGACGCGGTCGTAGTACAGCCAGGACTGGAGCACGTCCCAGGAGCCGGAGCCCTCGTCGAGGAGGAAACCGGAGCCCGGCCGGGTCATCTGGTACGCCACCCCGCCCCACAGGGAGACGTGTCCGCTGCCGGGGAGCAGCTCGCCCTTCAGCAGGGCGAACAGCGGGTAGGAGAACCCGATCAGCGCGCACGCCGTGACGGCGCCGGTCAGCGCGAACTTGCGGGTGTCCCGGTGACTGTGGCGCCAGGCGGTGACGAACAGGGCGGGCAGGACGACGAGCATCGTCTCCTTGGTGAGGACCGCGGTGGCGGCGGCCGCGCCCGCGCCGAAGTGGTGCCAGAGGTGGCGGCTGGGCGAGGCGGCGAGGGTGAAGGCGAGCAGCGTCCACATCACCGCGAGGTTGTCGAGGAAGATCTCCCGCTGGAGCACCACCGACAGCGGGGAGAGCCCGAAGAGCACCGTGCCGAGCCCGGCGGCCCAGCGGGGCAGCGCGAGCCGGCGTCCGAGGACGTAGAGGAGGACCGCGCTGACGCCGCTGACCAGCAGCATCACGACGCGCATGGTGCCGACGGTCATCGACTCGGGGCTGAGCGCCGCCGGTATCCAGGTCAGCGCGGCGAGCTGGATCCAGCCGAGCGGCGGGTGGTCGTACCAGTAGGTGTAGTGGGCCAGGCCCCTGCCCTCCTGGACGGCCCAGGCCTGGGCGAGGTAGGTGCCCTCGTCGTCGCTGAGGGCCGGGTAGTCGGCGATGTTCCAGCCCTGGACGACGAGGACCGCCGCCAGCAGGACACCGCACAGGAGCAGGTCAAAGCGGGAGGAGCGGAGCCGGTCCGGCGGCCGTGTCCGGCCGGCCGGAGCGCCCGTGGGCGCGGGCCGGCGCCGCGCGGGGACCTGCGGGGCGGTCTCCGCGGGAAGGGTGGAGGTCACGCGGGGACGTCCTCTCGGGTCACGCCGGGCACGTCGATGTGCGCGCCGACATGCGTGGTCAGCTCCCAGTCGTTGCGTCCGCGGTGCTCGCGCCAGACGGCGCGGACCGCGGCGCCGGCGAGGAGCACCTGGTAGAAGGGGCCGCCCACGACGAGCTTGAGGTAGTGGACGAACCGGACGCGCAGTCCGTACTGCCGGCCGAAGTCGTGCAGTCCGACCACTTCGAAGACGAAGGTGACCAGGGCGGTGACGGCCGGGAGGAAGGTGAGGAAGGCGATGGAGACGGGCACGTCGAGGAAGAGCGCGATCGCCACGTTCAGCGGGATGACCAGGCCGGTGAACGCCTGCAGGAAGGGCGTCATCAGCGTGTAGCGGGCCAGCATCCGCTGCCCGAACGTGGGCAGCTGCCTCCAGTCCTTCTTCCGGTACACCTGGAGGAAGCCCTGGTTCCAGCGGGTGCGCTGCTTCAGCAGCGACATCAGCGAGCCCGGGGTCTCCTCCCGGGTCACCATGTCGGAGTCGTAGGCGACGACGACCTTCTTCCCCGTGCTGGAGAGCCGGACGCCCAGGTCGCAGTCCTCGGCGAGGCAGTCGGGGTCCCAGCCGCCGGCCTCCCGCAGGACCGCGGTGCGCACGAAGACGGTGTTGCCGCCGAGCGGAATGAATCCTTTCTGCGCGTGCAGGTGGAGCCGCGAGCGGAACCAGAAGAAGTACTCCAGGCAGTTGCGCAGGCTGTACCAGCTGGAGTGGAAGTTGATCAGCTGCACCCCGCCCTGGACCACGTCGGCACCGGTGGAGCGGAAGGCGTGGTCGACGTGGGCGAGCAGTTCCGGGTGGACCTGGTCCTCGGCGTCGAAGACCCCGACGACGTCGCCGCGGCAGTGCGGCAGCGCCGTGTTCATGGCCTTCGGCTTGTTCTTCCTCTCGTGGGTGTCGACGACCACCCGCACCCGGGGGTCGCGGCCGGCCGCCGCCTCGGCGACCGCGGTGGTCCCCGGGTCGTCGTGGCCGACGATCACGATGATCTCGAAGTCGGCGTGGTTCGACTCCAGCAACCGCCGGACGGTGTGATCGAGCACCGCCTGTTCGTGCCGGGCGGGCAGCAGCAGCGAGAACGACAGGTGCTCGCCGCCGTCCG
This sequence comes from Streptomyces sp. NPDC034670, assembly GCF_055574875.1. Lineage (NCBI taxonomy): Bacteria > Bacillati > Actinomycetota > Actinomycetes > Kitasatosporales > Streptomycetaceae > Streptomyces > Streptomyces sp. NPDC034670. The sequence goes on from NZ_JBVITR010000035.1 coordinate 67,559, forward strand.
GGCTGCTGAACCGGGTGGAGGCCAGCACCTCCGGCGTGCGCCAGGCGTGCATCTGCCACCACAGGGTGAACGCGGCCATCCAGAAGAGGGCCAGCGAGACGACAGCGATGAACACGGACGTGAACAAACAGATCCCCCCAGATCCCGAAATCCCCCGTGACGTGACGGTGCGTCACGGAACCGCGCCACGTCCGTCAGGTCACCGTGCAGAGATTAGGGGGGAGAGGTGAAGCGCGGAGGCGGTTCCCATAAAGAACTTGTTGCGGAACTGCGCTGCGAATGAACGGAGTTGTCCGGATCGAGCCCTTGCGCGCACCGCGTCCGGGCAGGCCGGACGGACCGTGCCGCCCGGTCCGGGCGGACCGGGGGAACCGGGCGGGCGGACCGGGGGAACCGGGCGGGCGGACCGGGGGAACCGTTCGGTCCGCCCGGCCTCCTCAGCCGCCCAGTGCCGCGCGCAGCCGGTCCGGATCGGTCGTCGGCGCGTCACAGGTGAAGCCGCGGCAGACGTACGCGGCCGGCGCGTCCCGGACGAGCGGACGGTCGACGAGCAGCGGGAACTCCTCACCGCCCGGCGTCCCGACGGCGACCACCGCCCCCGGCGCCGTGCCCAGGAGCGCCGTGCGGTGCAGGGTCCTGGTGGCCGGGTCGTCCGGCGCCGGGCCGACCACCGCGATCTCCCGCGGCCCGTCCAGCGCCGCCTCGGCGACCGCGAGCCCCCACCCGATGAACCGCGGGACCCGCGGCCCGAGCGCCTTCACCACGCCCAGCGCCCGCTCGGCGGCGGTGCGGTGGGGCTCGGACCCGGTGTGGGCGGCATAGCTCAGCAGGGCGCCCGCGGCGGCGCTCCAGCCGGACGGGACGGCGTTGTCGGTCGGGTCCTGCGGACGCCGGATGAGCCGCTCGGCGTCGGCCGCGGTGTCGTACAGGGCGCCCGAGCCGGGGTCGGTGAAACGGGCGAGCACGTGGTCGAGCAGCAGCCCCGCGAACTCCAGCCACACCCCCTCCCCGGTCACCGACGCCAGCGCCAGGAAGCCCTCGGCGACGTCGGCGTAGTCCTCCAGCACACCGGCGTTGGCGCCGGCCCGGCCGTCCTTGCTGGTGCGGGCGATCCGGGCGTGCTCGTCGAAGTGCACCCGCACCAGCAGGTCGCCCGCGGCGACGGCGGCCTCGACCAGGTCCGGCCGGTCGAAGTAGGCCCCGGTCTCGGCCAGCGCGGCGACGGCGAGCCCGTTCCAGGCGGCGACGACCTTGTCGTCCCGGCCGGGCGCGGGCCGGGCGGAGCGCGCCGCGAGCAGCCGCTCCCGGACGCCGTCGATCCGCGCGGCGTCGAACACCTCCTCGCGCTGCGGCAGCCGCAGCACCGAGGCGCCCTCCTCGAAGGTGCCCTCCTCGGTCACCCCGAAGTACCGCGCGGCGAGCTCGGCGTCCGCCTCCCCGAGCACCTCGCGCAGCTGCCCGGGCGTCCACACGTAGTACGCGCCCTCGACGTGCCTGCCGCTCCCGTCGTCGCTGTCGGCGTCCAGCGCGGAGGCGAACCCGCCCTCGGGCGTGCGCAGCTCGCGGAGCATGAAGTCGGCGGTCTCCAGCGCCACCCGGCGCGCGAGCTCCGAGCCGGTGGCGCGCCACAGGTGGGCGTAGACCCGGCACAGCAGCGCGTTGTCGTAGAGCATCTTCTCGAAGTGCGGCACCACCCAGTCGCGGTCGACCGAGTACCGCGCGAAACCGCCGCCGAGCTGGTCGTAGATCCCGCCGCGCGCCATCCGCTCGCAGGTGTCCCGCGCCATCTGCAGCGCGCCCTCGGCGCCGGTGCGGGCGTGGTGCCGCAGCAGGAACTCGAGCACCATGGACGGCGGGAACTTCGGCGCCCCGCCGAATCCGCCGCGCTGCGGGTCGTACTCCCGGGTCAGCCCGAGCAGCGCCTGCGCCAGCTCCTGCTCGCCCGGCAGCTCGGCGTCCCCGTAGGAGATCTCCCGGCCGGCCAGGTCCCGCGTGATCTTCCCGGCCACGTCGGTGACCTCGTCCCGCCGTTCCTCCCACGCCTGGCGGACCCCCTGGAGCACCTGCAGGAAGGACGGCATGCCGTGCCGGGGCTCGGGCGGGAAGTACGTGCCGAAGTAGAAGGGCTCGGCGTCCGGCGTGAGGAACACGGTCATGGGCCAGCCGCCGTGCCCGGTCGCCGCCTGCACGGCCTCCATGTAGACGGCGTCCACGTCGGGCCGCTCCTCGCGGTCCACCTTGACGTTCACGAAGTGCTCGTTCAGGTAGTCGGCGGTCGCCTCGTCCTCGAAGGACTCGTGCGCCATGACGTGGCACCAGTGGCAGCTCGCGTAGCCGACGCTCAGCAGGACCGGCACGTTCCGCTCGCGTGCCTCCTCGAAGGCCCCGGCCGACCAGGGCCACCAGTCGACGGGGTTGTCGGCGTGCTGGAGCAGGTAGGGGGAGGTCTCATGGGCCAGTCGGTTCGGCATGTCTCCATCCTGCCCGACCCACCGGGAATCGTCGCAGGACGACCCGGCCGCCGACCGGTGATCGCGCCCCTCGCGCCGGCGCCCCGTCCGAAGCACACTCGTGGACGACGGAGTTGCCGTCGGAGGGGGACGCGACATGCGGGACGGTCATCGGCCCGGGGGAGATCGGCGAGCCGGCGCGGACCGTGGACGAGGTTCCGCTGGTGCGTTCGGTGCAGTGGCGCACGGGCATCGCGGCGCGTCAGCTGGGCGAGCCGGACAAGGCCCGGGCGACCCTGTCCTCGGTGGTCGACCCGTACCGGGAGACGCAGCACGACGCGGGCGCGGCCCGGGCGCTGGCCTCCCCCGGGATCACGCTGCACCACCAGGGCGGTCCGGCGGAGGCGTCGGCGAAGCTGCGGGAGGCCCTGGAGCTGCAGTCCGCGCCCCGGCCGGCCGCCGACCGCGCGTGGACGATGCACGCGCCGGCGGCGGTGGAGCGCGACCGTACCCGGCTGTCCGAGGCGCTGGAGCTGCTCACCGGGTCCCTGGCGGGGCACCGCGCGGGCGGGCCTGGGCGCACTTCCAGCTCGGCCGGCTGCGCCTGCGGACGGGCGAGGTGCCGGCGGCCGAGCACCTGCGCGGCGCCCTCCTGCCGTACGCGGCCCCCGGCGGCACGGAGGTCGGCACGGCGGTGGCCCAGGAGGAGCCGGACCGGCTGCGCCGGGCCGCGCGCGCCTTCCGCGACGGGAAGCTGGACGACTGCGTGGAGGCCTACCGGCTGCTGCTGGAGCGGGGCGTCAGCCCGGAGGCGGGCCGGCAGGCCTGGCACCTGGGCACGGTCCCGGGCCGCTCCGCGCGGGAGGTGCCGGGGCGTCCGCCGGGCCCGCGGCGTAGGACGCCCCGGGACGGGGACGCACCGGGACGGGGCGCCGGGGCAGGGCGTCCCACAAGACCGGGCAGGGCGTCCCACGGGACCGAGCACGGCACCCGGCCCCGTGGGGACCCCGCGGGTCAGCCGTTCTTCTTCTCGCCCCCGCCGGAGGCGGCCGCCCCGGTGTCGTCCCCGGAGCGGTTCTCCGGAGCCTCGGACTCGGGGAAGTCGACCCGGCCCATGTGGCGGCTCATCGACTTCATCAGGGCCCAGACCGCCAGGGCCATCACCGCGAAGACGATGAAGCCGAGGACACCGGGGGTGACCTTGTCCTCGTCGAATTCCTTGGCGAGGGGGAGGAGGTGGGTGACTGCCAGGCTTGCGCTCATGTCAGGCATTGTCCCGGATGCCCGCGAAGAGGTCGTCCTCGGGGAGGGAGGTGGCGACGAGGGACTTGGCGAGCTCGTACTCCTCCGTGGGCCAGACCTCCTTCTGGAGCTCCATCGGCACCCGGAACCAGCCGCCGTCGGGGTCGATCTGCGTGGCGTGCGCGATCAGCGCCCTGTCGCGGACCTCGAAGAAGTCGGCGCACGGGATGTGCGTGGTGAGCGTGCGCTCCGTGCGCTCGGACTCGTTCCAGCGCTTGAGCCAGTCCCCGTAGGGCGACTCCAGGCCGCGGTCCAGCATGGCCCGGTGCAGCGCCTCGGTGCGGGGACGGTTGAAGCCCTGGTTGTAGTACAGCTTCAGCGGCTGGTGGGCCGGGCCGTACTCGCTCTCCGGGTACTTCGCGGTGTCCGCCGCGCCCTCGAAGGCCACCATCGTGATCTTGTGGGTCATGATGTGGTCGGGGTGCGGGTAGCCGCCGTTCTCGTCGTAGGTGGTGATCACCTGGGGGCGGAAGGCGCGGATCCGGCGCACCAGCTCGCCGGCGGCCTTGTCGACGTCCTCCAGGGCGAAGCAGCCCTCCGGCAGCGGCGGCAGCGGGTCGCCCTCGGGCAGGCCGGAGTCGACGAAGCCGAGCCACTCCTGCTTGACGCCGAGGATCTCGCGGGCCTCCTCCATCTCCTTCCTGCGCACCTCGTGGATGTTCTCCTCGATGTACGCGTCGCCCTGCAGCTTCGGGTTGAGGATGGAGCCGCGCTCCCCGCCCGTGCAGGTCACCACCAGCACGTCCACCCCCTCGGACACGTACTTCGCCATGGTGGCCGCGCCCTTGCTCGACTCGTCGTCGGGGTGGGCGTGGACGGCCATCAGTCGCAGCTGGTCAGTCAAGACTCAATCCTCAAGTCGGTAGGCGCCCTGTGTGCGGCGGCGCAGTCGCAGGCTTCTATAGTGACCGAATCGGGGGACGAATAATTCCGGGCTCCGGCATCCGCGCCCGCGATGGGACCGGGCCCCCTTCCTGCCGAGGAGACGATCATGAGTACGGCGAGCACGCGGCTGCCCGAGGGCCGCTACGGCCGGTCCTCGGACGAGCGCGCCGACCGCACGCTCAAGGTCGTCGGCGCCGTGCTGGCCGTGGTGATGCTCGGGCTGTTCGGCTGGTTCGGCTACCACCACGTCGTCAAGAACGAGATCAGCGCCGAGGTGATCAGCTTCGATCCCTCGGAGGACACGGTGAAGGTGCGGCTGGAGGTGCACAAGGACGCGGGCACGGAGGGCTACTGCACGGTGCGCTCCCAGGCCGCGGACCGCGCCGAGGTGGGCCGCGCCGACTTCCGCTTCGGCGGGGACGCCACGCGCATCGTCGAGGTCGTCACGCTCCGGACGACCGCCCCGGGCGTGACGGCCGAGCTCGTCGGCTGCCACGCGGACTGACGCCTCCAGGAACACATTGCTCCTGACCTGCGCCGATGCGGGTCCGGCGGCTTATGTCCTCCCCCTTTGGGCACGGAATTGTTAGGCTCGTGGTTTCGCCCATCCGTGGAGGAACATCCTTCGGGGAGGGCGATGCTTTGTATTCCCAGTACCTACGAGGAGCACCTGTGACCCAGACCAGCGAGAACGTCACCTGGCTGACCCAGGAGGCGTACAACAAGCTCAAGGACGAGCTTGAGTACCTTACTGGTCCCGCGCGCACGGAGATCGCCGCGAAGATCGCCGCCGCGCGCGAGGAGGGCGACCTGCGTGAGAACGGCGGGTACCACGCGGCCAAGGAGGAGCAGGGCAAGCAGGAGCTCCGAGTGCGCCAGCTCACCCAGCTCCTCGAGAACGCCAAGGTCGGCGAGCCGCTGGCGGCCGACGGCACGGTGGCGCCCGGCATGGTCGTGACGATCGCCTTCGACGGCGACGAGGACGACACACTGACCTTCCTCCTCGCCTCGCGCGAGTACGCGAGTTCGGAGATCGAGACCTACTCGCCGCAGTCCCCGCTGGGCACCGGCGTGATCGGCCACAAGGTCGGCGAGGAGGCGGAGTACGAACTGCCGAACGGCAAGAAGGCCTCGGTGAAGATCCTCAAGGCCGAGCCGTACAAGGACTGACCCGCCCCGCGGGTCCCCGGAACGCCCCCGGCACCCCGTGCGGTGCCGGGGATCCCGTCATGCCGCGGCCGAGCGGTACTTGCGCACGGCGAGGGTCCGGAACAGCGCGATGATCAGAACCGAGTAGATCAGCGAGGCCCACACCGGGTGCTGCATGGGCCAGGCGTCCGAGGAGGAGACCCCCGGGTTGCCGAAGAGCTCGCGGCAGGCCTGGACGGTGGCGCTGAACGGGTTCCAGTCGGCGATGTGGCGCAGCCAGGGCGTCATGTTGCCGGAGTCGACGAACGCGTTCGAGACGAAGGTCACCGGGAAGAGCCAGACGAGTCCGCCGGAGGTGGCCGCCTCCGGGGTGCGGACCGACAGGCCGATGACCGCACCGATCCAGGTGAACGCGTACCCGGTCAGGAGCAGCAGCCCGAACGCGCCGAGCACTTCGCCGGCGCCGGTGTGGGTGCGCCAGCCGACGAGGAGGGCGACCGCGGCGAGCACGAGCAGGGTGAGCGCCGTCTGCACCAGGTCGGCGAGGGTGCGGCCGGTGAGCACCGCGCCGCGTGCCATGGGCAGGGAGCGGAAGCGGTCGATGAGCCCCTTGTGCATGTCCTCGGCGATGCCCGCGCCGGCTCCGGCGGTGGCGAAGGTGACGGTCTGCGCGAAGATGCCCGCCATCAGGAACTCGCGGTAGACGGCGGGGTCCGTGCTGCCGCCGATGTCCATGGAGCCGCCGAAGACGTAGGAGAACAGCACCACGAACATGATCGGCTGGATGAGCCCGAAGACGACCACTTCGGGGATCCGGACCATGCGGATCAGATTGCGCCTGGCGACGACCAGGGAGTCCCGGACCGACCGGACGACGGGGTTGCCGGGCGGCGTGATCCGCACGGCGTCGGTGACGGCGCTCATGTCGTGGCCTCCTCGCCGCGGCGGTGTTCCCGGCCCCCGGGCCCCCTGTCGTCGCGCCCGGTGCGCCCGCCGCCCTCCTCGTCCGGGCCCCCGGCCCGCGCGGCGTGTCCGGTGAGGGAGAGGAAGACGTCGTCGAGGGTCGGGCGGCGCAGACCGACGTCGTCGATCTCGATGCCGCGGGCGTCGAGCTCGCGGATGATCTCGGCCAGGAGCTTCGCCCCGCCGGAAACCGGTGTGGTGATCTTGCGCATGTGCTCCTCGACCGCGGTGTCGCCCTCGCCGGGACCGCGCCGGCCGTACCTGCCCAGGAGGGCGGAGGCGGCCGGGAGGTCCTCCCGGTCGTGCACCACGACCTCGACGCGCTCGCCGCCGGTGCGGGCCTTGAGCTGGTCGGAGGTGCCCTGGGCGATGACCCGGCCCTGGTCGACGACGGCGATGTCGTGCGCGAGGTGGTCGGCCTCCTCCAGGTACTGGGTGGTGAGCAGCAGCGTCGTGCCCCCGGAGACGAGCTGCCTGATCACCTCCCACAGCTGCTGCCGGTTGCGCGGGTCGAGGCCGGTCGTCGGCTCGTCCATGAACATCACGGGCGGCGAGACGACCAGGGCCGCCGCGAGGTCGAGCCGGCGGCGCATGCCCCCGGAGTAGGTCCTGGCGGTGCGGTCGGCCGCGTCCGTGAGGTGGAACTGCTCCAGCAGTTCGTCCGCGCGGGCCTTCGCCGCCTTCGCCCGCATCTGGTAGAGCTGTCCGACCATCCGCAGGTTCTCGCGGCCGGTCAGGTACTCGTCGACGGCGGCGAACTGGCCGGACAGGCCGATGGAGCGGCGTACCGCGTCGGGCTGCTTCAGCACGTCGAGGCCGGCGACGACCGCCCTGCCGCTGTCGGGTCGCAGCAGGGTGGTCAGGCAGCGGACGGCGGTGGTCTTGCCCGCGCCGTTCGGCCCGAGCAGGCCCAGGACGGTGCCCTCCGGAACCTCGAGGTCGACGCCGTCCAGCGCCCTGACGTCCCCGAAGGTCTTCACCAGACCTTCGGCGTGGATGGCGCCTGGCATATGAGTCTCCACATCGTCGGGGAATCTCCGAAAAGCCTAGGTTCGCGTGCTTTTTTCTGCCGGGGTTTTCTTCCCCGGGCGGACGGGCCGAGCGGCGGGCGGGGGTGGCACGACACACACCATAACGCGATGTATCGCGTTTCCCCATGGGTTTCCCCGAACGAGTGACGCCCCGTCCGGGGATGCTCCTATGGATGTCAAGCGGCTTCGGCGAGGTCGCTTCGGGCGGTGTTGCGGCCAGGGTGCGTCATGCGGAGTGACCTCACGAGGACGCG
>NZ_JBVITR010000036.1:0-47026 GCF_055574875.1 Streptomyces sp. NPDC034670
CCCCCCCCCCCCCCCCCCCCCCCCCCCCCTCCCCCCCCCCCCCCCCCCCCCCCCCCCCCCCCCCCCCCCCCCCCCCCCCCCCCCCCCCCCCCCCCGCCGCCTCAGCAGGGGCGCAGGGACCAGATCGGGTCCCAGGTCGCCGTTCCCGCCTGGTAGGCCGTGGACGTCCAGCGGACGCTGCCGTCCTTGTTGTAGAACCGGGCCACCGTGCCCGGCGTCTGGTTGTTGGTGAACGGACCGTCTCCGGTCCAGTTGGTCAGCTTCCAGGTCTGGCACTTGTAGAAGTCGAACTTGGTGCCGTTGACGACCATGCACAGGTGCCCGTAACCGCAGGCCAGAGCCTTGGCGGAGACCTCGCCCCGGGGTGCGGCGGTGACGGTCAGGCCGTCGTACCGGACCGCGTCGGCGGACGCCTCCAGGACCTTCGGGCTGCCGGCCAGCACCCGGTCGGCCGTCTCCTGGAGGGAGGTGACCCTGGTGCCGTCCGGGTCGGGGGCGGCGGAGGCCGCGACCGTGGTTCCGGCGACGAGGGCCGAGGCCGCGACGAGCAGCGCGGCGGACTTGAGCGTGTTCACTGTTTCCCCCATGAACGTCGTGGTGGTACCGCCGAGGCGGTGTGCTCACACCGTGCCGGGGGCGGGCGCCGCGCGGTACCTCGCACCTCCCAGGGTCAGGTCCGGCCCGGCGGGGTGTACTCCTCGAGGTAGTGGGCGACGCGGTCGGCGTAGGAGCGGTACTTCGGGGGAACACCGCCCGCGTCGTTCACTCTCCGGTACGACGTCCGGTAGGCGGCGGCGAGCAGCACCCGGCGGTCGTCCGGGAGGTCCGCGTGCAGGCGCGGCGCGATCCAGCAGAGGTAACGGCCCATGGCGGGGACGGACTCGGCGGGCGGGAACGGCGGTTCGGGGACGGTCTCGCCGGGCGTGCCGTCCTCGTTCATCCACCAGCGCAGCACGCTCGGCGTCCAGCGGGCGATGCCGTACTCGTCCTTGACCGGGTCGGCGAGGTCGGGGTCGAAGTCGCTCTCCACCTTCAGCATGGCGGCGATCAGTGCCGGGGTGACGCCCTCGCGCCCGCAGTCGTGCGCCGTCTCCACGATCAGCAGCCGGTAGGCGGGCGGTACGCCCCGGTCGGTGCGGAGTTCGCCGGCGCCGTACGAGGCGGCGCCGGCGTTCGCGGTTCCCCCCGCGTCCCGGCCGCCGCGGTCGGACGCGGCCCAGGTGTCGATGCCGTACCCGAGGGCGGCCGCGGCGGCGGTGGCGGCGGCGGTCGAGGCGACGACGGCCCGCCGCGAGCGGCGGCGGGCGGGCGGCAGCCGGGGCAGCCGGAACGGACGTCCCGTGCCGGCCGCCGCCCGCACCCGCCGCAGCAGCGCCTCCCCGTCGACGCGGTCCTCGTGGGTCCGGGTCAGGCAGGCCCGCACGACGTCCCGCCAGGCGTCCGGCAGTGCGGGGGAGAGCCGCAGCCCGTCGGTGCCGGACGCGTAGGCGGCGGCCGCGTCGCGGCGGACCGTCGGGGTGGCGCCGGGCAGCGGGAAGGAACCGGTGAGGACGAGGTGGGCGAGCACGCCGAAGGCCCACACGTCGGCGGACGGGCGGATCCGGCGGCCCCGTTCACCGATCTCGGACCACAGCAGCTCGGGCGGGGTGTAGTCGGGGGTGGAGAAGGCGGACGTGTAGGCGTGGGTGCCCTCGAGCTCGGCGGCCGTGTTGAAGTCGGCGAGGCGGACCGAACCGTCCGCCATCAGCAGCACGTTGGCCGGTTTCAGGTCCCCGTGCACCCAGCCCGCCCGGTGCAGCTGGGCCAGCCCCTCGCAGACCTGGAGGAGCAGCCCGGGGCCCGACTCGGGCCGGGGCGAGTCGGCGAGCAGGGCGGACAGGGAGCCCTCCGCCCTCTCCAGCACGAGCACGGTGGCGCCGTCCAGGTCCGGGCGGCCGGGGTCGTCGACGGTGAGCGTCTCGTACATCCGGATCAGCCGCGGCCGTCTGAGCCGGCGCAGCACGTCGACCTCCCGCTCGACCAGTTCGCGCAGGTGGTTCAGTCGGCGGGGCGTGTTCGTGCCGGTGGGCAGGAACTTCAGGGCGGCGGTCCGCGGCAGGTCCTCCCCGCCCCCGGTGCGCCGGCCGGCGTACACGCTGCCGAAGGCGCCGGTCGCGATCGGCTCGCGCACCTCCCACTCGCCCACCCGGTATCCCTTGGGGACCGGCACGGCGTAGGCCTCGGTCACCGGACCCCCTGACGCGGCGGTGCCCCCAGGACCGCCAGGTCGTCCTCGCGGACCAGGTCGAAGCGGAGCGCCAGGGAGACCAGCGACTCCTTCTTGCCGTTCAGCCGCGGTCCCGGGTCCGCGGTCCCGGGGTCCTGTTTGAGGCGCAGCTTCACGGCGAGGTAGTCGATGTTCCACTGCACCGAGGTGCGGGACGCGGCGGGCCAGGCCGGCCGCAGCCGCTCCACGACCTGCTCGACCGTGGGCAGCGGGGCGTGCGGGGCGCCGCGCAGCCGGGGTTCGCACAGGGCGGCCAGCACCGCGAAGTAGCGCGTGGCGCGGTCCAGGGAGAAGGCGGGCGCGGTGGCGGCGCCGTCGGGATCGCCGTCGAGGCGCACGTGGTCGTGGCACGGGGCCCAGACCTCCAGCGGCAGCAGCTCGCCGGAGGCCGGCAGCACGATCCGCGAGAACTCGAACGGCACCGGCGCGTCCAGCCGCCCCGGCCCGACCTTGATGTGCTCGCCCGCGCCCTCCGGGTTCTCCACGACGTACGTCTGCTCCCGGCTGAGGTTGCTCAGCAGCCAGAAGGCGCCCTGGGCGGTGATCTCACCGGCCCTGCGGGAGACGCCCCCGTGCTCGATGCGCAGGTCGTTGCCGTGCGCGGAGCGGCCGAAGGCGAGGCGCTCGCCGGGGGCGAGACGGAAGTGGGCGCGGTGGTCCGGGTCCTTCTCCGCGGTCGGCGGAGGTACGACGATGAGGCTGTACAAGGCGCATCCCCCCGTGCCTGACGGCTACTCGGCCAGGGTAGGGCGACGCGCCGGGGCCGTGTCTCCCCCGTTCGGGTGGGACACGGCCCCGCGGCGTGTTTGGCGGGAAAGGCGCGGTCCGGTGCCCGTGCGGGCGGGGGACGCACCAGGGCCGTGTCCCCCTCGTTCGGGTGGGACACGGCCCTGTGGCGCGTTCGGCGGGGAAGGCGTGCGAACCGGGAGGGGTTTCAGTACTTCGGCCGGTTGAACCAGAGTCCGCCGTTCTTGTTGGCGCAGAACACGATGATCAGGATGCCGAGCACCAGGCTGACCAACGCGAACACGTTGGCGCCGAGCAGGCTGATCACGCTGAACAGCGTGACCAGCGAACCGTAGATGATCGCGGAGATGCGTATGCCGCCGCGGCCCGTGGCGAACTTGGCAGCCGTGAAGATCGCCCAGAACGCGAACCCCAGCACGATCAGCCCGATGAAGATCATGACGCCCGCGCCGATGCTCGCGGCGGCGTCCGCGTCCTCCGCGGAGATGGTCGGGTCGGAGGAGACGATGTCTTCGAACTGGTCCGCGAACCAGGCGCTGGCGATCATCATCAGCAGGCCGCCGAGCACCTGGAAGCCGCCGAGCACGAACAGCATCACGCGCGCGGCCTTGACGCCGCCGGGCATGACCGCCGGCGCGCCGGGGTGGCCGTAGGGCTGGAGCGGCGGGGCCGCGGGGTAGCCGTAGCCGGGCTGGCCGGGCTGCTGCGGGTAGCCGTAACCGGGCTGCTGGCCCTGCGGGGCGCCGTAGGGGTTGTTCGGGTCGCCGAAACTCATGGCGGTTCTTCCTCCGTTGTCATCAACGCGTGCGGGGACGATGCGAGGCACGGCGCGGAGGAATTTCTACAGGTGCTGTCCGTCCCCCCGGTTCTGCCTGCGGCACTGTGCGACTCATCGTTCTTGACCGGCCTCTTTCTTGTCCAGTCGCATCCCGTATGTGTTGTGCAAGTGCAACATCACTGATCTTGACCGGAAACGGGTGATCCGTGTTCGGGGCGGGACCGGGGCGTCGCGGCCGTCCGCCGTGCGGGCGGATTGGAACCCGGGGCCGGTCATCCGCGAGGATGGGGCCATGACCGCCCAGATTCTCGATGGCAAGGCCACCGCAGCCGAGATCAAGTCCGATCTGACCGCCCGCGTGGCGGCGCTGAAGGAGAAGGGCGTCACGCCCGGCCTCGGCACGATCCTCGTCGGGGAGGACCCCGGCAGCCAGAAGTACGTCGCCGGGAAGCACCGCGACTGCGCCCAGGTCGGCATCTCCTCCATCCAGCGCGAGCTGCCGGGCACGGCCACGCAGGAGGAGATCGAGGCGGTCGTCCGCGAGCTGAACGAGGACCCCTCCTGCACCGGTTACATCGTCCAGCTGCCCCTCCCCAGGGGCATCGACGAGAACCGCATCCTCGAACTGATGGACCCGGACAAGGACGCCGACGGCCTGCACCCGATGAACCTCGGCCGCCTCGTCCTCAACGAACCGGCCCCCCTGCCCTGCACCCCCAACGGCATCCTGACCCTGCTGCGCCGCTACGGGGTGGAGACCAAGGGCGCCGAGGTCGTGGTCGTCGGCCGCGGCGTGACCATCGGCCGTCCGATGCCGCTGCTGCTGACCCGGCGCAGCGAGAACGCCACCGTGACCCAGTGCCACACCGGCACCCGCGACCTGTCGGCCCACCTCAGGCGCGCGGACATCATCGTGGCCGCCGCCGGTTCGGCCCACCTGATCCGCCCGGAGGACGTCAAGCCCGGCGCGGCCGTCCTCGACGTCGGCGTCTCCCGCAGCGCCGAGGGCAGGATCGTGGGCGACGTCCACCCGGGTGTGGCCGAGGTGGCCGGCTGGGTCGCCCCCAACCCCGGCGGCGTCGGTCCGATGACGCGGGCCCAGTTGCTGGTCAACGTGGTCGAGGCGGCGGAGCGCAGTGTCGGCTGAGCACGGCGCCCGCGACGGCCGGGACGCCCCGGACGCGGCCGGGCGGGACGAGGGGACCGGTGAGGAGATCACCGTCCGCGATCCGGTCAGCGCGCCGGACGCCGAGGGCCGGCCGCGTCGTGCCACCCGCCGGTTCCCGCTGTTCACCCGGGACACCGCCCGCCCGGAGGGCGGTGGCCGGGCAGCTCCCCGCGACGCCCCCGCGCCCGCCCGCCAGTGGCCGATCCTCGCCGTGCTGCTCACGGTCGGACTGGGGCTGCTGCTGACCGCGCTCGACCTGTTCCGGTTCGGCGCGCTGCTGATCGGCGCGGCGCTGCTGACCGGGGCCGTGCTGCGGTGGCTGGTGCCGCACGTCGGGATGCTCGCGGTGCGCTCCCGCTTCACGGACATCGTCACGTACGGCGTGCTGGGCCTGGCGATCGTGCTGCTGGCGCTGATGGTGCAGCCCAAGCCGTGGCTGGAGATCCCGTTCCTGAAGGACACGCTGCACTTCACGGTCAGCGGGTAGCGGCCCGCGGAGCGCAGTGCCGCGTGCGGCGGCCCGTCCTCACCCCCGTGAGAGGGCGGGCCGCCGCCGGGAACAACCTTCCTGCACGGCGAAGCGCCTGTTCAACGGCTGTCCGGCCGCTGTGGCACGGAAGTGACCATTCCGCTACGCGCTCCGGAACCCCCTGACCACTCCAGGACCTCCCCCTGCGCGAGGCGGAGGGCCCGGCCGGGTTTGTGCGGGGTTCCGTTCGGTCGCGGGGGCGGCCGGTGGGACACTGGTCCGCGAGCGAGTACGAGCGGGCGCGCGACGGCGTGCGCCCCTGGCCCGATGCTCTCGTGCGCCCCCACCTCGGGAACTGAGCCCCTGCCCGGCGGCATCCCTGTGGGTAGCCGGAGCGGGGCTCGGCGGAGGGCACCATGCGCGAGGGAAACACCAGCACGAACCCGGGGGAAGAGGGGGGAAGCAATGCCTCGTTGGAAGGCCTTGCCGGATGAACTCGATCCGCAGATCAGGGAGTTCACGAGCCAGCTCAGGCGGGTGGTGGACCGCAGCGGCCTGAGCGTCGCCTCGGTCGCCGACAGCACGGGTTACAGCAAGACGTCCTGGGAGCGCTACCTGAACGGCCGGCTGCTCGCGCCCAAGCGCGCGATCGTGGCCCTGGCCGAGGTCACCGGGACCAACCCGGTGCACCTGACCACCATGTGGGAGCTCGCCGAGCGTGCCTGGAGCCGCTCGGAGATGCGGCACGACATGACGATGGAGGCGATCCGGATCTCGCAGGCGCGCGCCGCGCTCAGCGAGCTCGCCGGCCCGCCGGCGGGCCCGGGCGGCAGGAGCCGCAAGGGCGGTGCCGCCGTCCGTCCGGGGGTCGCGGGGCCGGCCGGTGTCTCCCCGGGCGTGCCGCCGCAGCCGACCGCCGCCGACGCCCCCGACGCCTCCGCGGTGAACTCGTGGGGCGTCGACGGACGCGCCGGGGCGCCGCAGCCGGGCCGCGGCGCCGGGGCCGTGGCCGCACCGCCCGCCGGGTACGGCGGGACGCCGGGAGCGCACGGCGCGCCGCCCCGGGGCACGGCCGACCGCGGCCGCTCCGGCGGTGCCGGGGGCAAGCGGCGCACGGCGAGGTTCGTCGTCGGCGCCGTGGGAGTGCTGGTGGTGATCGCCGCCGCGCTCTACGTCACCGGGACCGAGGGCGACGGGAAGAACGAGGCCGCCGCGTCCCCGTCGCCCACCGCCACCACCGACGCGAACCTGCCCCCCGGCGTGAAGTGCAGCGGCGACGGCTGCGCGGGCAAGGACGCGGAGAGCATGGGGTGCAGCGGCGACCTCGTGACCACCGCCGGGACCGCGACCGTCGGCACCACCACCGTGGAGGTCCGCTACAGCGAGGTCTGCGGCGCCGCCTGGGGCCGCATCACCCAGGCCGCGCAGGGCGACAAGGTCGAGATCACCGCGGGCGGGGCGCGGCAGAGCGACACCGTCACCGAGGCCGGTGACGCGGTCGCGTACACCGCGATGGTGGCGGTCGAGGACGCGGCGCAGGCGAAGGCCTGTACGGTGCTCGCCTCCGGCGAGGAAGGCTGCACGGGGTGAGGGGCCGCGCGGGGCCGACGCCGTACGGGTGAGGGCCGCGCGGGACGGGAGCCGTGCGGAGCGGCCGGACGGACCGAAGGCTCGCCCCCTTCACCCGGTCGGGGGGTGCTTCCCGCCTCCTCGCGGAGTTCTCCGGGAGATATGTGGGGAATGTGTGACGGGCCCGCATGGCCCGGCGAAAGCCGGGCACGCGCACCGTACCCCCACGGGAGTCCGGCACGGTCGGCCCCCGACGGCGGCCGACCCGTCCCCCACCTCTCCCGGACGGGCGGCCGCCTTTTCGCGTCCGTACCGCGTACCGGAGGGGGCCGCTCTGTGGGATGGGCCACAGAGAGCCCTGCCCTCCGTGATCGCGGATGCCGCGATAGCCTGACCGCTGGATCTCTCTTGACGCCAAGAGATCGATCATTCCCATCCGTGATCGATCATCGCGGCGGACGGCGCCGGACCAACCCGTTCCGGCGACCGGTCACCGCGAACCGGCCGCGGGGATCCCGCACCCCGGGGCAGGGACCGCCCCACCGCCAGCTGTCATACGGAGAACGCCATGACCCGCACTCCCGTGAACGTCACCGTCACCGGCGCGGCCGGCCAGATCGGTTACGCCCTGCTCTTCCGCATCGCCTCCGGCCAGCTGCTCGGCGCGGACGTACCGGTCAGGCTGCGCCTGCTGGAGATCACCCCGGCGCTCAAGGCCGCCGAGGGCACGGCCATGGAGCTGGACGACTGCGCGTTCCCGCTCCTGCGGGGCATCGACATCACGGACGACCCGAACGTGGCCTTCGACGGCGCCAACGTCGCCCTCCTCGTCGGCGCCCGCCCGCGCACCAAGGGCATGGAGCGCGGTGACCTGCTGGAGGCCAACGGCGGCATCTTCAAGCCGCAGGGCCAGGCCATCAACGCCCACGCCGCGGACGACATCCGCGTCCTGGTCGTCGGCAACCCGGCCAACACCAACGCGCTGATCGCCCAGGCCGCCGCGCCGGACGTCCCCGCCGAGCGGTTCACCGCCATGACCCGCCTGGACCACAACCGCGCGCTGACCCAGCTGTCGAAGAAGACCGGCGTCCCCGTCTCCGAGATCAAGAAGCTGACGATCTGGGGCAACCACTCCGCCACCCAGTACCCGGACATCTTCCACGCCACCGTCGCCGGCAAGAACGCCGCCGAGGTCGTGAACGACGAGAAGTGGCTGGCCGAGGACTTCATCCCGACCGTCGCCAAGCGCGGTGCCGCGATCATCGAGGCCCGCGGCGCCTCGTCGGCCGCCTCCGCCGCCAACGCCGCCGTGGACCACGTCCACTCCTGGGTCAACGGCACCCCGGAGGGCGACTGGGTCTCCATGGGCATCCCGTCGGACGGCTCCTACGGCGTCCCCGAGGGCCTGATCTCCTCCTTCCCGGTCACCGTCAAGGACGGCACGTACGAGATCGTCCGGGGCCTGGAGATCAACGACTTCTCCCGCGCCCGCATCGACGCCTCCGTCAAGGAGCTCGAGGAGGAGCGCGAGGCGGTCCGCGGTCTCGGCCTCATCTGACGCGCCCCGTTCGACGCACCCCGTTCCCCCGGTGATCCCCGGCCCGCCCACGCGGGCCGGGGATCACCGCTTGGTGGGGCGGACGGCCGCGAGGACGAGCGCGCACGGTGCGGGCGGCCCCCGGCCGCTTCCGTCCGCCGCGCACCCCCTGCGGCACGGGCGCCGGCGCGGGAACCGGCCGGGCCCCCGGCCGGCGTTCCCCGCCGCACGCCCCCGGTGACGGAGCGCTCACGGGGCGGGGGATTCGCACCCTTTCGCCCTCGCTATCCGTGAGACGGCGCACTTTCGGCCGGTCCCGCGCATGGATCCGCGGGGCAGGGGCAGGTGCACCCGGTCCCCTGGGCGGCACCCGTGCGCCCCGGGGACGCGGCACAGAACGGAAGGTCAGTAAGGGATCATGGCGGACAGTACGGAACTCCGGGCGCGCGACACCATCCACGCGGGGGGTGCATGGCGAGCGGCCGTCTCGGGGGCCACGCGCGAGGTCCTCGACCCCGCGGACGCCCTGCCGTTCGCCGTGGTCGCCGAGGGCGACGAGAAGGACGCCGACCTGGCGGTGGCCGCCGCCCGGCAGGCCTTCGACGAGGGCCCGTGGCCGCGCACCCCCGTCGCCGAGCGGGCCGCGCTGCTGCGCCGCGTCGCCGACCTGCTCGTGCGGGACCGGGAGGAGCTCGGCCTGCTGGAGAGCCGGGACGCGGGCAAGACCGTCGAGGAGGGGCGCGTCGACATCGACTGCGTCGCCGACGCCTTCCGCCACTTCGCCGACCTGGTCGCCGCCGAGGCGCCCGGCCGGGTCGTCGACGCGGGCTCGCCCGACGTCCACAGCGTCGTCGTGCACGAGCCGGTCGGCGTGTGCGCGATGATCACGCCCTGGAACTACCCGCTGCTCCAGGCCAGTTGGAAGATCGCCCCGGCTCTGGCGGCCGGCAACACCTTCGTCGTCAAGCCCAGCGAGATCACCCCGATGACCACCGTCGCGCTCGTCGAGCTGCTCGTCGAGGCGGGGCTGCCGGCCGGGGTCGCCAACATCGTCACCGGGCCGGGCCACACGGTCGGCGCCCGGCTCGCCGAGCACCCCGACGTCGACCTGGTCTCCTTCACCGGCGGGCTGGCCAGCGGCGTCAAGGTCGCCCAGGCCGCCGCCCCGGGAGTGAAGAAGGTCGCCCTCGAACTCGGCGGCAAGAACCCCAACGTCGTCTTCGCCGACGCCTGCGCCACCGAGGAGGGCTTCGACACCGCCGTCGACCAGGCCCTGAACGCGGCCTTCATCCACAGCGGCCAGGTCTGCTCGGCCGGTGCCCGGCTCATCGTCGAGGAGTCGGTCCGGGACCGCTTCGTCGCCGAACTCGCCCGCCGCGCCGAGCGGATCAGGCTCGGCCGGGGCACCGAGGAGGGCGTCGAGTGCGGACCGCTGGTCTCCGAGCAGCAGCGCGCGAAGGTCGAGGCGTACGTCGAGTCCGCGCTCGCCGAGGGCGCGGTGCTGCGCTGCGGCGGCAAGCGGCCCGAGCCGTCCGCCGCGCGTCCCGCGGCCGGTTACTTCTACGAGCCGACCGTCCTCGACCGCTGCCACCGCGAGATGCGCGTGGTGCGCGAGGAGGTCTTCGGCCCGGTGCTCACCGTCGAGACCTTCCGCACCGAGGACGAGGCCGTCGCCCTCGCCAACGACACCGAGTACGGGCTGGCCGGCGCCGTCTGGACCGCCGACGCGGGCCGCGCCCGCCGCGTGGCCGGACGGCTGCGCCACGGCACCGTGTGGATCAACGACTTCCACCCCTACCTCCCGCAGGCGGAGTGGGGCGGTTTCGGCAAGAGCGGAGTGGGCCGCGAACTCGGCCCGGCCGGTCTCGCCGAGTACCGCGAGACCAAGCACGTCTACCAGAACCTGGCGCCGAAGCCGGTGCGCTGGTTCGCCGGCTGAGCCGCGACCGGCGCCGCGGCGTCACGGGCGCGAGGACGCCCCCGTGACGCCCGCACGGCGCGCGGGGTGACGCGACGGGGCGCGACCGGGCACCTTCCCGCGCCCGCGGACCGGCACCTTCCCGCGCCCGCGGACCGCCGCGCCCCGCATCGCCGTCCCCACGCCGGCCGGAACGCCGTCCCGAGCGCATCCGGCGTCACCACCCGTCCACCCGTCCCGAGTTCCGGAGGAGTACCCCTGTCATGTCCGACCACACCCGTGAACAGGAATACGACTACGTCGTCATCGGCGGTGGAACCGCCGGTTCCGTCATCGCCTCCCGGCTGACCGAGAACCCGGACGTCACCGTCGCCGTCATCGAGGGCGGCCCCACCGACGTCGGCCGCGACGACGTGCTCACCCTGCGCCGCTGGATGGGCCTGCTCGGCGGCGAACTCGACTACGACTACCCCACCGTCGAGCAGCCGCGCGGCAACTCGCACATCCGGCACAGCCGGGCCCGCGTCCTCGGCGGCTGCTCCTCGCACAACACGCTCATCGCGTTCAAGCCGCTGCCGTCCGACTGGGACGAGTGGGAGGCGGCCGGCGCCGAGGGCTGGGGCGCGGTGCAGATGGAGGCGTACTACGCCCGGCTCGAGAACAACATCGTCCCGGTCGACGAGAAGGACCGCAACGCCATCGCCCGCGACTTCGTCGACGCCGCCCAGGCCGCGCTCGGCGTGCCCCGCGTGGAGGGCTTCAACAGGAAGCCGTTCCACGAGGGCGTCGGCTTCTTCGACCTGGCCTACCACCCGGAGGACAACAAGCGCTCCTCGGCGTCGGTGGCCTACCTGCACCCGGTGATGGACGAGCGCCCCAACCTCACGATCCTGCTGGAGACCTGGGCGTACCGGCTGGAGCTGAACGGCACCCGCGCCGAGGGCGTCCACGTCCGCGCCAAGGACGGCGAGGAGATCCTGGTCAAGGCCCGCCGCGAGGTCGTCCTCTGCGCCGGGGCCGTCGACTCGCCCCGGCTGCTGCTGCACTCCGGCATCGGCCCGAGGGCCGACCTGGAGGCGCTCGGCATACCCGTGGCGCACGACCTGCCCGGCGTCGGCGAGAACCTGCTCGACCACCCCGAGTCGGTGATCGTCTGGGAGACGAACGGCCCCATCCCGGACAACTCCGCGATGGACTCCGACGCCGGCCTGTTCGTGCGCCGCGACCCCGAACACGCGGGCCCCGACCTGATGTTCCACTTCTACCAGATCCCGTTCACCGACAACCCGGAGCGACTGGGCTACGAGCGGCCGGAGTTCGGCGTCTCCATGACCCCGAACATCCCCAAGCCCAAGTCCCGCGGCCGGCTCTACCTCACCAGCGCCGACCCCGAGGTCAAGCCCGCCCTGGACTTCCGCTACTTCACCGACGAGGACGACTACGACGGCCGCACCCTCGTCGACGGCATCCGGATCGCCCGGGAGATCGCGAGGACCGAGCCGCTGGCCGGCTGGCTCAAGCGCGAGGTGTGCCCCGGCCCGGACGTCACCGGCGACGAGGAGCTGAGCGAGTACGCCCGCAAGGCCGCCCACACCGTCTACCACCCGGCGGGCACCTGCCGGATGGGCGCCGCGGACGACGGGGACGCCGTGGTCGACCCCGAGCTGCGGATCAGGGGCCTGGAGGGCATCCGGATCGCCGACGCCTCCGTCTTCCCGACCATGACCGCCGTGAACCCGATGATCGGGGTGCTGATGGTCGGCGAGCGGGCCGCCGACCTGATCGGGGGCGATGCCCGGTGAGCACCGCCACCGACACCGCGGACCATACCCCCGTCTTCTCCGTCGACGGCCTGTGGAAGGTCTTCGGACCGAAGGCCCACCGCGTCCCCGGCGACCCGCAGCTCGCCGCCCTCGGCCCGGCCGAGCTGCGCGCCCGCACCGGCTGCACGGCCGCCGTCCGGGACGTGGGCTTCGACGTCCGCAGGGGCGAGGTCTTCGTCGTCATGGGACTGTCCGGCTCCGGCAAGTCCACCCTGGTGCGCTGCCTGACCCGGCTGATCGAGCCGACCGCGGGCACCATCGCCATCGACGGCGAGGACGTCCGCGCCATGGACCGGGCACGGCTGCGCGCACTGCGCCGCCACCGTGCCGCCATGGTCTTCCAGCACTTCGGCCTGCTGCCGCACCGCACCGTCCTCGACAACGTGGCCTACGGCCTCCAGATCCAGGGCGTCGGCAGGGCGGAGCGCCGTGCGCGGGCCGCCGAGGCCGTCGCCAAGGTCGGCCTGGAGGGCCTGGAGCAGCGCAGGCCCGCGCAGCTCTCCGGCGGCCAGCGGCAGCGCGTGGGACTGGCCCGCGCGCTGGTCGCCGACCCCGAGGTGCTGCTGTTCGACGAGCCGTTCAGCGCGCTCGACCCGATCGTCCGGCGCGACATGCAGGAGGAGGTGGTCCGGCTGCACCGCGAGGAGGGCCGCACGATGGTCTTCATCACCCACGACCTCGGCGAGGCGCTGAAGCTGGGCGACCGCATCGCCCTGATGCGCGACGGCCGCGTGGTCCAGCTCGGCACCCCCGAGGAGATCGTGGGCGCGCCCGCCGACGACTACGTCCGCGCCTTCGTCCGGGACGTCCCGCGCGAGCAGGTCGTGACCGTCCGCACGGCCATGCGCCCCGCCGTCAGTGCCGAGGAGGCCGGCAGCGGCCCGGCGGTGCGGCCCGACGCCACGGTGTCGGAGGCCATCGAGGCCGTCGCCCGCGCGGGCGGCCCGGCCCGCGTCCTGGACGGGGGCCGCTGCCTGGGCGTGGTCGACTCGGCGGCCCTGCTGGGCGTGGTGGCGGGCGTGACCGGCCCGGGCGCGGCCGGTGCCGGGCAGGCACCGGCCGGGCGCCGCGCGCCGGCCGCCCTCACGGCCGGCGGCGAGGAGCCGGTGTGATGGCGACGATCACGGCACCGGCCCGGAAGGCCCCGTCGCCGGGCGCCCCGGCCCGTCCGGCCCTGCGCAAGCTCCTCGCGCTGGCCCTCGTGGCCGCGGTCCTCGTCCCGCTCGCCGCCGCCCGCTGGGCGAGCGGCGGCTGGCCGGAGGCGCTGACCGTCGACCTCTCCGGGCCGCTGGACCGGGCGAGCGACTGGATCATCGACCACCGGGACTCCCACCCCCTCTTCCTGTACTTCCTCGGCCACGTCAGCAACGTCGTCGTCATCGCCGTACGCGCCGTCTACCTCGCCCTCCTCGCCGTCGGCTGGGCGGGGACGACCGCCCTCGCCGCGCTCGTCGCCTGGCGGGTCGCGGGCGTCCGGCTCGCCCTCGGGACCGCCGCCGCCCTCCTCGCCTGCGGGCTGCTCGGCATGTGGGTGCCGACCATGCAGACGCTCGCCCTGATGGTCGTCGCGGTGACCGCGTCGGTCGCCGTCGGCGGGCTGCTCGGGCTCGCCGCCGGGCTGTCCGACCGGACGCACCGCGCGCTGCGCCCGGTCCTGGACACCATGCAGGTGCTCCCGGCCTTCGCCTACCTCCTGCCGGTCGTCCTGGTCTTCGGCATCGGCGTCCCGGCGGCCGTGCTGGCCACCGTCGTCTACGCCGCGCCGCCCATGGCCCGCCTCACCGCGCTCGGTCTGCGCGGCGCCGATCCGGAGGTGCTGGAGGCGGTCGAGTCGCTCGGCGCCACCGCCCGCCAGCGCCTGCTGACCGCCCGTCTTCCGCTGGCCCGCAAGGAGCTCCTGCTCGGCCTCAACCAGACGATCATGATGGCGCTGTCCATGGCCGTCATCGCCTCCGTGATCGGCGCCGGCGGCCTCGGCGACCGCGTCTACCAGGCGCTGGCCTCGGTCGACGTGGGCGCCGCGCTCGCCGCCGGCATCCCGATCGTGCTGCTCGCCGTCGTCCTGGACCGGGTGACCGGCGCGGCCGGCGCCCGGCTCGGCCAGGAGCCCGCGCCGCACGCCCGCGCGCTGTGGCTGTGCGCCCTGGCCGGCGCCGCGGCCGTGGCGGTCGCCGGGCGCTTGGCCGGCGCGCTGCAGTGGCCCGACGGACGGGTCGTCGGCATCGCCGAGCCGGTCAACCGCGCCGTCGACTGGATGACCGCCCACCTGTACTCGGGCGTCCCCGTCGTCGGCGGCACCGCGGACTGGGCGGGCCGCTTCACCACCTGGGTGCTCGACCCGCTCCGCGACGGCCTGCAGGGGCTGCCCTGGTGGGCGGTGCTGCTCGCGGTCGCCGCCCCGGCCTGGCTGATCGGCACCTGGCGCACCGCGCTCACCGCCGTCCTCGCCATGGCCGCGATCGGGGTGCTCGGCGTGTGGCGGCCGTCGCTGGACACGCTCGCGCAGGTCCTCGCGGCCGTCGCCGTCACCCTCGTCACCGGCATCGCGACCGGGATCGCGGCCGCCCGCAGCGACCGCTTCGAACGGCTGCTGCGGCCGGTCCTGGACGTGTTCCAGACGATGCCGCAGTTCGTGTACCTCATTCCGGTCGTCGCCCTGTTCGGCGTCGGCCGCGCCCCGGCCGTCGCCGCCGCGGTCGTCTACGCGCTGCCGGCCGTCGTCCGCATCACCGCCCAGGGCCTGCGCCAGGTCGACCCGGCCGCCCTGGAGTCGGCCCGCTCGCTCGGCGCGACCGGCGCCCAGCAGCTGCGCCAGGTCCAGCTCCCGCTGGCCCGGCCGGCCCTGCTGCTCGCCGTCAACCAGGGCGTCGTCCTGGTGCTCGCCGTCGTCATCATCGGCGGCCTGGTCGGCGGCGGCGCGCTCGGCTACGACGTCGTCCTCGGCCTCGCCCAGGGCGACCTGGCGACCGGACTGGTCGCCGGGGCCGCGATCGTCTGCCTGGGCCTGATGCTCGACAGGGTGACCCAGCCCACCGGACGCCGCGCGACGAAGGGAGCGTGACATGCGACGCCGTACGACCTCCGCCGCGGCCGGAGTCCTCGCGCTCGCCCTGCTCACCGGCTGCGGTGCCGCCGACATGACCCGGCAGGCGTCCCCCTTCGCGAACGCCCGGGGGGCGAAGACGGTCACCCTGTCCGTGCAGTCCTGGGTGGGCGCCCAGGCCAACGTGGCCGTCGCCCGGTACCTGCTGGAGCACGAGCTCGGCTACCGCGTCGACACCGTCCAGATCGACGAGGTGCCCGCGTGGGACGCGCTCAGCCAGGGCCGGGTCGACGCCATCCTGGAGGACTGGGGCCACCCCGAGCAGGAACGGCGCTACGTCGAGGACAAGAAGACGATCGTGAACGGCGGCGACCTCGGCGTCACCGGACACATCGGCTGGTTCGTGCCGACGTACTTCGCCGAGCAGCACCCCGACATCAAGGACTGGAGGAACCTCAACAAGTACGCCGACCGGTTCCGCACCCCGGAGAGCGGCGGCAAGGGCCAGCTGATGGACGGCTCGCCGTCCTACGTCACCAATGACAAGGCGCTGGTGAAGAACCTGGAGCTGGACTTCAAGGTGGTCTTCGCCGGCTCCGAGGCCGCGCAGATCACCCAGATCCAGCAGTTCGCCAAGGGGAGGAAGCCCTTCCTCACCTACTGGTACACCCCCCAGTGGCTGTTCGAGAAGGTGCCGATGACCGAGGTGGAGCTGCCCCCGTACGAGGAGGGCTGCGACGCCGAACCGGAGGAGGTCGCCTGCGCCTACCCGCACACCCCGCTGCAGAAGTACCTCAACGCGGACTTCGCGCGCAACGGCGGCGAGGCGGCGGACTTCCTGAAGCGGTTCACCTGGACGACCGAGGACCAGAACGAGGTCTCCCTGATGATCGCCGACCAGAAGCTGTCCCCCGAGGAGGCGGCGGAGAAGTGGGTGGGCGGCCACGAGTCCGTCTGGAAGGAGTGGCTGCCCTGACCCTCACCCCGCGAGACCGGCCGCGACGTCGCGCAGCGCCCGCACGGCACGGCGCTGCAGTCCCGGCCCGAACGTGACGCGCGTGGCCCCGAGTTCACCGAGCGCGGTGGGCGAGGGGCCCTCGCCGTCCAGCCGCGCGAGCACGTTGAGGGGCCCCTCGATCCCGGCCCGCAGCAGGGGCAGCACCTCCACCGGGGCGCCGATCGGATACACGCAGTCGGCGCCGGCCTCGACGTACAACCGGGCCCGGAAGAGGGCCTGTCCGGGATCGGCGACCCCGCGGACGAAGGTGTCCACACGGGCGTTGACGAAGAGCCGGCCGCCCGCGGCGGCCCGCACCCCGGCCAGCCACGCGGCGTGCTCGTGCGGGTCCTTGAGGACACCGTCCACGGAGTCCTCGAGGTTGCAGCCCACGGCGCCCGTCTCCAGCAGCCGCTCCACCAGCTCCCCCGGCGCGAGCCCGTACCCCGCCTCCACGTCCGCCGACACCGGGACCTCCACCGCCCGGGCGATCCGCGCGACCGCCGCGAACATCTCGTCCGCGGGCGTCCCGCCGTCCTCGTACCCGAGCGAGGCCGCCACCCCGGCGCTGGGCGTCGCGAGGGCCGGGAACCCGGCCTCGGCGAACACCCGGGCGCTCGCCGCGTCCCACGGGCCGGGCAGGACCAGGGGATCGCCCGGCGCGCGGCGGCGGTGCAGCGCGCGGAAGGCGTCCGCCCCGCTCACCACGCGGCGCTCCCCGGGGGGATCCGCCGGGCGACCATCAGCCGGTTCCAGCCGTTGACGACGGTGACCAGCGCGATCAGGTGGGCCAGCCGGACGTCGTCGAAGTGCTTCGCGGCCCTCTCGTACACCTCGTCCGGCACGGAGCCTCCCCCGGGGCCGAAGGCCCGGGAGGCGCTCCCGGTCAGCACCGTGACCGCCTCGGTCAGCGCCAGCGCGGCCCGCTCCCGCTCGTCGAAGACGTCCCCGGCCTCCTGCCAGGCGGCCAGCAGACCGAGCTGCCGTTCGTCCACCCCCTGCTCCCGGGCGATCGCGAGGTGCAGGTCCAGGCAGAACGCGCACCGGTTGAGCTGCGAGGCGCGGATCTGGACCAGCTCGGCGAGCGCGGGATCGCCCAGCCCCTTCCCGGCGGTGGCGCTCAGCGCCAGGAGGGCGGCGCGCACCCCGTCGTCGAGGTGTGTCGTCCGGGCCGTCACGCGTGCCGCTCCGGCCGGTGGTGCCCCGGCACCCGGCGCGTGGTCACGCCGAACCGGTTCCACGCGTTGATCACCGCGATGGCGGCGATCAGCTGGGCCAGTTCCGCCTCCTCGAAGTGCCCGGCCGCCCTCTCGTACACCTCGTCCGGCACGAAACCGTCGGTGAGGACGGTCACGGCGTCCGTCAGCTCCAGCGCCGCCAGCTCCTTCTCCGTGTAGAAGTGCCGGGACTCCTCCCAGGCGCTCAGCTGCACGATCCGCTCGACGCTCTCGCCCGCCGCGAGCGCGTCCCTGGTGTGCAGGTCCAGGCAGAAGGCGCAGCGGTTGAGCTGCGAGGCGCGGATCCTCACCAGCTCGCGCAGCCCGGCGTCGAGTCCGCGCCCGGCCGCCGCGTCGAGCCGGAGCATCGCCTTGAACACGTCGGGAGCCAGCGCGGCCCAGTCCATCCGGGGCACGGGCTCGGCGGCGTGCACGGGGGCCGTCGTGGTGTCGTCGGTCGTCATGCCACGACCCTAGGGACGAAGCAGCCCGGTTGTATGGTCCATTCCCATGGCGGAACACCGGGCCACTTTGGGCATCGACCTGCACCTCGAACCGACCGGCCCGGGCCTGCGCCGCGGTCTGACCGACGCCCTGCGCGAGGCCGTCCGCACCGGACGGCTCACCCCGGGGACCCGGCTGCCCTCCTCCCGCTCCCTCGCCGCCGACCTGGGCATCGCCCGCAACACCGTCGCCGACGCCTACGCCGACCTGGTCGCCGAGGGCTGGCTCACCGCACGGCAGGGCTCCGGCACCCGGGTCGCCGACCGCGCGGTGCCCCGGCCGCCGGCCCGCCCCGCCGCCCCGCGACGGGACCCCGGCCGGCCCCGCTACGACCTCCTCCCGGGCACTCCCGACCTCGCCTCCTTCCCCCGCGCCGCCTGGCTCAAGGCCACCCGCCGCGCCCTGGCCGCCGCCCCCAACGACGCCTTCGGCTACGGCGACCCGCGCGGCCGGCCCGAGCTGCGCACGGCGCTCGCGGACTACCTGGCGCGCGCCCGGGGCGTGCGCGCCGACCCCGAACGCCTCGTCGTCTGCTGCGGGTTCGCCCACGGCCTCCAGCTGCTGTGCGCGGTCCTGCGCGCCCGCGGCGCCCGCACGCTGGCCGTGGAGCCCTACGGCCTGGACGTCCACTGGGACCTGGCCGAACGCACCGGGCTGCGCACCGTCCCGCTCCCCTTCGACGGCCTCGGCACGTGCGCGCGGCCCCCCGGCGACGCCGACGCGGTGCTGCTCAACCCGGCGCACCAGTTCCCGCTGGGCGGCGCCCTGGCCCCCGACCGCCGCGCCGCGGCGGTCGACTGGGCGCGCCGCACGGGCGGACTGGTCCTGGAGGACGACTACGACGGCGAGTTCCGCTACGACCGCCAGGCCGTCGGCGCGCTCCAGGGCCTCGACCCCGACCACGTGGTGTACCTCGGCACGGCCAGCAAGTCCCTCGCCCCCGGACTGCGCCTCGGCTGGATGGTCCTCCCGCCGTCGCTGGTGCCGGAGGCCGTCGCGCACGGCGGCGGCCGGTCCGTCGGCGTCCTCGACCAGCTCGCCCTCGCCGAGTTCCTCGCCTCCGGCGCCTACGACCGTCACGTCCGCGCCGCCCGCCTGCGCTACCGGCGCCGTCGCGACGCCCTGGTCGAGGCGCTCGCGGCCCGGGCCCCCGGCGTACGGGTCACCGGCATCGCGGCGGGGCTGCACGCGGTCCTCGAACTCCCGCCGGGCACCGAGCCGTCGGTGGTCCGCGCGGCCGCCTGGCAGGGCCTCGCCGTGCACGGCCTCTCCCGCTACCGCCACCCCGCCGCCGCGGTCGCCCGCGAGGACGCCCTGGTCGTCGGCTACGCGACCCCGCCGGACCACGCCTGGGCGGGCACGCTGGAGGCACTGTGCCGGGCACTGCCCTGACCGACGGCCGGACCAAAGGCGCATCCGGTGCCAAACACCGCCGAACGACGGCGGGGGAGGGCCCGCGGGCGGGGGGCTCCTGTACGCGCCGTCCGGCCGGTCCCTAGGCTGTCCGCCGCGAGCCGGGGAGCGGAACGCCCGGCGAGGACACCGGAAGCACACGGGGGAGTGAAGGACATGGCCCGGACTCGACGACGGCTGCGGTCCAGCACGGTGGTGCTGGGCGGCATGGGGGTCCTCGCGGCGGCCCTGTCCGCGTGCGGGTCGGACCCGGACCGGCGCTGCGTGGACCGGAACAGCTACGCCTACCCCCACGGCTACAAGGTCGTCGCCGACAAGAACTGCAAGACCTCCGGTTCCTCCGGCAAGGGCCGCAAGGCCGGCACCGCCGACGCCGACTGGTACTACGACGCCGAGGTCAGCCGCGGGTACGCCGACAACGGCACCTTCAGCCGCAGCGAGGCCGTCGACCGGGGCGGCTTCGGCTGCTCGGGCTCCGGCAGCGGCGGCGGCTGAGCGCCCCGCCGACCGCTGGAGGAGGAACAGGCCCGTGGAACGCCGCACCATCGACCCCCGGCCCGGCTGGCAGCGGACCGTCGAGGAGCAGGGGCTCATCTACCCCCTCACCCGCCACCCCGACGGCTCCCTGCGCCCCTACTGGGACGAGAGCGCCCACTACGTCTTCACCCTGGAGGAGGTCGAGGCGCTGGAGGAGACCGTCGAGGAACTGCACCGCATGTGCCTCGCGGCCGCCGACCACATCGTCACCGCCGGCCGCTTCGCCGACCTGGGCATCACCGACCCGCGCGTCGCCCGCGCGGTCGCCGACGCCTGGCACCGGCGCGCCGAACTCCCCTCCGTCTACGGCCGCTTCGACCTCCACTACGACGGCACCGGCCCCGCGAAGCTCCTGGAGTACAACGCCGACACCCCGACCTCCCTCGTGGAGGCCGCCTCGCCCCAGTGGTTCTGGATGGAGGAACGCTTCCCCGGCGCCGACCAGTGGAACTCCCTGCACGAACGCCTCGTCGACGCCTGGCGGAAGCAGGCCGCCCTCCTCCCGCCGGGCAGCCCCCTGTACTTCGCCCACTCCTCCGACGACGAGAGCGGCGAGGACCTGATGACCGTCGCCTACCTCAAGGAGACCGCCGAGCAGGCCGGCCTCGACACCGACTGGATCTCCATGGAGGAGATCGGCTGGGACCGCCTCTCCGGCCGCTTCGTCGACAACGGGCTGCGGTTCATCCGCAGCATCTTCAAGCTCTACCCCTGGGAATGGCTCACCACCGACCGCTTCGCCGGCCACGTCCTCGACACCCTCGACAACGGCGGCGGCACCGGAAGCACCCTGTGGATCGAACCCGCCTGGAAGATGCTGCTCAGCAACAAGGCCCTGCTGGCGATCCTCTGGGAGCTCCACCCGGGTCACCCCAACCTCCTCCCCGCCCACCTCGACGGCCCCCGCGACCTGGCCGGCACCACCGGCTACGTCGCCAAGCCCCTGCTGGGCCGCGAGGGCGCCGGCGTGACCGTCCACGAGGCCGGCGCCGCCCCCGTCGTCCGCGACGAACCCTGCTGCTACCAGCAGCTCGCCCCCCTGCCCGCCTTCGACGGCAACCACGTCGTCCTGGGCGCCTGGGTCGTCGGGGACGAGTCCGCCGGCCTCGGCATCCGCGAGTCCTCCGGCCTGGTGACCGACGGGTACGCCCGCTTCCTGCCCCATGTGATCCTCTGACGCCGGGGGCGGGCCCCGGCCCCGGCGGGCGGCCCGGGACGACCCACATGGTGGACGCCCGGAACCTCCCCCGGCCGCTCCCGGTAGGCTGGCCCGCGGGCCGTGACTGGCGCGCTGGGATGGGACCGACCATCGGGGAGCGGCCCCTGGGCACCGCCCAGCACCGAGTGCCGTGCGCCTGGGCCGCACCGTGAACGCCGACGCCACGTCCGGAGGTCCCCCGTGTCAGCCGAGCCCCTCTCCACCGCTTCCACCGCCTTCCGCTCCGCCCTCGACGTGATCCGCGCCGTCGAGCCGCGCGTCGCCGACGCCATCGGCCAGGAGGTCGCCGACCAGCGCGAGATGCTCAAGCTGATCGCCTCCGAGAACTACGCCTCCCCGGCGACCCTCCTGGCGATGGGCAACTGGCTCAGCGACAAGTACGCCGAGGGCACCGTCGGCCGCCGCTTCTACGCCGGCTGCCGCAACGTCGACACCGTCGAGTCGCTCGCCGCCGAACACGCCAGGGAGCTGTTCGGCGCCCGCCACGCCTACGTCCAGCCGCACTCCGGCATCGACGCCAACCTCGTCGCCTTCTGGGCCGTGCTCGCCGACCGCGTGGAGGCCCCCTTCCTCGAGAAGACCGGCGTCCGCCAGATCAACGAGCTCTCCGACGCCGACTGGGCCGAGCTGCGGCAGGCCTTCGGCAACCAGCGCATGCTCGGCATGTCCCTGGACGCCGGCGGCCACCTCACCCACGGCTTCCGCCCGAACATCTCCGGCAAGATGTTCGACCAGCGCTCCTACGGCACCGACCCGGCCACCGGCCTCATCGACTACGACGCCCTGCGCGCCCAGGCCCGCGCGTTCAAGCCGCTGATCCTCGTCGCCGGCTACTCCGCCTACCCCCGTCTGGTGAACTTCCGGATCATGCGCGAGATCGCCGACGAGGTCGGCGCCACGCTCATGGTCGACATGGCCCACTTCGCGGGCCTGGTCGCCGGCAAGGTCCTGACCGGCGACTTCGACCCGGTCCCGCACGCCCAGATCGTCACCACCACCACCCACAAGTCGCTGCGCGGCCCGCGCGGCGGCATGGTCCTGTGCGACGACTCCCTCAAGGACCAGGTCGACCGCGGCTGTCCGATGGTCCTCGGCGGCCCGCTCCCGCACGTCATGGCCGCCAAGGCGGTCGCCCTGGCCGAGGCCCGCCAGGAGTCCTTCCGCGACTACGCCCGGCGCATCGTCGACAACTCCCGCGCTCTCGCCGAGGGCCTGATGCGCCGCGGTGCCACCCTGGTCACCGGCGGCACCGACAACCACCTCAACCTGATCGACGTCGCCACCTCCTACGGCCTCACCGGCCGCCAGGCCGAGGCCGCCCTGCTCGAGTCGGGCATCGTCACCAACCGCAACGCCATCCCGGCCGACCCCAACGGCGCCTGGTACACCTCCGGCATCCGCGTCGGCACCCCCGCGCTGACCACGCGCGGCCTGGGCACCGCGGAGATGGACGAGGTCGCCGGTCTCATCGACCGCGTCCTCACCACCGCGGAGCCCGGCACCACCAAGTCGGGCGCCCCCTCCAAGGCGGCCCACGTCCTCGACGCGAAGGTCGCCGACGAGATCTCCCGCCGCGCCACCGACCTGGTCGCCGGCTTCCCGCTCTACCCGGAGATCGACCTCGGCTGAGGCGCCCCTCCCCGACGCGTCCCGCGGCGGTCCGGCCACGTGCCGGGCCGCCGCGCGCCGCGGCCGGGCGTCCGGCGGCTCCCGCCGCGGTCCCGGCTCCTCCCGGTCCTCCCCGCGGCGGACCGGCGGCGACCGCGTCACGCACGGACGCGGCACCAGGGCCGGGGCCGCTCCGGGCGCCCCCGGTGGCGCCGCCACCAGCCGGGACCGGTGCCCGTCGCCGGCGCCGGGCACCGCCCCTCCCGCCGCGCGTCCGGGCCCCCGCCCGGCCGGCCGGCCGGACTCTCGCCCGGCCCGCCCACGGGCCGCCCGTCACCTCCGGCACACCGCCCGTGCGCGGTGCCCGCGCGGGCCCGCACCGGCCCCGCGCACGCCTCCGGCTCCCCGGCGCGCACCCGTGCGGTCACCGCGGCCCCGCCGACGGTGCGGCCGCCCTCCCGCGTCCCCACGCCCGCGTCGCACCGCCGGGGACGGTGCGGTCTCCCCCTGTTCCCGGTCCGTTCCCGACCCGGCCGCGGGACCTGAGAGAATGGGGCACATGGCCTCTGACCGACCCCGCGTGCTCTCCGGAATCCAGCCCACCGCAGGCTCCTTCCACCTCGGCAACTACCTCGGCGCCGTCCGCCAGTGGGTGGACCTGCAGGAGACCCACGACGCGTTCTACATGGTCGTCGACCTGCACGCGATCACGATTCCGCAGGACCCCGAGGAACTGCGCGCCAACACCCGTCTGGCCGCCGCCCAGCTGCTGGCCGCCGGACTCGACCCGGACCGCTGCACGCTCTTCGTCCAGAGCCACGTCCCCGAGCACGCCCAGCTCGCCTGGGTCATGAACTGCCTCACCGGCTTCGGCGAGGCCTCCCGCATGACCCAGTTCAAGGACAAGTCGGCCCGGCACGGCGCGGACCGCACCTCCGTCGGCCTGTTCACGTACCCGG
Source organism: Streptomyces sp. NPDC034670 (assembly GCF_055574875.1). Classification (NCBI taxonomy): domain Bacteria; kingdom Bacillati; phylum Actinomycetota; class Actinomycetes; order Kitasatosporales; family Streptomycetaceae; genus Streptomyces; species Streptomyces sp. NPDC034670. The sequence goes on from NZ_JBVITR010000036.1 coordinate 23,773, forward strand.
TCCTCCAGGTGGCCGACATCCTGCTGTACCAGGCCGACGAGGTGCCGGTCGGCGAGGACCAGCGCCAGCACATCGAACTCACCCGCGACCTCGCCGAGCGCTTCAACGGCCGGTTCGGCCGGACCTTCACCCTCCCGAAGGCGTACATCCTCAAGGAGACGGCGAAGATCTACGACCTCCAGGACCCGACGGTCAAGATGAGCAAGTCGGCGTCCACGCCCAAGGGCCTCATCAACCTCCTCGACGAGCCGAGGACCACGGCGAAGAAGGTCAAGAGCGCGGTCACCGACACCGACACCGTGATCCGCTACGACGTCGAGAACAAGCCCGGGGTGAGCAACCTCCTCACGATCTACTCGACCCTCACCGGGGCGGGCGTCACCGAACTGGAGGAGCGGTACGCCGGCAAGGGCTACGGCGCGCTCAAGACGGACCTCGCCGAGATCATGGTCGAGTTCGTGACCCCGTTCAGGGAGCGCACCCGGCAGTACCTGGACGACCCCGAGACGCTCGACTCGCTGCTGGCCAAGGGCGCGGAGAAGGCGCGCGCCGTCGCCGCGGAGACCCTCGCCCAGGCGTACGACCGGGTCGGCTTCCTGCCCGCCAAGCACTGAGCCGGCGCACCGGAGCGGCCCCGGCGCCGGTCCGTACCACCGCACAGCGCTGCACATCACTCCGGTTGCGCCTGCCCGCGCCCGGGTCGTGGTCGTACAGTCGATAACCGGGTGACCGTCCGGGCGGTCACCCGGTGCTCACCGGAGCCACCGCACCGCGCTCCACCACCGTGCTTCACCACAGAGAGCTTCACCACAGAGACAGGAGACGACGTGGGGACCGTAACGATCGGTGTGTCGATCGCGGTCCCGGAGCCTCACGGCAGCCGGCTTCAGCAGCTGCGTGCGGGCTTCGGCGACGCCGCGGCGCACGGCATCCCCACGCACGTCACCCTGCTGCCGCCGACGGAGGTCGACGAGGCCGACCTGCCGGACATCGAGATACACCTGAGCGAGGTCGCCGCGGCCGGGCGGCCCTTCCCCATGCGGCTGTCGGGCACCGGCACCTTCCGGCCGCTGTCGCCGGTGGTGTTCGTCCGGGTCGTCGAGGGCGCCGAGGCCTGCACCTGGCTGCAGAAGCAGGTCCGCGACGCCTCCGGTCCCGTCGCCCGCGAGCTGCAGTTCCCGTACCACCCGCACGTCACCGTGGCGCACGGCATCGAGGAGGCGGCCCTGGACCGCGCCTTCGAGGAACTCGCCGACTACGAGGCCGAGTGGCCCTGCACCGGCTTCGCGCTCTACGAGCAGGGTGCCGACGGGGTGTGGCGCAAGCTGCGGGACTTCCCCTTCGGGACCGCCGTGGTGCCGTCGCAGGCCGGGCCCGTGGACCGGGGATCCGTCTCCGCGCACTGAGCCGCGCCCGCGCGGCCCCGCCGGACCTCAGAGCGGCAGCCGCCGGAACACCCCCCGCGGCAGGTGCCGCAGCGCCGACATCACCACGCGCAGCGAGCCCGGCACCCACACCGTCTCCGAGCGGCGCCGCAGCCCCAGTTCGACGGCCGCCGCGACCGCCTCCGGAAGGGTGGCGAGGGGCGCCTCGGGCAGACCGGCGGTCATCCGGGTGCGGACGAAGCCGGGGCGTACGACCATGACGTGCACGCCGGTGCCGTGGAGCGCGTCGCCCAGGCCCTGCGCGAAGGCGTCCAGGCCGGCCTTGCTGGAGCCGTAGATGAAGTTCGCGCGGCGGGCCCGCTCGCCCGCGACGGAGGACAGCACCACCAGGGAGCCGTGGCCCTGTGCCTGGAGCGCCCGCGCGCACACCAGACCCGCCGAGACCGCGCCGGTGTAGTTGGTCTGCGCGACGCGCACCGCGGCCCGCGGGTCCTGCTCGTCGCGGGCCTGGTCGCCGAGGACGCCGAAGGCGAGCAGGACCATGTCGACGTCGCCCTCGGCGAAGACCTTGCCGAGCGCCTCCTCGTGGCCGGCGGGGTCGAGCGCGTCGAAGGCGACGGTGCGCACCTCGGCGCCGAGGCCGCGCAGGTGGACGGCGGCCTCCTCCAGGCCGGGGGAGGGGCGGCCGGCCAGCCACACCGTGCGGGTGCGGCGGACGATCAGCCGGCGGGCGGTGGCCAGCGCGATCTCGGAGGTACCGCCGAGGACGAGCAGGGACTGGGGGAGGCCGAAGGCGTCCTTCACGACAGCTCCTAGGTCTTGCGTCGGGATCGTTCGGACCGGCGGACCGTTCGGACCGGACCGGGGCGGGGGAGCGGGCCGGGCCCGGCGCGACCCGGCGCGGTCCGGAGGACGGGTCCGGGCGGCGGTGCGGTGGTCTCAGAGGCGGAGCCGGCGGGCCAGGTCGGAGGTGAACACCCCGCGCGGGTCCAGTTCCGCGCGCAGTGCGCGGAAGTCGTCCAGGCGCGGGTACATGGCCGCGAGCAGCTCCGGGCGCAGCCGGGAGTCCTTGGCGAGGTAGACGCGTCCGCCGGCCGCGGCGACCTCCTCGTCGAGCTCGTCGAGGAGGGGGCCGAGGCCGGGCAGGGACGCCGGGACGTCCAGGGCCAGGGTCCAGCCCGGCACGGGGAAGGAGAGCCAGCCGGGGTCGGCCCCGCCGAAGCGCTTGAGGACGGCCAGGAAGGACGGGCAGCGGCGTTCGGCGATGCGGCGCACGATCCGCCGCAGGGCGTCCTCCCGGCCGTGGCCGACGACGAACTGGTACTGCACGAAGCCGCCGGGGCCGTAGACGCGGTTCCAGTGGGGCACGCCGTCCAGGGGGTGGAAGAACGTGGAGATCCGCTGGAGCTGCCCCGTCCGCGCGCGGGGCGCCCTGCGGTACCACAGCGCGTTGAACAGCCCCACGGTGGTGCGGCTGAGCAGGCCCCCGGGGACGAAGGACGGGGCGGCCGGGAACCGGGAGGTGCGGAAGGCCAGCGGCTCCCGGCGGGCGCGCGCGCCCTCGGGCAGCGCCGCCAGGGGGGCGTGGTCGCCGCGGGTGAGCACCGCGCGGCCGGTGGCCGCGCCGCGGGCCAGCAGGTCGATCCAGGCGACCGAGTAGCGGTAGCGGTGGTCGCCGGCGGACAGGCGGGCCATCAGGTCGTCGAGGTCGTCCGCGCGTTCGGTGTCGACCGTCATCAGCGAGGTCTCGACCGGCTGGAGCCGGAGCGTCGCGGTCAGGATCACCCCGGTCAGGCCCATGCCGCCCGCGGTCGCGTCGAACAGCGGCGTGCCCGGCGCGACGGTGCGGACCCGGCCGTCGGCGGTGAGCAGTTCCAGGGACAGCACGTGGCGGGAGAAGGAGCCCGACACGTGGTGGTTCTTGCCGTGGATGTCGGCGCCGATCGCCCCGCCGACGGTCACGTAGCGCGTGCCCGGCGTGACCGGCACGAACCAGCCGAGCGGCAGCAGCACCTCCATCAGCCGGTGCAGGGAGACGCCCGCGTCGCACCGCACGGTGCCGCCGTCGGCGTCGATCGCGTGGACGCGGTCCAGGCCCGTCATGTCGAGCACGGCACCGCCCGCGTTCTGCGCCGCGTCCCCGTACGCCCGTCCCAGTCCCCGCGCGATGCCCCCGCGGGCCCCGCACTCCCGGACGGCCCGGGCGGCCTCCTCGTACGTCCGCGGGCGGATCAGCCGGGCGGCGGTGGGGGCGGTGCGCCCCCATCCCGTGACGGGAACGGTGTCGGCAGGCATGGACGCGACCGTATCGCCCTCGTGTGGGCGGTTGGTTTCGAAACGTCAACCCCGTCCCCGAAACGGGTGATTAATGGGATGTCGCTCCCTGATGGTGGAATTCCGGCCCGCGGGGAGTGAACAGTGAGTCCACATGGACGACCTCCACGACCTCCACCGCCCGCGGAACGCCCGCCGCCCCCTCGGCCCGCACGGCATGGACCACCGGATCGGCGCGGCCCTCAGGGCGTGCGGTGCGGATCCGCGCGTGGCCGGCGCCGCGCGCGTCCTGTCCTGGGCGGGGGAGCACGGGGCACTGTGGCTCGCGGCGGGACTGGCCGGCGCCGCCGTGGACCGCCCGCGGCGCGGCGCCTGGCTGCGCGGCACCGCGCTCACCGCGGGTGCCCACGCCGTCAGCATGGGGGTGAAGCGGATCGTGCGCCGCCCGCGCCCGGCGGGCGTCGAGCCCCTGGTCGGCACGGTCGGCCGGCACTCCTTCCCCAGCTCCCACGCCACCTCCGCCGCGGCCGCCGCCGTCGCCTTCGGGGCGCTGGGGGCGCATCCGGTGCCCCCGCTCGCCGCCGCCGTCTGCCTCTCCCGCCTGGTGGCCGGCGTGCACCACCCCTCGGACGTGGCGGCCGGCGCCGCCCTGGGCGCGCTCACGGCCCGGCTCGGCGCCCGCTGGATGCGGGGAGGCGCGGCGTGACCGACACCGCCCTCCTGCACCGGCACCCGGACCGGCGGCGGACGGCGCCGCCCTCCGGCGGCCTCGGCGGACTCCTCAAGGGCCTGCTGCGCACCGCGCGGCCCAAGCAGTGGGTCAAGAACGTCCTGGTGGTCGCCGCCCCCGCCGCCGCCGGCGAGCTCTTCTCCTGGCCCGCCCTGGCGCGGGTCGCGCTGGTCTTCGTCCTGTTCACCGTCTGCGCCGCCGCCGTCTACCTGGTCAACGACGCCCGCGACGCCGAGGCCGACCGCGCCCACCCCGTCAAGTGCCGCCGCCCGGTCGCCGCCGGCCAGGTGCCGGTCCCGGTCGCCTACGCCGTCGGCGCCGTCCTCGGCGTCCTCGCGCCCGTCGCCGCGGCCCGGCTGTGCCCGCCGCAGGTGGCGGTGCTGCTGACCGCGTACCTCGGCATGCAGCTGGCGTACTGCGTCAGCCTCAAGCACGTCCTCGTCGTCGACCTCGTCGTCGTCACCACCGGCTTCCTGATGCGGGCGGTGGCCGGCGGGCTCGCGCTCGGCATCCCGCTGTCGCGCTGGTTCCTGATCACCACCGGCTTCGGCGCGCTGTTCATGGTCGCGGCCAAGCGCTACTCCGAGGCCGTCCAGATGGACGGGAAGGCGGGCGCCACGCGCGCGCTGCTCACCGAGTACACCGCCGGCTACCTCCGCTTCGTCTGGCAGCTCGCGGCCGGCGTCGCCGTCCTCGGCTACTGCCTGTGGGCCCTGGAGGAGGGCGGGGCGCCGCACGCCGGCGTGCTGCCCTGGCGGGAGCTGTCCGTGGTCGCCTTCGTCCTCGCCGTCCTCAGGTACGCCGTCTTCGCCGACCGCGGCGCCGCGGGCGAACCCGAGGAGGTGGTCCTGGGCGACCGCGCGCTCGCCCTCATCGGCCTGGTGTGGGCGGCGATGTACGCCCTGGCGGTGACGCACCGGTGAGACGGGGCCCGGCCCGGGGCGCGCCGTCCGGCGGGCGGTTCCGGGAGGCCGGGACATCGGTCCTGCGCGGCGGGGGCAGAGTCGGAGCATGGACTGGCTGAAGAGGCTCCCGCGCGTCGGGCCGTGGGTGGCGCGGCTGATGCTCACGCACGCGTGGCGGTCGTACGAGCGCCTGGACCGCGTGCACTGGACGCGGCTGGCCGCCGCGATGACGTTCACCAGCTTCGTCGCGCTGTTCCCGCTGCTCACCGTGGCCGCCGCGATCGGCGCCGCCACGCTCGGCCAGGACCGGCAGAAGTCCCTCCAGGACACGATCACCGACCAGGTGCCCGGCATCTCCGACGAGCTGAACATCGACGACCTGGTGCAGAACGCCGGCACCGTCGGCCTCATCGCCGGCGCCGCCCTGCTGTTCACCGGCATCAGGTGGGCCGGGTCCACGCGCGAGTGCCTGCGCGCGGTGTGGGAGCTGCCCGACGAGGAGGAGAACCCGTTCCTGCGCCGGGGCAAGGACGCGGGCGTCCTCGTCGGGCTCGGCGGCGCGGTCCTGACCACCCTGGCCGCCTCCGCCGTCGCCTCCGCGCTGATCGGCCGGATCAGCGACGCCATCGGGCTGGAGCAGGGCGGCTGGGGCGGGATCGTCCTGCGGATCGCGGCGTTCGCCGTCGCCGCGGGCGCCGACTTCCTGCTCCTGCTGTACGTCCTGACCCTGCTGCCCGGCGTCGAGCCCGCCCGGCACCGCCTGATGGTCGCCGCGCTCACCGGCGCGGTCGGCTTCGAACTGCTGAAGCTGCTGCTCAGCGGCTACATGCAGGGCGTCGCCACGAAGAGCGTGTACGGCGCCTTCGGCGTGCCGGTCGCCCTGCTGCTGTGGATCAACTTCACCGCGAAGCTCGTCCTGTTCTGCGCCGCCTGGACGGCGACGCCGAGCAAGGGGGGCGAACTCACGGACGCGAGTGGCGACGCACCAGGTCCGGCAGCGGCCAGCGGCGGTTGACCAGGAACGCGCCGCCCGCGAGCAGCACCAGCACCCCGCCGGTGATGCCCAGGGCGACCCCGGCGCCGCCGGAGCCGCTCCCGGCCGCGGCGCCCGCCACCGGCTTCGCCCCCGCTCCGACGACTCCGGCCGCGCCGTCCCCGGTGCCCCCGGCCTCACCGGGGGAGGCGGCCGCCCCCGGCCGGGCGTCCGTCCGCGCGGCGCTCCTCGGCGGCACCAGCTCGCCCACCGGCTCCACCTTGCCGGCCGCCTCGAAACCCCAGTCGAAGAGCTTCGCGGTCTCCTTGTAGACCTCGTTGCCCCCGTTCTTCTTCTCCGGGTTCATCACGGTGACCAGCAGCACCCTGCCGTCGCGCTCGGCGACCCCGGTGAAGGTGGCGCCCGCGTTGCTGGTGCTGCCGTTCTTCACGCCCGCTATGCCCGCGTAGACGGGCACGTCGCGGGCCCCGGCCAGCAGCCGGTTGGTGTTCTGGATCTCGAAGGACCCGCGGACCTCCTTGCCCTTCTTGTCCTTCTTCGTCTCGCCGGGGAACTTCGCGGAGACCGTCGAGCAGTACTCCCGGAAGTCCTTCTTCTGCAGCCCGGACCGGGCGATCAGCGTCAGGTCGTAGGCGGAGGACACCTGGCCCTCGGCGTCGTAGCCGTCGGGGCTGACCACGTGCGTGTCGAGGGCCTGGAGCTCCTCGGCGCGGTCGTTCATCTCCGCGACGGTCTTCTCCACGCCGCCGTTCATCGCCGACAGCACGTGCACGGCGTCGTTGCCGGACCGCAGGAAGACCCCGAGCCACAGGTCGTGGACGGTGTAGGTCTCCTCCTCCTTGATCCCGACCATGCTGGAGCCGGGGCCGACGCCGGCCAGGTCGGAGACCTCCACCCGGTGCTCCGCCGACTTGGGCCACTTCGGCAGCAGGGTGTCGGCGAACAGCATCTTCAGCGTGCTCGCCGGGGCCAGCCGCCAGTGCGCGTTGTGCGCGGCCAGCACCTCGCCGGACTCGGCGTCGGCGACGATCCAGGAGCGGGCGGACACGTCCTTCGGCAGCACCGGCACCCCGCTCGCGAGGTTGACCTGGGTCCCCGGCTGTCCGAGCCGGGCGCCGCCCACGGTCGACATCTTCGCCGGGGGCGTGGCCGAGGGGGTGGCCGACGGCTTCGGGGCCGCCAGGGCGGCGGGCGCGGTCAGCGCGGTGGACAGCAGGACGGCGGAGGCGAGCAGGAGCGGTCGCCGGACGGTGTTCTGGGGTGCGGGCACGGTCGGAAAGGTACATGCCACGCCCGGGGGCGTCCCGTCCCGGTGCCCACCCCGGGCGGGGAACCGGACGGGCGCCGGAGATACTGGACCCATGCCGTGCTCCTCCGGGGGACACTCCCCGGACACCCGGCCGGACGAGGGGGACCGGCGCCGCGATGAAAGGTCTGCTCTGGTGAAACTCAGCCGCCCCGTCTCCTGGTTCCTGCTCGTCTTCGGGGTGTGGAGCTGGGTCATCTGGATCACTTTCGTCAGAAACCTGGTCAAGGACAGCAGCGGGCTCGCGTTCGAGGACGGGGACCCGACGGCGTACTTCTGGGTGCACCTGCTGCTCGCCGTCGTCTCCTTCGTATGGGGGACGGTCATCGGGGGCATCGGGTTGCGCGGCCTGCGCGCACTGAGCCGGACGTCACGGACGTCCTGACCGGAAACAGGGGAACTCCGCACCGTGGCCATCGTTTTCGTACTCGTCGCGCTGCTCGTCCTGGCCGTCCTGGTGACGAGCAGCTGGTACGTGTGGCGCCGACTGTTCCGGGACACCACCCGGGGGCCGGGCCCGGCGCGCCGCGCGGGCGCGGCGGTGATCGCCGGCGGCTGGGCGCTGGCGGTGGCCGCCTTCGTCTTCGGGCGCGGCGACGCCCCCTTCTGGCTCCAGCAGGTCCTGGCCTGGCCCGGGTTCCTGTGGCTGGCCCTCTGCCTCTACCTCTTCCTGGCCCTGCTCGCGGGCGAGTTCGTCCGGCCCGTGCTGCAGCGGGTCCTCGAACGGCGGGCAAGGGCGAAGGCCGCGCCGGAGGCCGAGCGGCCGCGGCCGGCGCAGATACCGGCGGGCGCGACGGCCGCGCCCGCCGCGCGGCCGGCGGCCGCGGACCCCGAGGCCGGCTCCGGACCCGGGGCGCCGGAGGCCGGTGTTCCCGGTGACACCAGCGGGGCGCCGGACGCCGCTCCGGCCGCCGCCGCCCCCGACGCCGGGCCCTCCCGCCGCCTGTTCGTCTCCCGGGTCGTCGGCGGGGCCGCCGCCGCGGCGGCCCTGGGGACCGTGGGGTACGGGACGTACGGCGTGCTGCGCGGACCGCGGGTGAAGCGGGTCACCGTGCCGCTCGCCAAGCTGCCGCGCGCGGCGCACGGTTACCGCATCGCGGTGGTCAGCGACATCCACCTGGGCCCGGTCCTCGGCCGCGGCTTCGCGCAGAAGGTCGTCGACACGATCAACTCCACCCAGCCCGACCTGATCGCGGTCGTCGGCGACCTGGTGGACGGCACCGTGAAGGACCTCGGCCCGGCCGCCGCCCCGCTGGCCCAGCTGACGGCGCGTCACGGCTCCTTCTTCGTCACCGGCAACCACGAGTACTTCTCCGGTGCCGAGCAGTGGGTCGAGGAGGTGCGCCGCCTCGGCCTGCGCCCGCTGGAGAACGCCCGCACGGAGCTTCCGCACTTCGACCTGGCGGGGGTGAACGACCTGGCCGGCGAGGACGAGGGGCAGGGCCCGGACTTCGCGCGGGCGCTCGGCGACCGGGACCGGGCCCGCGCGTGCGTGCTGCTCGCCCACCAGCCGGTGCAGATCCACGAGGCCGTCGACCACGGCGTCGACCTCCAGCTCTCCGGCCACACCCACGGCGGCCAGCTCTGGCCCGCCAGCCTCGTCGCCGGGGCCGCCAACCCCACCCTCGACGGCCTGGACCGCTACGGCGACACCCAGCTCTACGTCTCCCGCGGCGCCGGCGCCTGGGGCCCGCCCACCCGGGTCGGCGCACCGTCGGACATCACGGTGATCGAACTCGCGTCGGCCCGGGCCTGAGGGGCCGGGCCGCCCCCGCGGGACGAGGGGCGCCGGCCACGGCCGGGCCCACCCCGCGTCCGGTGGGGCGGAGGCGGTCAGCCGGAGGGCGCGGGGCGCCCGTCGCCGACGGGCGGGTCCTGCCCCGCCGCCCCCTTCGCCGGGTCCGGCAGGGCCTTCGTCATCCCCGGCAGGAACTCGGTGAACAGCTCGTGCACCTCGCGCACGAGCGGCCGCAGGACCCGGAAGCGGGCCAGGGCGACACCGCGAGCGGTGAGCCGGGCGCCCCGCTCGGCGAGCCGGTAGCTGCGTTCGCGGCCCTCGGTGCGGTCGAAGATCCAGTACAGGACGAGTCCCATCTGGGACAGCCACATCAACTCGGGCAGGGCGTCGCGCAGTTCTCCGGGTACCTTGGTCCGCGCGCCGGCCAGCACCTCCCGGTGGATGGCGATCACCTCCTCGCGCGCGTGCTCCGACTCGGCGGAGAACGGGCTGAGCGGGCTGTCCGGATCGGCGGCGTTCTTGAAGAACTGCACCGCGAACTCGTGGTACGGCGTGGCGATGTCCAGCCAGGCCTTCAGCACGCCGGCCAGCCGGGCCTCCAGGTCGGTCTCCCGCGCCAGGACCTCCCGGACCGCCACCTGGTGCTCGGCGGCGATCCGGTCGTAGAAGCCCTGGATCAGGTGCTCCTTGCCCTCGAAGTAGTAGTACGCGTTGCCGACGGAGACCCCGGCCTCCTGGGCGATGGCCCGCATGGTCGTCCGGTCGTACCCGCGCTCCCGGAACAGCCGCATGGCCGTCTCGAGGATCAGGGCACGGGTCTGCTCGGACTTGCTGGGGGTGGCGCCGCCGTCGGGGCCGTCGTTCTTCACGGGCACGGGAAGAGAGCCTAACGCCAGGGGAGGGGCGTCCTACGGGGCGGCGCGGGAGCCGTCCGCGCAGCCCGGCGGGGTGTGGCGCCAGCCGTGGTGCGGGTCGTACGTCCAGCCGTCGGCCCGGTGGTACGCCCGGCCGCCCCAGCCGGACCCCCGCGCGCCGTCCCGTCGCGTCCCGCGCCACTCGGCGGCGGCCAGCACCGCGCCCCTGGCGAGCCGGGCGCCGGACGGGGTGGCCAGCCGGTGGGCCAGCGGCCGGTGCTCGCGCAGCGCCCACAGGGCGACGATCCAGGCGGCGGCGCCCCGGTAGACCTGCCCGGCGTCGCCGACCACGGTGATCTCCCGGAGGGTGGCGTCGTGGTCGAGGCCGGGGAAGCGGGCCCGGGCCGCCGGCGAGCCCGCCGGGACCGGCTCCAGGGGCACCAGCTGCGGCCGGCGGACCAGCCAGTCCCGTACGAAGGCGCACGGGGAGCACTCGGCGTCGTAGAGCACGGTGAGCCGGCGGACCGGGACGCGCGCGGCGCCCCGGACCCCGCGCGTGGCCGTCACGCCGCTCACGCCCCGGCCGGGGGGGCCACCCAGTCCTGCGGCGCGACCGGCGGCACCTGTTCCCGCTCCATCACCCGGCGCCGCCGGATCCGGTCGAGCACGTACACGTTGCCCAGGTGCAGGGCGCCCAGCACCAGCAGGACCACGCCGAGCTTGGCCGACAGCGCCTCGAAGACGCCGCGGGTGTCGGCGATCACGCCGTCGCCGCTCAGGTACAGCGCGACGAACCCGAGGTTGACCAGGTAGAAGCCGACCACCAGCAGGTGGTTGACGGCGTCGGCGAGCTTCTCCTCGCCGCGCAGCACGTCGGCGAGGAAGGCCCTCCCGTTGCTGCTGAGCGTGCGGGCCACCCAGACGGTCAGCGCGATGCTGACCACCAGGTAGACGACGTAGGCGATGACCGTGCGGTCCATGTCCCCCAGCCTCTCTTGAACGCGTTCAAAACGCTGACGGGAGGACTGTAGGGCCTCTTTTTGAACATGTTCAACCCGGTGGCCGGGTGGACTGCGTCACGGTCGTCGTCCCGGTCCCCGCACGAGCGCTGTCGGTGCCGTCCCGTACGGTCCTCGCCATGGGAACCGTGACATGCGTCGACGAGACGACGACGGGGCGGCGGCGCGCCGTCCTGGACCTGGAGATCACCGAGGAACGGCTGACGGTGGGCGAGCTGATCCGGCGCCGGGTGTTCCAGGAGGTCGCCGAGTACCACGCGCGGACACCGCAGGTGTTCCAGGGGCTCGTGCAGCCGACGGACGCGGAGCGCGTCGTCAACGGCTACGCGCTCCGCTCCCCCCGTCGCATCGATCCGGAGGCCCAGACCGAGCTGGCCCTGCGCGCCTTCGCGGGCAACGGCTTCCTGGTGCTGGTGGGGGACCGCCAGGTCACCGACCCGGACGAGGAGATCGATCTCCCGCTGGGCACCGAGGTCACGTTCCTCAAGCTCGTACCGCTGGTGGGTGGCTGATGCGCACACCCACGTCGTACACGGCGCGGATGCGCGACAGGGCCGAGGACGGCGACGCGGGCCGGGCCGCCGAGGAGGTGCTGGGGGCCCTCGGCGCGCGCAGCGGGGGCTGGAGCGGGCAGTGGGACGCCGTCCTGGAGGCGCTGCGGGACCTTCCGGCGGAGCGGCGCCGGGACCTGGTGCACGCCGTGGCCGACCGCTTCGACTCGGTCGACGACGACCTGGAGGCACGCGGCCGCGTCCTCGCCCTGTGCTGCCGCCTCCAGGAGGGCACGGGCGGCGACCCCCTGGCCGCCGAGCGCCGCAAGGCCCTGGACGAGGTGGGGCGACGGACCGCGTTCTGGTACACCTCCCGTTTCGACGTGCTGGTCCGGGCGGAGCTGGACGCGGGCCGCCCGCCCGCACCGGCCCTCGTGGCGGTCGTCCGCCGTTCGGCGTTGAACGCCGCCACCTGCAAGGAGTTGGCCCAGTTGGGCGAGAGCCTCACCGACCCGGTCCTCAACATCGGCGAGCAGTGGTCCGAGCGGGCCCTGCGCGACGCCACCGGCCCCGACTGGCGGGCCCTGCTCGCCCACGCCGCCACCGCCGGCTCGTCCAGGCCCACCGCCGAGTGGGACGCACGGGCCCGCGCCCTCGTCGACGCCCTCGGCGCCGACCGGGTCCGCGAGACCGTCCTGTCCTGGTTCGCCCTCGTCGGCCGCCCCCGCACCCTCCCGCTGAGGCGCCCCGCGTACGGGCCGGACCCCAACGACACCTTCGACCCCTGCAACGCCACCGCCCTGCGCGGCCTGGCCTGGCTGCTCTCCCTGCTGCCGCCGCACCCCGACACCGCCCGGACGCTGGGCGCGCTGGTCGAGACGTCCCTGAAGAAGGTGGCGGGCCTCGGTCCCCGCAGTCCCAAGGTCGCGGGCGCCGCCGTCCTCGGGCTCGCCCGGACCGACGGCGAGGCCGCCCTCGCCGAACTCGCCCGTCTCGCCGCCCGCGTGACGTTCAAGACCACCCTCAAGCTCCTCGACACGGCCCTCCAGGAGCGGGCCGCCGCGCTCGGGCTCGGCCGCGAGGAGATCGAGGAGCTGGCCGTCCCGGCGTACGGGCTGACCGGGGTCGGCCGCGCGGAGCACCGGTTCGGCGACGCCACCGCCGTGCTGGCGGTGGAGGGCACCCGGGCCCGGCTGACCTGGCGCAACGCGGCCGGCAAGACGGTGAGGAGCGTGCCCGCCGCCGTGCGGCGCGACCACGCCGAGGAGTTGAAGGAGCTCAGGGCGGTGGTCAAGGACGTCGACCGGATGCTCCCGGCGCAGAGCGAGCGCCTGGACCGCCAGTTCCTGGCCCGCCGCACCTGGTCCTACGCCGCCTGGCGCGAGCGCTACCTCGACCACCCCCTGGTCGGCACCCTGGCCCGCCGCCTGCTGTGGACGGTCGACGGCACGACGGCCGGCTACGCGGACGGCGCCCTGCGCACCCTCACCGACGTCCCCGTGACCGGGGGCACCGAGGTCGCCCTGTGGCACCCGGTCGGCCGGGAACCCGCCGAGGTCGTCGCCTGGCGGGACTGGCTGGAGCGGCACGGCGTGACCCAGCCGTTCAAGCAGGCCCACCGCGAGGTGTACCTGCTCACCGACGCCGAGCGCGCCACCCGCACCTACTCCAACCGCTTCGCGGCCCACGTCCTGCGCCAGCACCAGTTCCACTCCCTGGCGGCGGTCCGGGGCTGGCGCAACAAACTGCGGCTGTGCGTCGACGGTTCGGCGCCGCCGGCCACCCGCGCCCTGCCGGCCTGGGGGCTGCGCGCCGAGTACTGGATCGAGGGCGACGGCCAGGAGTACGGCGTCGACACCACCGACTCCGGCAGCTACCTGCGCCTGCGCACCGATCAGGTCCGCTTCTACCCGATCGACGCCCCGGAGAACTCCGCGCACTGCTACGGCGACGGGTACGGCATGGCGCCGCACGACGGCCGGGGCCCCGTCGACCCGGTCCCCCTGGAGGACGTCCCGCCCCTGGTCCTCTCCGAGGTCCTGCGGGACGTGGACCTGTTCGTCGGCGTGGCGAGCGTCGGCAACGACCCCACCTGGCAGGACGGCGGGCCCGGCGGCCGCTTCGGGGAGTACTGGACGTCGTACGCCTTCGGCGATCTGAACCAGGGCGCACAGACCCGCCGGGCCCTGCTGGAGCGCCTGGTACCGAGGCTCGCGATCGCCGACCGCTGCACCCTCGAGGGCCGCTTCCTGCGCGTGCGGGGCGACCGCCACGCCTACAGGATCCACCTCGGCTCGGGCAACGTCCTCAGGACCCCGAACGACCAGTACCTGTGCATCGTCCAGAAGTCCGACCCGGCCGCCCCGCAGACCGGTTACCTCCCGTACGAGGGCGACCGCATGCTGGCCGTCATCCTCAGCAAGGCGATGCTGCTGGCCGACGACACCTCCATCACGGACCCGACGATCCTGAGCCAGCTGTAGGAGCCCAGCGCCCCCGGCCGCCCGTCCGGCGGCGGGGAGGGGCGGAGGGCGCCCTCGGGGCCGTCCCGGACGCTCCCCCGCCCGAAGGCGTGGCACACCTGCCGTGAGGGCCCCGTCTCCGCCGGAGACGGGGCCCTCACGGACCTGCGGCGACGTGCCTCAGTAGCGGCGCGTGATCAGCGCGCGCTTCACTTCCGCGATCGCCTTGGTGACCTCGATGCCGCGCGGGCAGGCGTCCGTGCAGTTGAAGGTCGTGCGGCAGCGCCACACGCCGTCGCGGTCGTTGAGGATCTCCAGGCGCTGCTCGCCGGCCTCGTCGCGCGAGTCGAAGATGAAGCGGTGCGCGTTGACGATGGCGGCCGGGCCGAAGTACTGGCCGTCGTTCCAGAACACCGGGCACGAGGTCGTGCAGGCGGCGCACAGGATGCACTTGGTCGTGTCGTCGAAGCGCTCGCGGTCCTCGGCGGACTGCAGCCGCTCACGCGTCGGCTCGTTGGTCTCCTTCGTGACCAGGAAGGGCATCACGTCCCGGTACGCCTGGAAGAACGGCTCCATGTCCACGACCAGGTCCTTCAGGACCGTCAGGCCCTTTATGGCCTCGACCGTGATGGGCTTGTCCGGGTTGATGTCCTTGATCAGCGTCTTGCAGGCCAGGCGGTTCTTGCCGTTGATCCGCATGGCGTCGGAGCCGCAGATGCCGTGGGCGCAGGAGCGGCGGAAGGTCAGGGTGCCGTCCAGGTCCCACTTGATCTTGTGCAGCGCGTCCAGGACGCGCTCCTTGGGGTCGATCTCCAGCTGGAAGTCTTCCCAGGTCGCCTCCGCCGAGACCTCCGGGTTGAACCGGCGGATCCGGAAGGTGACGGTGATGTAGGGGGAGTCGGCGGAGCCGGGCTCGGGCGAGCCGGCCGCGTCCGCCTTGTCCAGAACAGGGGTAGCCATCAGTACTTACGCTCCATCGGCTGGTAGCGGGTCTGGACGACCGGCTTGTAGTCCAGACGGACGGTCTCGGAGCCGTCGGCGCCGACCTCGCGGTACGCCATGGTGTGGCGCATGAAGTTGACGTCGTCGCGGTTCGGGTAGTCCTCGCGGTAGTGACCGCCGCGGGACTCCTTGCGGGCCAGTGCGGAGACGGCCATGACCTCGGCCAGGTCGAGCAGGTTGCCCAGCTCGATGGCCTCCAGCAGGTCGGTGTTGAACCGCTTGCCCTTGTCCTGGATGGCGACGTTCTTGTAGCGCTCGCGCAGCTCGGCGATCTTCTCGACCGCCGTCTTGATCGTCTGCTCGGTGCGGAACACCATGACGTTGGCGTCCATGGTCTCCTGCAGCTCGCGGCGGAGCTCGGCCACCCGCTCGTTGCCGGTGGAGGAGCGCAGCCGCTCGATCTGCCCGACGACGAACGCCTCCGGGTCCTCGGGCAGCTCGACGAAGTCGGCCCGCTGCGAGTACTCCGCCGCCGCGATGCCGGCGCGCTTGCCGAAGACGTTGATGTCCAGCAGCGAGTTGGTGCCCAGGCGGTTGGCGCCGTGCACGGACACGCAGGCGACCTCGCCGGCCGCGTACAGGCCCGGCACGACGGTGGTGTTGTCCGCCAGGACCTCGCCCATCACGTTGGTCGGGATGCCGCCCATCGCGTAGTGCGCGGTCGGCTGGATCGGGATCGGGTCCGTGTAGGGCTCGATGCCGAGGTAGGTCCGCGCGAACTCCGTGATGTCGGGCAGCTTGGCGTCCAGCTGCTCCGGCGGAAGGTGGGTCAGGTCCAGGTAGACGTGGTCGCCCTCGGGACCGCAGCCGCGGCCCTCGCGGATCTCCGTGTAGATGGAGCGGGACACGACGTCGCGCGACGCCAGGTCCTTCATGACGGGAGCGTACTTCTCCATGAAGCGCTCGCCGTCCTTGTTGCGCAGGATGCCGCCCTCGCCGCGGGCGCCCTCGGTGAGCAGGATGCCCATGCGCCAGATGCCGGTCGGGTGGAACTGGAAGAACTCCATGTCCTCCAGCGGCAGGCCCCGGCGGTACACGGCGGCCTGGCCGTCACCGGTCAGGGTGTGCGCGTTGGACGTCACCTTGAAGAACTTGCCGCAGCCGCCGGAGGCGTAGATCACGGCCTTCGCCTGGAAGACGTGGATCTCACCGGTGGCCAGCTCGTAGGCGACCACACCGGCCGACTTCTTGACGCCGTCGACCTCGGTGATCAGCTGGTCCAGGACGTAGAACTCGTTGAAGAACTCCACGCCCTCCTTGACGCAGTTCTGGTACAGCGTCTGGAGGATCATGTGGCCGGTGCGGTCGGCCGCGTAGCAGGAGCGGCGGACCGGGGCCTCGCCGTGGTTGCGGCTGTGGCCGCCGAAGCGGCGCTGGTCGATGGTGCCGTCCGGGGTCCGGTTGAACGGCAGGCCCATCTTCTCCAGGTCGAGGACGGAGTCGATGGCCTCCTTCGCCAGGATCTCGGCGGCGTCCTGGTCGACCAGGTAGTCACCGCCCTTGACCGTGTCGAAGGTGTGCCACTCCCAGTTGTCCTCCTCCACGTTGGCCAGCGCGGCGGCCATGCCGCCCTGCGCGGCGCCCGTGTGGGAGCGGGTGGGGTAGAGCTTGGTCAGCACGGCGGTGCGGCTGCGCTTGGTCGACTCGATGGCGGCGCGCATGCCCGCGCCGCCGGCGCCGACGATGACGGTGTCGTACTTGTGGATCTTCATGATTCTCGCAGCCCCGTGCCTAGCGGATGTTCGGGTCGAAGGTGAAGATCACCAGCGTGCCCAGCAGGATGGTGAACACCGTGGCGGTGTAGAGCAGGCCCTTGAGCCACAGCCGGGTGTTCGGCCGTTCCGCGTAGTCGTTGATGACGGTACGCAGGCCGTTCGCGCCGTGCAGCATCGCGAGCCACAGCATCAGCAGGTCCCAGACCTGCCAGAACGGCGAGGCCCAGCGGCCCGCCACGAAGGCGAAGCCGATCTTGGAGACGCCGCCGTCCAGGACGAGCTGGATCAGCAGGTGGCCGATGACCAGCACCACCAGCACGACGCCGGACAGGCGCATGAACAGCCAGGCGGCCATCTCGAAGTTGCCCCGGGTGCTCCTCGGGGACTTCTTGGTGCGCTTGCGCGGGGGTTCGATGACCGGTGCCGGGTTGTCGACGGAGTAGAGGGCGTCGCCCTCGACGGGGCCGATGCCCGAGGTGGAGGTTTCAGAGGTGGACATGGGCGTCAGCTCCCGAACAGTTCACGAGCGGCGTGGCCGAGGACGGGGTAGATCGCCCCGAGCATCAGCACGACCCATACGGCGACGACGGTCCAGAGCATCTGCTTCTGGTAGCGGGACCCCTTGATCCAGAAGTCGACGGCGATGACGCGCAGGCCGTTGAGCGCGTGGAAGAGGATGGCGGCGACGAGGCCGTACTCCAGCAGCGCGACGATCGGCGTCTTGTACGTGGCCACGACCTGGTCGTAGGCCTCCGGGGACACCCGCACGAGGGCGGTGTCCAGCACGTGAACGAACAGGAAGAAGAAAATGAGGACGCCGGTGACTCGGTGAGCCACCCAGGACCACATTCCTTCCCGGCCGCGGTACAGCGTTCCAGCCGGCACGGAAGTTTCCTCCGGGAGCGGTGATTGGGGCCGCGCCGGCTTTCCTTGTCGGTCGGGCCCGGCCGGGTACGGTCCACCGGCCCCCAGCATCGTAGCCAGGTGCGCCTGCGGCGTTCACAGCGGGCCTGCCGGTGTGATCAAACTTGCACTCAAAGGAGTGCGGAGGCGGCCCTCCCGGCGGTTCTCACGGTGCCGGACGCGGGCATTCGCCCTGCTTGCCGGGTTCGCCGGGGGTGGAGGGCGGGCCCGCGGCCGTCCCGTCCGTCAGGAGGGCGGCCAGCCGGCCCCGCGCCAGGCGCCGGAGTTCCTCCGCCGCCACCGGCCGCTCCTCCTCCGGATCGTTGGCCAATCGTGACCGGATTCCTTCGAGCACGTGGTCCAGGACGGCGTGCGGCCCCAGGCCGTCGAGGCAGATGACGAACACGTGTCCGAATTTGGCCTCGTAGGCGGCGTACGCCGCGTTCAGGGCCGTGTGGGCGGCCGCGTACGTGTCCTGCGGCAGGGCGGGCAGGGCTTCCGCCGCCAGCGCCCGGGAGAGTTCCGCCGCGGTCAGGTCGTAGGCCGCCTCGTCGGCGGCGGCCAGCAGGGACGCCAGGTCGGGGTAGGGGCGGTGGCCGGCCACGCGCAGGGCCCAGCGGAGGCTGTCCAGGCAGGTCAGCAGGGCGCGCTCGGCGTCCTCGGCGGGAGCGGCGTTGAAGTGCTCCAGCGGGGACGGGGCCCCGGGTCCGCCGCGGGACTGTCCGGGTACGGCGACCCGGCCGGGGAGGTCGGGGAGGCGGTGCGCAGGCAGCGTGAGTCCTCGGTGGGCGTCGCGTGTGTGTCGGTGGCGCAGGGTGTGAGAGTTGTGGCGACACGTTATCGAGTGAGTGCGCGCCGTGTCCGATCAATGCTCCCGATTCACCCGTACGGCAGAGTTTCGGAACGGCTCGTCGACGCGTCTCACCCGTTCGGGTCGTACGTTGGCGGAGTGAGTCGGCACAGGCAGCACAGGCAGCACGGGCAGCACAGGCGTCGGGCGGCGACGCGGACGGCGGGGCGGCGGGGCGCACTGGTCGTGGCCGTCGCCGCGGGGACGCTGGTGACCGGGGCCGGGGTGGGCCTCGGGCTCTGGGCGACCTCGGACGGCGGCGGTCCGGCGGCGGGCCCGGCGACGGCCCCCCGGGGCTCGGACGGGGCCGCCCCGAGCCCCAGCCGGTCCCACCCCCTGTCCCGGGCGCCGCGCACCATCCCCGCCGTCCGCGAGCACACCGCCGAGCGCGGCCCCGGCTGGCGCCCCGAGCGGACCCACCGGGTGGTCGTGAACGACGGCGCGCTGGCCGACGAGGGGCGCCTGATAGCCGACGAGCTGGGACTGGCGTACGCCGGTGAGAAGGACGACGAGCGGGACGGGGACCTGCGGCTGGTGCTGAACCGCGACGCGGGCGCGAACCCCGAGTCGTACACGATGACCGTGCGGGGCGGGCGGGTGACCGTCAGCGGCCCCGGCGAGGCGGGCGTGTTCTACGGCACCCGCACGCTCAAGCAGGAGATCAAGGGCGCCGGCGCCGCCCCCGAGGGCGTGGTGCGCGACGAGCCCGCCAAGCAGCGGCGCGGGCTGATGCTGGACATCGCGCGCAAGCACTACACCGCCGACTGGATCGCGGACCGGATCCGCGAGCTCGGCGACCTGAAGTTCAACGAGCTCGGCCTGCACTTCTCCGACGACCAGGGCTTCCGCATCGAGTCCGACGCGCACCCGGAGGTCGTCTCGCGGGAGCACCTGACCAAGGCCCAGGTCAAGGAGCTCGTCGACCTCGCGTCGAGCCGGCACATCACCGTCGTCCCCGAGATCGACTCGCCCGGCCACCTCGGCGCGGTCATCGCCGCCCACCCCGAGCTCCAGCTGCGCGACGTGAACGGCCGTGCCGTGCGGGGCGCGATCGACATCTCCGAGAAGGAGTCCGCCGAGATCGTCGACGACCTGCTGGACGAGTACGCGGGGCTGTTCCCCGGCGGGCGGTGGCACCTCGGCGGCGACGAGTACCAGGCGCTGGTGGTGTCCGACCCCGAGGCGTCGTTCCCGGGCCTCGCCGCCGCCGCGCGGGAGCGGTACGGCTCCGGCGCGACCGTGGAGGACCTGGCCACGGGCTGGCTGAACGACCGCGCCGCCACCGTCCGCGCCCACGGCCGCACGCCCCGCGCCTGGAACGACGGCTTCTTCCGGGACACCTCGGTGCGGGCCGCGAAGGACATCGAGGTCGCCTACTGGACCGGCAAGGAGATCGGGGCCCGGCAGCCCGTCGAGTACCTGGACGAGGGCCGCGAGGTCGTCAACTACAACGACGAGTTCCTCTACTACGTGCTCGGCGAGCCGCTGACCTTCGTCTACCCGACGGGGGAGCGGATCTACGAGCGGTGGACGCCGCGGGTGCTGCGCGGCACCACCCCCGTGCCGGCGCGGTACGACGACCGGATCCTCGGCGGGTCGTTCGCCGTCTGGGGCGACCTCCCCCGCTCCCAGACCCAGGAGCAGGTCGCGTCCGGGATCCGGCTGCCGCTGCGGGCGACCGTCCAGAAGCTGTGGGACCCGGAGCGGCCGGCGCTGTCCTGGGAGGAGTTCCGGGCCCTGGCGGACGAGCTGGACTGACATCCATAGGAGCATCCCGCGGGTCCCCGCCGGGGCACGGGGACGGATTGCCGCATACGCCTGCGCGTCCCCGTGCGGCTGTGGTGGTGTTCCGGTGGGAAGGACCGGGACGCCGGCGAGCAGAGGAACCGGGGGACACCAGCGCATGGGCTACTGGGGGTATTTCGTCGTGGGCCGCGGGGAGCGGCCGCTCGCCGGGCTGGACGCGCTGGCCGGGGCGGCCCCGGGCATGACCCTGCGCACCTCGGCGCCGCGCGGATGGCAGGTCTGGGAGTACCCGGGCGGCGGGGGCGACGTCGGGAACATGAACGACCTCGCCCGGGCGACCGGCGCGCCCGCGCTGTTCGGATACGTCATGGGCGGCGACTGCGCGGTGGTGGAGGCGGCCGCGCCGAGGAGCGGGGCGTGGACGACCTGCCTGGCCCGGACCGCGATGGCCGGGTACCTCGGCGGACAGCGGGAGGGGCTCACCCTGGAGGACTACTTCCTGGAACCCGCCGACGCCGCCGACCGCGCCGTCCTGTGGGCCGAGGAGGCCGGGCACACCGTGTCCGCCGAGGCGCTGCTCGAGGTGCTGACCGCCGACCCGGGGCCCGACTCCCTGGCCGAAAACCTCTTCTTCCGCCTGGTGGACCGGCTCGGAGTGGTGCCCCTGCGACATTCCCGGGCCGTCGCACGCAGTAAGGGGAAATGCGGGCTCCGTAAGAGGCTGGTGAAAGGCCTCCTCGGGGTCCGAGGGACCCGCTGAGGGAGGCGTGGATGAGCCTGGTGGAACTGATCGCACAGGCCGACGAGCGCGGGCTGGCCGTGAGCGGGTTGGCTTGTTTGGATCGGTGCGTGCCCTTGCTGGGCGGCGACGACGAGGCACTGCGGCCCCTGTGGGCGAGCCTCGCGGAGGACGCCGGCGCCGACGACTGGGCACGGCGGCTGGAGGAGGCGCGCGGCAGGCTGGACGCGGCGGCGGAGGACGGGGCCGGCGACGAGGCCGCGGCGCTCGCGCACCGGATGCTCACCGCCGCGCCCGTCCGGCGGACCGCCGCCGAGCTGCGGCCGTGGGCCGACGCCTGCTCCGTCGCCGCGCTGCGCGTCCACCGGCTCCTGGACGGCGGGGCGGCCGGGGACGACGGCGCGGACCCGGCCGGCGCCCTCCCCCCGGACCTCCGCGCGGCCCGGGAGGCGGAGGCCTTCGCCGAGGGCCGCACGGAGGGCGTGTCGCCGCTCGTCGCGGCGGAACTGCGCCGCCAGGTCGCGGTCCTGGAACTGCTGGCCGCCCACGGCCCGACGGGCCTGCGCGGGGCGCTGGAGGTGTCGACGGAGGGGCGGCGGGTGCTGCGCGCCGCGGTGTCCCGGCGCAGCCGCAGGAACGACTGAGGCGGCCGTGCGGCGGCCGCCGTGCGGCGCACCCCGTCGTTGTGACGGTCCTGAGGCGGAGTCGGGGCGGTTCTGCACCGGTTGCGGGAAACCCCCGGGAACGGGGTGACGAAACGCTTCGCCGGTGCGCTCTTGAAGGTGTGACGACTGCGACGACTGTGACGACACAGCAGGAGACCAGGCCCTCGGCCGCGGCGAAGCCGGTCCGCTGGGCGGCGGACGCGGTGGCGGCGATGCGCGAAGGGGCGCGGCTGCGCCTCGACTACTCGGCGCGCAGTCTGTGGAGCGTCGACCGTGTGATCGAGGAGATACGCCGGGAGGGGGCCCCGTACGCCGCCGTGGAGCTGGTGCTGCGGGGGTTCGGCGCCTACACCGGTGAGGTGATCGTCCGCCAGACCGGCGGCGAGTGGTGGGTCACGGGCGGCGACCACTGGGTCCGCACCCCCGACGGCCGGCTCTGGGACCCGATCGAGGAGGCCGCCCGCTGCTACACGGGCGACGGGTCCCTGCGGCTGCTGTGCCGGGACGCGTCGAGCGGGGGACCGCGTCCCCGGCACCGGGCCTGACGGCGCGGCCCGGGGCGGGCGCCCCGCCCCGCACGCGCGCCGTACGGGCCGGTCACCGGCTGTGACACTTTCGTAGCGCCCGACGCTGATGACCGTGGGAGGCGTGGGCACCGCCGGACGCGTTCGCGCCGGGCGGACGCGCTCCGCGCTCGGTACGGACGAGGACGGTTCTTGGGCCACGGAAGGGAACCCCGCCGCGCACAGGCGTACGACGGGGAACTGGGCGCGGCCGTCGCGCGGGCCCAGGAAGGGGACGAGGCCGCCTTCGCCGCGGCCTACCGGCTCGTGCACCCCGCGCTGCTCGCCTACGTGCGCGGGCTGGTCGGGGACGACGCCGAGGACGTGGCGTCCGACGCCTGGCTGGAGATAGCCCGGGACCTGGGGCGGTTCAGGGGCGACGGAGCCGGCTTCCGGGGCTGGACGGCGACCATCGCCCGGCACCGGGCCCTGGACCACCTGCGCCGGCAGCGGGTGCGGCCCCGGCCGTCGGCCCTGGAGCAGGACGTGCTGGAGCTGCCCGGTCCGCAGAGCACCCACGACCAGGCCATGGAGGCCCTGTCCACCGAACAGGCCCTGGCACTGGTCGGCGAGCTGCCGCGGGACCAGGCCGAGGCCGTGCTGCTGCGGGTGGTCGTCGGTCTCGACGGTCCCGCCGCCGCCCGTGTCCTCGGCAAGCGGCCGGGGGCGGTCCGGACGGCCGCGTACCGGGGGCTGAAGCGCCTGGCCGAGCGGCTGGGCGCCGACGGTGTGACGGATGAGGGGCCGCCGACGCTGGGTGAGTCGACATGAACGGCCGCCGGGACGGCGGACACGGCGGGCGGGGCGACGGCGCCCCGCCCGCCGGCCGGCCCCGGGGGGGGGGGGGGGGGGGCGGGGGGGGGGGGGGGGGGGGGGGAGGGGGGGGGGGGACGGGTCCTGGGGAGAGGGCCGG
>NZ_JBVITR010000036.1:47036-54410 GCF_055574875.1 Streptomyces sp. NPDC034670
CGTGGTTCGGGAGGAGGGGGTTCCCCCGGACTTGGGGTTACCCAACCGACACTCCGGGGGGAGGGGGGGAGGGGGGGGGGGGGGCCCCCCCCCCCCCCCCCCCCGGCCGGCCCCGGGCGGCCCGCGCCGGTCCGCCCGGAACGGTGGACTGAACAGGCCGGACGCCCGGAACGTATGCCTTGGTCCGGGCGGGACGGCCCGCCCGCAGGGACCGCACGGGCCCGGCGGGCCGGCGGGCTGAGCGAGCAGGGACGGGAACGGACATGGGCGAACGGCAGAGCGACGGCGGTCCGGCCGGTCGCCGGCGTGCGCGCTTTAAGGGCGCACCGCCCGGGCACCGCACGGCCGGACGGCGCGACCCCGTCTCCGGCGCCTCCGGCCGCCCCGCCGTGGACCCCGCCGCCCTCGCACCGCTGCTCGCCGCCGCGCTGGTCCGGGACGCCGTCGACGACGCCGCCGAGCAGCGGGCCGTCGCCGCCTTCCGGGCCGCCCGGGCGGCGGGAGGGCGCCGCGCGCGCACCCGGCGCCGGGACGACTGGCGGCCCCGCCGCCGGCGGTTCGGGGGCCGGCCGGTGCGGGTCGTGCTCTCCGTGCTGCTCGGCGGCCTCGCCCTCGGCGGGGTGGCGGTCGCCGGGATCGGCGCGCCGGGACCGGGCACGGACGGCCCCGCCCCGGACGGCGGACGCACCTTCGCCCCGCCCCGCCCGTCCACCGGGGGACCCGCCGCGGGGCCCACCGGTCCGGGGCCCGCCGCCACCGGCCCGGACCGGTCCGCCGCGGCCCGGGACACCGAGGCGCGCTGCCCGGCCCGCGCGCGGGCCGAGGGGCGCGGCGCGACGCCGCCCGAGGCGGCCGCGGGCGGCGGGGCGGAGGCCGACGCGTCCTGTGCCGAGGGGTGGGAACGGGCCACGGCCGGAACAGGGCCCGGAGGCTCCCCGGCACCGCGGGGGAACACCGGCGAGGCAGGCCGGGCCGGGGACGGCGCCCCCGGCGACGCGCGCGACGGCACCCCGGGCAACGCGGGCGGCGCCCGGGGCGGCGGTGCCTCCGGCGCGGGCGGGTCCGCCGGCGCCCCGGGCGCCGCCGGTGCGGCGGGGAGCGGCCCGGACAGCCGCCGGGGCCGGTCCGCCCAGCCGGGCGCCGACCGTCCGTGACGTGCTGAGACCCCCCCCGCGAGCAGGGGAACAAGGGATCCGGCGTCAGGCGCGCCCCCGTGCCGCAGAGGTCCGCGCGGACGCCCTCGCGACGCCGCCGCCATGGCAACGGCCGGGGCCGCCACCCCCCACAGGAGAGGCCCCGGCCGTCGCGCGGCACGGGCCGCGCGGCGGCCCGTACTCCCTACAGCGCCGGGCGTGCTCTTTCTGTCACACCTCGTCGTGTCACGGGTTAGTTGCATCTTGGACGGACATGGACGGAGACAGGTTTCAGGTCGTAACGTGCCTTTCGCGCCAGGTCACGGAGGGCAGACGACCACAACGCCACCGTGGCCCCGAGACGGCAACGACCAACCGAGGAACCACGACAGCGAGAGCCCGGTCCGCGAGAGCGGAGCCGGCTGGGGCGCAGAAGGGCGCGCGCGGTGCTGGGGGACGACGCGGAACTGACCGCCGCGGTGCGTGCGGCACAGGACGGGGACGAGACCGCGTTCCGGACGGTGTACCGCGCCGTGCACCCGCGGCTGCTGGGGTACGTGCGGACGCTCGTCGGCGAGCCCGACGCCGAGGACGTGACGTCCGAGGCGTGGCTGCAGATCGCCCGTGACCTGGAGCGGTTCACCGGTGACGCGGACCGGTTCCGCGGCTGGGCCGCCCGGATCGCCCGCAACCGCGCGCTGGACCACATCCGCATGCGCGGGCGCCGTCCCGCGATCGGCGGCGACGAGACCGAACTGGCCGGACGGGCCGCCGAGTCCGACACCGCGGGCGAGGCCATCGAGGCACTGGCCACCGACGGCGCCTTCTCCCTCATCGGCCGGCTGCCGCAGGACCAGGCCGAGGCCGTCGTGCTGCGCGTGGTCGTGGGGCTCGACGCGAAGACCGCCGCCGAGACGCTGGGCAAACGCCCGGGCGCCGTGCGGACGGCCGCGCACCGCGGCCTGAAACGGCTGGCCGAGCTGCTCGGTGACGATCCGGAGGGCCATCCGGAATCCGCCGGGGCGCTCGGCGCCCTTCCGCCCCAGAGGGGGCCGCGCCGTCGTACGGTGACGTCCGCGGGTGTGACGCGGATGCGAGCGCGGACGCAGAAGGACATGTGATGGCCGACGAGCAGTACAGGTGGCTGGACCGTGAGACGGCGGAACGTCTGTTGAGCGGAGAGCCACCCGGAACTGCCGATCCCGCCGCTCGTGACCGGGCCGAACGGCTCGCCGGGACGCTCGGCGCGCTGTCCGCCCCGCCTCCGCCGGACGGCGGGGAACTCCCCGGTGAGGCCGCCGCCCTGGCCGCCTTCCGTGCCGCGCGCGAGGAGCGGGAAGGGCGCGAGGGGCGCGGAGAGGGGGCCGCCCCGGACGCGGACGCCGGCCGCCCCGCCGGAGCCGGGCCCTCCGACGCCGGGCTGATCCGGCTCGGCCCCCCGCGCGGCGACCGTTCCGGAGCCGGAGGAGGACCCCGCCGGGCACGTCTCCTGCGGTTCGGGCTGGCCGCCGCGCTGGCGGCCGGCCTGGTCGGCGGCGCCGCGACCCTGGCCGGAACCGGAATCCTGCCGGTCCCGTCCGGCGGCTCGGCGCCCGGTCCGGACGCCTCCGTCACGGCCACCGGCGACCCTTCCGGGCACCCCCCGCCGTCGTCCCCGCCGAGGACGGCCGCACCCGGCGAGGACGCACCCGGGGGCGGCGCGGGCCGGGACTCCCGGGGCATCGCTCCGGACGGGCCGGGCGCGCCGGAGGGCGAGGACGCGGGCGGACCGGGCAGGCCCGGCCCGGACGCCGATGACTTCGCGGCCCGTGCCGGACGCGGCTGGCAGCAGGTCGTCTCGGCCTGCCGGGACCTGCGGGACGGCAAGGGGCTGGGCGGCGACCGCAAGCGCCTCGTCGAGGGTGCGGCGGGCGGCCCCTCCCGCGTCGGCACGTACTGCGAGGACGTCCTGTCCGCCACCGGCGCCGGCACCGGTTCCGCGGCCGGGAAGCGCGCCGACGGCGAGGCCCGCCAGGGCAACGGCGGCAACAACGGCAACAACGACAACGGCAACGGCGGCAGCGGCGACAACAACGGCAACGGCAACAACGGCAACGGCAACAACGGCAACGGCAACGGCAACGGCAACAACGGCGGCAGCGGGGGCGAGGGCGGCGGTCAGGCCGGAAGGAACGGCAACGGCGGCAGGTCCGGCGAGGCCGGTGAGGGCGAGGGCGGGAAGAGCGAAAAGGGCCGGCCGAACGGAAAGGGCGGCGGGAGCGGCAGGGGCAACGAGGGGTGAGGACGGCGGCGACGGTCGTGCCGCCGCCCCGGGACACCGGCCGACCGGACTCCGCAGA
The DNA here is from genome assembly GCF_055574875.1 of Streptomyces sp. NPDC034670. Taxonomy (NCBI): domain Bacteria; kingdom Bacillati; phylum Actinomycetota; class Actinomycetes; order Kitasatosporales; family Streptomycetaceae; genus Streptomyces; species Streptomyces sp. NPDC034670. Next base: position 50,509 of record NZ_JBVITR010000036.1, read on the forward strand.
GGCTCTGACCTGCTGTTCTTCCGTCCTCTCCGGTCTCCTCGCCGCCGGGTGTGACGTTTTCGGCCGCCGCGGCGCAGTAATGAGTGAGCCGACTGGTCATCGGCTGTCGCACGGAGCCGGGGTTCCCCCCGTACCCACGGCTCGTGCATCCCGGCGGGGGGGGGGGGGGGGGGGGGGCGGTCGCCCTCCCCCCCCCCCCCCCCCCCCCCCCCCCCCCACCCCCCCCCCCCCCCCCTCCCCCCCCCCCCCCCCCCCGCCCCTCGCACCCCTCCCCCCCTCGTCCCGCGCCGGGGCGGCCCCCGCGCGTCTCACCGGTGCACGACGACCTTGTCGCCCGTGCGCACCTGCGCGTACAGCCGGGCGATCGCCGCCTCGTCCCGGACGTTGACGCAGCCGTGCGAGGAACCGGCGTAGCCGCGCGCGGCGAAGTCGGCCGAGAAGTGCACGGCCTGTCCGCCGCTGAAGAACATGGCGTACGGCATGGGCGAGTCGTAGAGCGTGGACACGTGGTGCCGGGACTTCCAGTAGACGCGGAAGACGCCCTCCCGGGTCGGGGTGTACTCCGAGCCGAAGCGGACGGGCATCGTCGACACCGTCCGCCCGTCCACCATCCAGCGGAGCGTGCGGCTCGACTTGCTGATGCACAGCACGCGCCCGGTCGTGCAGCGCGCGTCCGGGGCGTCGGCCGGCTGGCCGCCCATCAGGTAGAGCTCCCACCGGCCCGGTTCGCGCGTCATCGCGAGCAGCCGCTGCCAGGTGACGGTGTCGGTCCGGCCGGTCCGCGGCAGTCCGCGCTTGCCCTGGAAGCCCCTCACCGCCTCCTCCGTCGGTCCGTCGTACGTCCCGGTGGGCCCGTGGAGGAGCCAGGCGACCTGACGCAGCCGCGCCTGGAGTTCGCGGACGTCGCGGCCGGAGTCGCCGGGGGACCACAGCACGCGCGGGGGCCGCTGCGCCGGGACGGTGCCGGGCCGGTCGTCACCGGCGCCGGGGGGACTCCCGCCGCCGTCCGGGGCACGGGACGCCGGCGGCGTCCCGCCCGGGAGCTCGACGTGCACCGGCGGCCTGCCGCCGTCCGCGCCGACGGGCTGCACCGTGCAGCCCGCCGCGCCGCCCGCCAGGGCGGCCAGCGCCGCCAGGGCGACGCGTGACCTCCCCCTGCCCGCCCCGCGCCCGCAAGCCCTCATGCCCGTGTCACGCACGTAAGCCCCCTCGTCCCCCTCGTCCCACCGGTGGTCGCCCCGGCCGTCCACCGGGATGTTCCCCGGAGGTGACCGCGGCCGAACCACGGGGCATGGTGGTGAGTGACCGGAAGACGGCCGCCGGGGCGGACGCTGTGAGCGGGGCCCCACCGAGGCTGTGAGGAAGGTCCCAGCGTGCGCCCCTCCACCGGGCCGTGCGCGCACCGCTACCCTCCGTCGGAGGATCGGTCCGTACCGGCGAGCGGCCGGTGAACGGCGGCGAGCGGGCCGAGCGGCACTGCTCAGCGGGAGGCATCACACATGGCGCGCGAGTCGGAGTCCGGACTGCCCATCGAACCGGTCTACGGGCCGGAGGCGCTTGAGGGCTGGGACCCGGCCGAGAAGCTGGGCGCGCCGGGGTCGTACCCCTTCACCCGGGGCGTGTACCCGACGATGTACACCGGCCGGCCCTGGACGATGCGCCAGTACGCCGGCTTCGGCACCGCGGCGGAGTCCAACGCCCGGTACCGGCAGCTGATCGCCCACGGCACGACGGGCCTGTCGGTCGCCTTCGACCTGCCCACCCAGATGGGCCACGACTCCGACGCCCCGCTCGCGCACGGCGAGGTCGGCAAGGTGGGCGTGGCCGTCGACTCGATCGACGACATGCGGGTGCTGTTCGGCGGGATCCCGCTGGACCGGGTCTCCACGTCGATGACGATCAACGCCCCCGCCGCCCTGCTGCTCCTGCTCTACCAGCTGGTCGCCGAGGAGCAGGGCGTGAGCGCGCACCAGCTCACCGGCACGATCCAGAACGACGTGCTGAAGGAGTACATCGCGCGCGGGACGTACATCTTCCCGCCCAGGCCCTCCCTGCGGCTGACCGCGGACATCTTCAAGTACTGCCGGGCCGAGATCCCCCGGTGGAACACGATCTCGATCTCCGGCTACCACATGGCCGAGGCCGGGGCCTCCCCGGCGCAGGAGATCGCGTTCACCCTCGCGGACGGCATCGCGTACGTCCGCACGGCGGTCGCGGCCGGCATGGACGTGGACGACTTCGCGCCCCGGCTGTCGTTCTTCTTCGTCGCCCGCACCACGATCCTGGAGGAGGTCGCCAAGTTCCGCGCCGCGCGCCGGATCTGGGCGCGGGTGATGAGGGAGGAGTTCGGCGCCAAGAACCCCAGGTCGCTGATGCTGCGCTTCCACACCCAGACCGCGGGCGTGCAGCTGACGGCCCAGCAGCCGGAGGTGAACCTGGTCCGCGTCGCCGTGCAGGGCCTCGCGGCGGTGCTCGGCGGCACCCAGTCCCTGCACACCAACTCCTTCGACGAGGCGATCGCGCTGCCGACCGACAAGTCCGCCCGCCTCGCCCTGCGCACCCAGCAGGTCCTCGCCCACGAGACGGACGTGACCGCGACCGTCGACCCCTTCGCCGGCTCCTACGCCGTCGAGCGGATGACCGACGACGTCGAGGCCGCGGCACTGGAGCTGATGCGGAAGGTCGAGGACCTCGGCGGCGCGGTCGAGGCCATCGAGCGCGGTTTCCAGAAGAGCGAGATCGAGCGCTCCGCCTACCGCATCGCCCAGCAGACCGACTCCGGGGAGCGGGTCGTGGTCGGCGTCAACCGCTTCCAGCTCGACGAGGAGGAGCCCTACGAGCCCCTGCGGGTCGACCCCGCCATCGAGGCCCGGCAGGCCGAACGCCTCGCCCGGCTGCGCGCGGAGCGCGACCGGCGGGCGGTGGACACCGCGCTGACCGCCCTGAGGAAGGCCGCCGGGGGCGAGGACAACGTCCTGTACCCGATGAAGGACGCCCTGCGGGCCCGCGCCACCGTCGGCGAGGTGTGCGACGCGCTGCGGGAGGTGTGGGGGACGTACGTGCCCGGCGACGCGTTCTGAGCGCCCGCGCGGACCCCCTCTCACCGGTCGGAACACAGGAGCGCGGTGGCGCTCCCCCGTGCGAGACTTCTCGTCATGCTCGGCGTCACCGACCTGCCCGCCTACCTGGCGGGCCTCATCCTCATCGTGCTGCTCCCCGGCCCCAACTCGTTGTACGTCCTCTCCGTCGCCGCCCGGCGCGGCGTGCGGGCCGGATACACGGCCGCGGCCGGTGTCTGGTGCGGGGACGCCGTCCTGATGACGCTGTCGGCCGCCGGAGCCGCCTCGCTGCTCCAGGCGAACGCCGTCCTGTTCGGGGTCGTGAAGTTCCTGGGCGCCGGATACCTGGCCTGGCTGGCCGTCGGCATGCTCCGGGCCGCCTGGGCGATGTGGCGGACGCGCCGGGAGGACGACGCGGCCGGCCCCCCGGCCGCCGCCGCGGAACGGCCCTTCCGCCAGGCCCTGGTCATCAGCCTCTTCAACCCGAAGGCGATCCTGTTCTGCGTCGCCTTCCTCGTGCAGTTCGTCGACCCGGGCTACGCCCACCCCGCGCTGTCCTTCCTGTTCCTCGGCGCCCTCCTCCAGCTCGCCAGCGCCCTCTACCTCAGCGCGCTGATCTTCGGCGGCACCCGGCTCGCCGCCGCGTTCCGCCGTCGGCGGCGGCTGTCGGCGGGGGCCACCTCGGCGGCGGGCGCGCTGTTCCTGGGGTTCGCGGTGAAGCTGTCGCTGGCGAGCGCGTAGCGCCCTTCGCGGGGGGGGGGGGGGGGGGGGGGGGGGGGGGGGGAAGCGCTGGGCGGGGGGGGGGGGGGGGGGGGGGGAGAGAGGGAGAGGGGGGGAGGAGGA
>NZ_JBVITR010000036.1:54420-73778 GCF_055574875.1 Streptomyces sp. NPDC034670
GGGCGTGCGTGGTGCGCCCTAGTCACGCCGAGCCCCCCCCCCCCCCCCCCCCCCCCCCCCCCCCCCCCCCCCCCCCCCCCCCCCCCCCCCCCCCCCCCCCGGTCCGCTTCCGCCCGGGTAGCACCGGCCCGCAGGACGTCCCGCCACGCGTTCCCGCCCGCGGGCCGTCATTCGCCGCACCGCCTCGCGCAGTTCACCCGGGGGAAAGCCCGGTGCACTTCACTTTCCCGGCTTCCTCCCGTTCGCAAGGGGGAGCAGTGGAGACGGAACAGGAGCAGGAAGTGAAGGAATCCGACAACCGCAGGAGAAGACCGTCGTCAGGTCCGGGCGGGGGGACGCGCCCGCGCGGGGCGAAGAGGTACGGCGCGTGGTTCGCCGGTGTGCTGGTCGCGGCGGGGACACTCGTCGCCGGCCCGGCCCGGGCGACCGTGGGCGACCCGGCCGGCCCCGGGGAGATGCCCTACCTCGCGAGGATCGAGGTGGGCGACACGGAACGCTCCTGCTCGGGCGCGCTCATCGAGGCGCGATGGGTCGTCACGGCGGCGAGCTGCTTCACCGACGACCCCGGCCGGTACGCCTCCCTCGCCGCCGGAGCGCCTTCCCTGCGCACCGTGGTCACCGTCGGGAGCGCCGGCCCGGAAACGCCCGGCCAGGTGCGCGAGGTCGTCGAACTGGTCCCCCGCGCCGACCGGGACCTCGTGCTGGCGCGGCTGTCCTCGTCGGTGTGGGGCGTGACCCCGGTGGCCCTCGGCGCGGTGGCCCCCGCCGAGGGCGAGGAGCTGTCCGTCGCCGGCCACGGCCGCACCGCGGACGAGTGGGTGCCCGACCGGCCGCACGTCGGGGGGTTCACCGTCACCGGCGTGCGGGGGACGGAACTGGACGTCGACGGCCGGGACGGCGCCGCGGTCTGCAAGGGGGACGCGGGCGGCCCGGCGGTCCGGGCCGGCGCCGCCGGCGATGTGCTGGTCGCCGTCAGCAGCCGTTCCTGGCAGGGCGGGTGCCTCGGTTCCGAGGAGACCCGCCGCGGTGCCGTCGGGACCCGCCTGGACGACATCACGGACTGGATCGGGGCCCGGGTGGCCCGCTGGTCCCTGAAGGCGCAGGCGAACGGCAAGTACGTGTCCGCGGAACTGAACGCCGCCGACCGGCACGCGGGCAGGCTGCAGGCCCGCGGCGACGGCGTCGCGGGCTGGGAGCAGTTCACGCTCCACACGCGCGACGGCGGAACGACGGTGGCGCTCCGGTCCGAGGCCAACGGCCTCTTCGTCAGCACCGAGCTCAACCAGACCGGCGCCCACGCGGGGATGCTGCGCGCCCGCAGCGCGTCCGTCACGGGCGGGTGGGAGTCGTACACGCTGGTGCCGCAGGGGGACCGGAGGTACGCCCTGCGGTCGCAGGCGAACGGCAAGTACGTCACCGTGGAAGCCAACTACACCGGGGAGGACGCGGGGCTGCTGCGCGCCCGCTCGGACAGCGTCGCGGGCTGGGAGCGCTTCACGCTGGAGCACGCCGACACCTTCCGCGTCGAGGGAGCGGGACCGGCGGATCCGGCTCCCCTGCCCCTGGACTGATCCCGCACGCTCCTTCTCCCGCCGGCGGTTCCCCGACGGGACGCGGGCGGCGGAGCGGGCCGGGAGGGGAGCCGTGCCGCTTCCCTCCCGGCCCGCTCAGCGCCGTCCGGAGAGCGCCGCCCGCAGCTTCGGCGTCAGCGGCTTCTCGACGCAGCGGTGCAGCAGCCAGGCGAGCAGCAGCATCGAGACGACCGTGAGCGCGAAGGTCCAGGCCGACGCCAGGCCGAGGCCGCGGTGCAGCCCCTGGATCACCACCCAGCCGAGGTGCTCGTGCACCAGGTAGAACGGGTACGTCAGCGCCCCCGCCACCGTCAGCCAGCGCCAGTTCACCCGGTTCAGCCACCCCAGCGCGATCGCGGCGACCGCGACGAAGCCGAGCGTCACCACGAGCACGATCCCGAACGAGGTCCGGTTCGAGAAGGCGTCCGCGCTCGGCGCGTGCCACAGCTCCCGGACCGCGTGGTGCTGGCCGATCAGCCAGCTCACGCCGACGATGCCCCACGCGTAGGCGTCCCGCCGGTCGCGGTGGACGAGGTACAGGCCGATGCCGCCGACGAAGAACGGGGCGTACTCGGGCATCAGGACCAGGTCGAGCAGCGGTTCGTCGACGCCCTGGGCGATCGCCGCCGCCAGGGTCCACAGCGCGCAGAACAGGATCACGCGCCGACGGCTCGCACCGGGCAGCACCACGCACAGCGCGAACAGCGCGTAGAAGCGGATCTCCGCCCACAGCGTCCAGCACACCCCCAGCACCCGGTCCGCGCCGAGCGGCTGCTGCAGCATCGTCAGGTTCACCAGCGCGTCGCTGGGCGAGACGGCCTCGTAGGCGACCACGGGCAGGGCGAACACCGCCGTCACGAGAACGACCGCGGCCCAGTACGCGGGCAGGAGACGGGAGGCGCGGGACGCGAAGAACGCGGTCAACGGCCGGCCCCAGCCGCTCATGCAGATGACGAATCCGCTGATCACGAAGAAGACCTGCACACCCAGGCAGCCGTAGGCGAAAAGGGTGTGCAGGGTGGGGAACTGCGTCTTGGGCGAGCTTCCCCACGCTTCGGCGACCTCGCCGCCGCGGCCGCCGTAGTGGTAGACCGCGACCATCAGGGCGGCGACCAGACGCAGTCCGTCCAGGGCCCGCAGCCGTGTTCCGCCCCGGGGTTCCCCCGGCTTCGCCCGCCGGGTCGCGTCGGGCACCGGGCGGGCGATCGTGCTGGTCAAGGAAATCCCCTGGAGTGATGGTTTCTGACGGATTCAGGAGCACGCTAGTCCGATTCACGGGCGCCGCCCGCACGGCGGGCCCACCATTCCCCGTCCGGACGTGACGAGTTCACCTTTCCTTTTCCCCGGATTCCCCCGCCTTTCCGGATTCCCCGCGACAACCCCCGGAAGGAAACGCACTCGCTCGTCGCGCCCCCCGCCGCATTCCCCCGTCCCGCCCGCCGCGGCGGGCTCAGCGCCGCCGCGCCGCCTTGCGCAGCGCCCGCGCCCGCCGCACCACCCGGCGTGCCGTGGAGTTGTGGGGCAGGAACGCCAGCCGCTCCGGGACACCGCCGGGCAGCCCCAGCGAGGTGAGCCGCTTGCGCCTGAAGTAACGGCGGGTGCGCGGCCCGTAGGAGCGGGACAGGTAGCGTTCCGCGGCCGGGCGCAGCCCCGGGTGCATCCGCGGCTGCATGGTGAAGCCGACCGCCGTCACCAGATCGGTGAGCGTGTCGGCCGGGACGGCCTCCTCGCCCGCCCTGCCCTCCAGGTCCGGCAGCAGCGCGTCGGCGAGGACGACCGGGATCCGGTTGCTGTTCTGATAGGGGGTCAGCCGCTCCAGCAGCGTCTCGGTGCCGATCCGGGCGACCGGCAGGCCGTGGAGCGCGGACGCGGTGAACAGGGCGGTGGAGAAGCAGCCCACGACCAGCGCGGGAGCGGCCCGTTCGAACAGCACCTCGGCGAGCACGGGGGTGTCCAGGACGGTGAGCTCCACACCGAGCCTTTCGGCCTCCGCCTCCAGGGCGCGGCCGTAGCGGGCCGGGGCGGTCGGGTGCGGCTTGAAGACGATCGCGCGGTGCCCGCGTGCGACGGCCCCGCGCACCATGCGCACGTGCAGGTCCTCCTCCTCCGCCGCGGAGAGGATCTCCAGGGCCGACAGGTACTGGCCGAGCAGCAGCGCCGCGCCCTCGGGCAGGGCGGGCAGCCCGGCGCCCAGCCGGCCCAGCACCTTGAGGAACGTCTGCGTCGGCACCACCTGCGCCGGCACGCCGAACTCGGTCAGCAGCATCGGCGTCAGCCCCGGCACCAGGTCCAGGTGCAGCAGTCGCCGCACCCGCGTGCCGACCAGCGGGTCCAGCTTGTTGCGGGTGGGGCCGTAGCTCATCAGGCCGTCGGCGTAGACGTCGATCGGGGCGTCGGTGAACAGCTGCGCCACCGTGAGGGCCGGGCTGACCTGGAGGGACTCCAGGACCAGCGCCACCCGGTCGTCGCCCAGCCCCCACAGCAGCCGGAGGTACCGCTCGAACAGCGGTATGTCGTCGGGGCGCGGGGACCAGGCGCCCGGGTGGAAGGGGCGGATGACCTCGTTCCAGGACAGCACCGCGTCGAAGTGCTCGTCCAGCGCCGCGAAGCCCGGCATCTCGTCCAGGGCCGGCGTGGTCTCCGGTGTCGCCGCGTTGTTGAACACCAGCAGCAGCCGGCGGTCCGCCTCCGGGAAGAGGTCGGACTCGATCGCCGCGGCCAGGGTGGCCGCGCCGTACAGGGTCGAGGCGCAGAAGATCTGCGTGGTGCGGGGCATCAGGCGACCGCCTCTCCCGGGACGGCCCGGCGCCGCAGCCTCCGCAGCGTGACGGAACGTTCCACGTCCATGGTCTCCAGTACGTCGCCGAGCAGGTCCTGCGGCATGCGCCTCAGCGCCGCCGCACTCATCACCCGCAGCCGCTTGGCCACGGCCGGTTCGAACCGGTCCTGGTTCGAGAGGTGGTGCGCGATGATCGCGCAGTACGTCCGCACCGCCTTGGGCAGCAGCCGGTCGGCGTCGCGGTCCGCGGCCGTCTCCTCGACCACCTGGTCGAAGGCGCGGATGAAGTCGAGCTGGCGGACGTCGCCGATCTGGGTGAGGGAGGAGGAGACCCCGCGCCGGTAGAACACACCGAGGAGGCCGATCACCGCGAACGACTCCGCCTCCCGGTGCAGCCGCCAGATCCACGGCCGGTCCTCGGCCGTGCGCAGCCCGTCCGTGAAGTGCAGCAGCCCCCGCTCCAGCAGCCGCCGGTGGAAGGCGCCCGCCCAGGCGTAGGCGTAGTCCACCGAGGTCGAGCGGTCGGCGGGCAGGATCGCGTCCCGCGGGTCCAGCACCTCGTTCCGGCGGCCGTGCGGCACTCGGTGCACGGACCGGGCACGGGCGTTGGTCTGCACGTGGTCGGTGCGCACGAAGTCGCAGCCCGTCTCCTCGATGGCCGTCACCAGCTCCTCCAGGTAGCCGGGGGCGAGCCAGTCGTCACCGTCGAGGAAGGCGAGGAACTCGCCCCGCGCCGCGTCGAGCCCGGTGTTGCGGGCGGTGGCGAGACCCCCGTTCTCCTCGTGGCGGATGTGACGCACCTGGGCGACACGGGAAAGCTCCTCGGCCGCCCGCTCGAGAATCGCCGGCGTCTCGTCCTCGGAATGGTCGTCGACCAGGACGAACTCGAAGTCGCTCCGCGCGTTCGCACGCAGGCTCCTCAAAGTGTCCGGGGCGTATTGCTGCACGTTGTAGAACGGCACGATCACGGAAAGCTTTGGCACCTTTGAAGGCTAGGAGGCGGACCCGGCGCGACAGCTTTCCGGTGGCCGTACGGGAGGTGAACGCGGTGTGTCGGATCGGTGCATCCCGCGCATTCCCGGGGGTTCGAAAAGCCGATTCGGCTTGCGGTGGGGTGTTGTTAACTTCTCGTTGCGTCGCGGTTCGGCCATTCCTAGAAATGGCTTCCTAGCGTCTTCGGCGTGCCAGCAAGTGCAACGAAGCCCCTCAGGGTGGCGGTTCTCGCGGATTCCGACACCCGGTGGAAATGGGGCGCGCTCACCGCGAACCGCGTCGCGTCGGCGGGACCCGGGGACCCGGGGGACCCGGCCGGTGCCGGCCTCCGCCTGGACGGATACCTGCTGCGGGGCCGCGCCACCCCCACCGCCCGCCAGCTCGGCGAGGTCGGCGTCCGCGCGGACTCGCTCCGCGAGGTCACCGCCGCCGAGTTCCTGCGCGCGATGCGCGAGGAACCCTGCGACGTCCTCGTGCTCGCCCTGGTCGGCGGCGGTGTGCAGGCGATGCTGCACGGCCTCGGACGGGTGTGGGAGGACCGCCCGCGGCGGCCCGTCGTCGTCACCGGGTACGTCGGCGTCGTCTACGAGAAGCTCGCCGACGGCCTGCTGCTGCGCCACGGCGCCGACCTCGTGCTGGCCAACTCCCGCCAGGACGCGGACCGGTTCCGCGCCGTGTACGAGGGCGTGGGCGCCGACGCCTCCTCGGTGACCGAGGTCGCGCTGCCCTTCCTCGGCGGGGACCCCTACACCGGCGAACACGACCCCTACACGGTGGTCTTCGCCGCCCAGCCCTCGGTGCCGGACAGCCGCAGGGACCGCACGTACCTGCTGGACCGCCTGATCCAGCACGCCCGCAGGCACCCCGAGCGCGAGGTGCTGCTCAAGCTGCGCTCCAAGCCGGGTGAACACACCACGCACATAGAGGAGCTGCCGTACCAGAAGCTGGTGCAGCGGCTCGACCCGCCGCCCAACTTCCGCCTGGTGTACGGAAACATGGGCGAAGTCCTCGACCGCACCGACCTGCTGGTCACCGTCAGCTCCACCGCCGCGCTGGAGTCGCTGCACCGCCGCATCCCGACCGCGGTCCTCACCGACCTCGGGGTGCGCGAGGCGCTCGGCAACCACCACTTCGTCGGCTCCGGCTGCCTCGCCTCCTGGGACCGGCTCGACGCCGGGCACCGCCCGGAGCCCGACGCGCGGTGGGTGGCCCGGCAGGGCGTCGCCGCCGAAGGGGACTCCTACGCCACCGCCTTCGACGCCGCCCGCGCCCGCATCGCCGAACTGCTCGGCCGGCCCGGCGGACTGCCGCCGCTGGCCCCGTACTACACGCCCGTCACCGCGCCCGGCTACCTGCCCGGCATCCTCGCCCGCCACCACCTCGGCCCGGACGGCGCCCCGCTGCCCGGCGCGCCCACCGCCGACCGGGAGCCCGGGCCGGTCCGGCAGATCGTGCGCCGGGCGGCGCGCGGCGCCTACCGGCACGGCGTGCAGCGCGTGGCCCCGGTGATCCGCCGGATGGGCGAGCTGTGACCGCCCCGTTCCCCCACCCGATCCCCGCTCGAGGAGCTGATCCCATGTCCCACCCGCCGACGGGCCAGGGCGCCGCCGGAGGCACCCCCCGCCCGGACGCGGCCGACCGGCCGGGGGAGCGCCGGGTGCTCGCCGTGATCCCCGCGCGCGGCGGCTCCAAGGGAGTGCCCGCGAAGAACCTCGCCCCCGTCGGCGGCGTTCCCCTGGTGGCGCGGGCCGTGCGCGAGTGCCGCGCCGCCCGGTACGTCACCGACGTCGTGGTCTCCACCGACGACCGCGCCATCGCCGCCGCGGCCCGGCAGGCCGGCGCCGAGGTCGTGCTGCGGCCCGCCGCCATCGCCGGCGACACCGCCACCTCCGAGGCCGCCGTCCTGCACGCCCTGGAGACCCACGAGGCCCTGCACGGCGCCCCGGTGGACGTCGTCCTGCTCGTGCAGTGCACCAGTCCCTTCCTGCTGAGCGAGGACGTCGACGGCGTGGCCGGCGCGGTCGCCGACCGGGGCGCGGACACCGCCGTCACCGTAGCCCCCTTCCACGGCTTCCTCTGGCGGGACGCCGCCGACGCCCCCGGTGCCACCGACGGGACGGTCCCCGGCGGCGGTCACGGCGTCAACCACGACAAGTCCTTCCGCCCCCGCCGCCAGGACCGCCCCCAGGACCTGCTGGAGACCGGCGCCGCCTACGCCATGGACGCGGCCGGCTTCCGCGAGCACCGGCACCGCTTCTTCGGCCGCACCGAGCTCGTGCGCACCGACCCGGCCCGCGTGCTGGAGATAGACGACCCGCACGACCTCGCCCGGGCCCGCGCCCTCGCGCCCCTCTTCGACGCGCACCGGCCCGGCGCCCTCCCGACCGCCGACGACGTCGACGCGGTCGTCCTCGACTTCGACGGCACCCAGACCGACGACCGGGTGCTGATCGACTCCACCGGACAGGAGTTCGTCGCCGTGCACCGCGGCGACGGCCTCGGCATCGCCGCCCTGCGCAGGAGCGGCCTGAAGCTCCTGATCCTGTCCACGGAGCAGAACCCGGTCGTCGCCGCCCGCGCGCGCAAGCTGAGGCTGCCCGTGCTGCACGGCGTCGACCGCAAGGACCTCGCACTCAAGCAGTGGTGCGAGGAGCAGGGCATCGCGCCGGAGCGCGTGCTCTACGTCGGCAACGACGTCAACGACCTCCCGTGCTTCGCCCTCGTCGGCTGGCCCGTGGCGGTCGCGAGCGCCCACGACGTCGTACGCGGCGCCGCACGCGCGGTCACCTCCCTCCCCGGCGGCGACGGCGCGATCCGGGAGATCGCCGGCTGGATCCTCGGTCCCTCTCTCGATTCCCTCCCCACGTAAGGAAACCCCCTGTCATGAACAACTCCCGCATCCGCACCCTCGGCTCCCGCGAGGCCGGCCCCGGCCGTCCCGTCTACGTCACCGGCGAGATCGGCATCAACCACAACGGCGACATCGAGAACGCCTTCAAGCTGATCGACGCCGCGGCCGAGGCCGGCTGCGACGCGGTCAAGTTCCAGAAGCGCACGCCCGAGATCTGCACCCCGCGCGACCAGTGGGACATCGAGCGCGACACCCCCTGGGGCCGGATGACGTACATCGACTACCGCCACCGCGTGGAGTTCGGCGAGGACGAGTACCGCCAGATCGACGCCTACTGCAGGAAGAAGGGCATCGACTGGTTCGCCTCCCCGTGGGACACCGAGGCCGTCGCCTTCCTGGAGAAGTTCGACGTCCCCGCCCACAAGGTCGCCTCCGCCTCCCTCACCGACGACGAGCTGCTGCGCGCCCTGCGCGCCACCGGCCGCACGGTCATCCTCTCCACCGGCATGTCCACCCCGAAGCAGATCCGCCACGCGGTCGAGGTCCTGGGCAGCGAGAACATCCTGCTCTGCCACGCCACCTCCACCTACCCGGCGAAGGCCGAGGAGCTGAACCTGCGGGTGATCAACACCCTCCAGCAGGAGTACCCGAACGTGCCGATCGGCTACTCCGGCCACGAGACCGGCCTGCAGACCACCCTGGCCGCCGTCGCCCTCGGCGCCGTCTTCGTCGAGCGCCACATCACCCTGGACCGCGCCATGTGGGGCTCCGACCAGGCCGCCTCCGTCGAGCCGCAGGGCCTCGCCCGCCTCGTCCGCGACATCCGCACCATCGAGGCGTCCCTCGGCGACGGCGTGAAGAAGGTCTACGAGTCCGAGCTGGGCCCGATGAAGAAGCTGCGCCGCGTCCCCGGCGCGGTCGCCGAGGCGGAGATCGCGGCGGCGGCGGGCGAACCGCTGACGGTCTGAGCACACCGAACCCCCCACCCCCTCGAGACGGGAACGGCGTACGTCGATGAGCCCTCGCGCCGGGAAGGCCGGCCCCCACACCCTCGCCTTCGTCGAGAGTCCGGTACAGCTGCTGAACGTGCTGGAGTGGGCGCACGCGCACGCTCCCGGCGCGGGGCTCGTCCTCGTGGTGCTGTCCCCCGTCGACCCGATGACGCGCGGCCAGTTGCGCCGCATGTCCGAACTGGCCCGCGAGGAGGGCCACGAGATCCGCTGGGAGGAGGCCAGGGGCGGACCGGCCGCGCCGCTGCGGACGATCGGCGGCCTGGCCGGCCCGCTCCGCCGGGCTTCCCGGGTCGTCCTCGGCGACCCCTTCTCGCGGTACGTCCAGCTCCTGCTGACGATCACCCGGGCCCGCGACCTCGTCGTCGTCGACGACGGCACGGCGACCATGGAGTTCGTCGGCCAGCTGGCCCGGGGCGAGCGCCTGGTCCGCTGGCACCGCAAGGGCGGCCGTCCGGGCCCCCGGGACCTGCTCCTCGCCCCGGTGTCGGCCGTCGCCCGGCGCCGGCTCACCCCGGACGACGCGCACCGGGTGGAGGTCTTCTCCTCCATGCCGGTCGAGCAGGCCCCGCCCGGCGTCACGCTCACCGCCCACACCTTCGCCTGGACCCGGGACCGCTTCGGACCGCCCCGCATCACCAGGGGCGCCGACCTGGTGGGCACCTCCCTGGTGGAGACCGGCGTGGTGGACGCCGACGCCTACCTGGAGGCCGTCCGGTCCCTGGCCGCGGCCCACGGGGCGGCCCGCTACTTCGCCCACCGCCGCGAGAGCACGGAGAAACTCCACCGGCTGGCGGCCGGGACGGGCCTGGAGGTCGTCCGGCCCGAACTGCCCCTGGAGCTGACGGCCCGCCGCGGCCCCATCGGCCGCACCGTCGTCAGCTTCCCCTCCACGGTCGTCCACACCCTCCCGCTCGCCCTGGCCGGCACGGGGGTCACCGTCGCGGTCTGCGACATCGACCCCGCCTGGCTGACCCGGAACGCCTCCCCCCGGGCCCGGGGCTTCCTGTCGAACGTCACGGACACGGCGAAGGACGCCCACCACCTGTCGGTGATACCGGCGGTCTGACCGCGCGGCCCCGGCGCCGCGCCGCCGGAGCACGCCTCCGGGACGGGACCGAGTCGGGTCCGCGCCCTCCGGAGGCCGTCCGCCGGCCGTTCCGGACCCCGCCGCGGGCCCGCCGCGCACCCGCCGCGGGTCCGCCCGGACCCCACCGTCGGCCCGCCCCGACCACGCGCGCGCACCCGCCACCGGTCCGCCCCGGACGGCGGAACCGGTGTCCGCCGGATGAACCGGTCCGCGTGAGCTGGGCCGAGCGTGGTAATCGTGGAGGAGTGGATGGGTGCTGAAACCGTGACGCGGCTGTGACCGACGTCACGGCGCGGCAGGTCACGGGGCTTTTGCCTTGCAAAGAAGCGGGGATTTTACCCATCCTGACGGACAGCTATGCGTAGGGCAGCCGCGTTTTCTTCCCCTAACGGGCTGATTTTTCTTGCTCGAGGGTCAGCCGACAGCCCCGGAGCCCTACCCTTCAAAGGGTGAAACCACTGATGTCACTGGAGACCGAGGTCGATCTACCCGGAGGAGCGGTGCTCCCCGGCGCGCTGCCCGAGGCCCTGCGCGCCGAGCTCGTCGCGTTCCGCCGCGACCTGCACATGCACCCGGAACTCGGCCACCAGGAGTTCCGCACGACCGCCGCGATCAAGGAGCGGCTGCAGCGGGCCGGCCTGAGGCCACGGGTGCTCTCCAGCGGGACCGGCGTGATCTGTGACATCGGGGCGGACCACGAGGCCGGCACCGACTCGGCGATGCTCGCCCTGCGCGCCGACATCGACGGCCTGCCCATCCCCGACATGAAGGCCGAGTGCCCGTACCGCTCCACCGTGCCCGACCGCGCGCACGCCTGCGGCCACGACGTGCACACCACCGTGGTGCTCGGCGCCGGGCTGGTCCTCGCCGAACTGCACCGCCAGGGCCTGCTGCCCCGGCCCGTGCGGCTGATCTTCCAGCCCGCCGAGGAGGTGCTGCCCGGCGGCGCCGCCGAGGTCATCGAGGACGGCGGGCTCGACGGCATCGGACGGATCCTCGCCGTGCACTGCGACCCCCGGGTCGACGCCGGGCGGATCGGACTGCGCGAGGGGCCCATCACCTCGGCCTGCGACCGGCTGGAGATCGCCCTCGACGGTCCCGGCGGCCACACCGCCCGCCCGCACCTGACCACCGACCTGGTCACCGCCGCCGCCCGCGTCGTCACCGACGTGCCCGCCCTGGTCGGCCGGCGCGTCGACACCCGCAGCGGGCTCGCCGTGACCTGGGGCCGGATCGAGTCGGGCCACGCGCCCAACGTCATCCCGCAGCACGCCGAGCTGTCCGGCACCGTCCGCTGCCTCGACCTGGACGCCTGGCGGCAGGCCCCCGACGTCGTGGTCGCGGCCATCGACGAGGTGGCCAACCTGCACGGCGCCAAGTCGGAGATCAACTACGTGCGCGGCGTCCCGCCGGTCGTCAACGAGGCCGGGGCCGCCGCGCTGCTGCGCGACGCCATGGTCGCCCGGCGCGGAGCGGACTCCGTCGAGGGCACCGAGCAGAGCCTGGGCGGCGAGGACTTCTCCTGGTACCTGGAGCACGTCCCCGGCGCCATGGCCCGCCTCGGCGTCCGTCCTCCCGGTGAGCGCACCGTGCGCGACCTGCACCAGGGCGACTTCGACGTGGACGAGCACGCCATCACCGTGGGCGTGGAGCTCTTCACCGCCGCCGCCTTCCTCGACTCCCTCCGCTGAGCCCTCCCGCCCCGGCGGTCCCCGCCGCCCCTCCTCCGTCCGCTCCGGTTGCGGCGCGGACGGGGGAGAGGCACCGTGGGGCGCGTGCCGCACCGGCCCGCGCGTCGCGCCGCGGATCCCCTTCCGGCCCCGCGGTCACCCGGTCCACCGGGGCGCGACCGGCCATCGGCACGAATGGATAACGGCCCCGCGGAATCCCGTTCCCAGGAGTTTCTACGCGCGTTAATGTGCGCCGAACCGAGCACCCGCTGCGGGGTTTTGGAGAATGGGGAACTTCAGATGCGTCGGACATCCGGACTGATCCGCGCCGCGGTGGGGGTCGCGTCGCTCGCGCTCGCCGCCACCGCCTGCGGCGGCACCAGCAGCGACAACGGCGACGGCGGCGGCTCCGAGAAGGAGGACCTCGGCCTCGCCATCGCCTACGACATCGGCGGCAAGGGCGACCAGTCCTTCAACGACGCCGCCTTCGCCGGCCTCAGCAAGGCGAAGGAGGAGTTCGGCTACAAGACCGCCGACGTCGAACCCACCGAGGGCGAGACGGACGCGGACAAGGAGCAGCGCCTGGCCTCGCTGGCCCGCCAGGGCTACGACCCCGTCATCGGCGTCGGCTTCGCCTACGGCCCCGCGATGAAGGCCGTGGCCGCGAAGTACCCGGACACCACCTTCGGCATCGTCGACTCCGTGGTCGAGGGCGAGAACGTCGCCTCCCTCGTCTTCGCCGAGGAGCAGGCCTCGTACCTGGCCGGCGTCGCCGCCGCCAAGGCCACCGAGACGAAGACCGTCGGTTTCGTGGGGGGCGTGGACATCCCGCTGATCCACAAGTTCGAGGCCGGCTTCGCCCAGGGCGTCAAGGACACCGACCCCGGGGTCAAGGTGATCCCGCAGTACCTGACGCAGACGGCGGAGGAGGGCGGCTTCTCCAGCCCCGACAAGGGCAGGGCCGCCGCCGAGGGCCAGATCGAGAAGAAGGCCGACGTCGTCTACCAGGCGGCCGGCCTGTCCGGCCAGGGCGTCATCGAGGCCGCCGCCAAGGCGAAGGTCTGGGCGATCGGCGTCGACTCCGACCAGTACAAGCAGGAAGCCCTCGCCGCGTACAAGGACCACATCCTCACCTCCGCCCTGAAGGACGTCGGCGGTGCGGTGTACGCCCTGGCCAAGTCCGTCGAGGACGGCAAGCCGCTGACCGGCACCCAGGTGTTCGACCTCGAGGTGGACGGCGTGGGCCTGTCCGAGAGCAACCCGAAGATGGCCGAGATCCCCGGCCTGACGGACGCCGTGGCCAAGGCCGAGCAGGGCATCGTCGACGGCTCCATCAAGGTCAGGACGGAGTAGCGGGACCCGGCCGCGACCGGTCGTGGCGGATCCGCACGGAGCGGGCGGGCGCCCGGAGCGCCCGCCCGCTCCGCGTGTCCGCGCCCGGCCGCGCACCTCACCCACCGCCACCCCCTCTTCGCTGTCGGCAACGCCCCGGCCGGTGTTCCACGACGGCTTGGGCACGGCCGGATAACAAGGTGGACAGAAGGGGTTTTCAGGTTGGTCTACGCGCGTTAATCTGCGGCGAAGCCAGCGCCGTAGCTGAACCGTCCGGCGCTTGTACGACAGGAGCACCACACCATGCGCCGGATTTCCCGGATCACGGTCGCAGGCGCGGCGACCGCCTCCCTGGCCCTCGCCCTCTCCGCCTGCGGCGGCACCTCGACCTCCTCGGGCTCGTCCTCCGAGTCGAAGGGCGACAAGGGCCTGGCCATCGCGTACGACGTCGGCGGCCGCGGCGACCAGTCCTTCAACGACGCCGCCTTCGCGGGCCTGCAGCAGGCCAAGAAGGAGTTCAAGTACGAGACCGCCGACGTCGAGCCCACCGACGGCGAGACGGACGCGGACAAGGAGCAGCGCCTGGTCTCGCTGGCCAAGCAGGGCTACAACCCGGTCATCGGTGTCGGCTACGCCTACGCCGCCGCCGTGAAGGGTGCCGCGGAGAAGTACCCGGACACCACCTTCGGCATCGTCGACGACGCCACGGTCGAGGCGGACAACGTCGCCGACCTGGTCTTCTCCGAGGAGGAGGCCTCCTACCTGGCCGGCGTCGCCGCCGCCGAGACCACCGAGACCGACGTCGTCGGCTTCATCGGCGGTGTGGACATCCCGCTGATCCACAAGTTCCGCGCGGGCTTCGAGCAGGGCGTCAAGGACACGAACCCGAAGGTCAAGGTGATCTCGCAGTTCCTGACGCAGACGGCGGAGGAGGGCGGCTTCTCCAGCCCCGACAAGGGCAAGAGCGCCGCCGAGGGCCAGATCGAGAAGAAGGCCGACGTCGTCTACGCGGCCGCCGGCCTGTCCGGGCAGGGCGTCATCGAGGCCGCCGCCGCCAACGAGGTGTGGGCGATCGGCGTCGACTCCGACCAGTACAAGCAGGAAGCCCTCGCCAAGTACAAGGACTCGATCCTCACCTCGGCGACGAAGGACGTCGCCAAGGCGGTGTACAACCTGGCGAAGTCGGTCGAGGACGGCAAGCCGGCGACCGGTATCGTCAAGGGCGATCTGAAGACGGGCGAGGTGGGCCTGTCGAACTCCAACCCGAAGTTCGCGGACGACGCCGAGCTCCAGGCAGCCATCGAGAAGGCCAAGGAGAAGATCGTCAGCGGCGAGATCAAGGTCAAGTCGAGCTGAGAGTCCCCGAACGACCCTGAGCAGCAGGTAACCGCGGGGTTGCGTCCGCTCGACGGGGTACGGGGAGCCCGGCTCCCCGTACCCCGTCGGCGTGAGGTGCCGCCGCTTTGTATGCCGTAGGGGCGCTACGCGCGTAGACGACCCCCGTCCCCAGGAGAGTGCGCCATCAACGCGTCCAGCAGCCCTCCGGCCGGAGCGGCGGTCAACGAATCGGTGACCGCCGTCGAGCTCGCCGGGATCACGAAGCGTTTCCCGGGCGTCGTGGCCAACCACGACATCCACCTCACCGTCCGCAAGGGCACCGTCCACGCCCTCGTCGGCGAGAACGGAGCCGGCAAGTCGACGCTGATGAAGATCCTCTACGGCATGCAGAAGCCGGACGAGGGCACCATCGCGATCGACGGCGAGCAGGTCGCCTTCTCGTCGCCGGCCGACGCCATCGTCCGCGGCATCGGCATGGTGCACCAGCACTTCATGCTCGCCGACAACCTCACCGTCCTCGAGAACGTGGTGCTCGGCAGCGAGAAGCTGCACGGCATCGGGGCCAGGGCCCGCCGGAAGATCAAGGAGATCTCCGAGCGCTACGGCCTCGACGTCCGCCCGGACGTCCTGGTCGAGGAACTCGGCGTCGCCGCCCGCCAGCGCGTGGAGATCCTCAAGGTCCTCTACCGCGGCGCCACCACCCTGATCCTCGACGAGCCCACCGCCGTCCTGGTCCCGCAGGAGGTGGACGCCCTCTTCGAGAACCTCCGCGAACTCAAGTCCGAGGGCCTGTCGGTCATCTTCATCTCCCACAAGCTGGGCGAGGTCCTCTCCGTCGCCGACGAGATCACCGTCATCCGCCGCGGCACCACGGTCGGCACCGCCGTCCCCGCCGAGACCACCCCCCGCCAGCTCGCCGAGATGATGGTCGGCAGCGAACTGCCCACCCCCGAGACGGCCGAGTCCACGGTCACCGACCGCCCGGTCGTCACCGTCGACAAGCTGCGCCTGACGGCCCCCGGCGGCAAGGCCCTGCTCGACGACATCACCTTCACCATCCACGAGGGCGAGGTCCTGGGCATCGCCGGCGTCGAGGGCAACGGCCAGACCGAGCTGGTCGACGCGCTCATCGGCCTGCGGCACGCCGACTCCGGCACCATCCGCTTCCTGGGCGAGGACATCACCGCGCTGCCCACCCGCAAGCGCCGCGAGCAGGGCATCGGCTACATCCCCGAGGACCGCCACCGCCACGGCCTGCTCCTGGAGGCCCCCCTCTGGGAGAACCGCATCCTCGGCCACGTCACCGAGAAGCCCAACGCCAAGGGCGTCTGGCTGGACCCGAAGGCCGCCCAGGAGGACACCCGCCGCATCGTGACGGCGTACGACGTCCGCACCCCGGGCATCGACGTCACCGCGGCCTCCCTGTCCGGCGGCAACCAGCAGAAGCTGATCGTCGGCCGCGAGATGAGCCACGAGCCGCGCTTCCTGATCGCCGCCCACCCCACCCGCGGTGTGGACGTCGGCGCCCAGGCCGCCATCTGGGACCACATCCGCGAGGCCCGCCGCGAGGGCCTGGCCGTGCTGCTGATCTCCGCCGACCTGGACGAGCTGATCGGCCTGTCCGACACCCTCCGCGTGATCTACGACGGCAGGCTGGTCGCGGACGCCGACCCGGCCACCATCACCCCCGAGGAGCTCGGCACCGCCATGACCGGTGCGGCCTCCGGACACCTCGAACACGAACAGACCCCCGAGACCCCGGCCGACCTCTCCAAGTCCCCCGAGTCTCCGGAAGACGAGGCCCGCTGATGAAGAAGTTCGACAGGGAGCGCGTGCTCCTCGCGGTGGCCGGGCCGGTCATCGCGCTCGCCGTGGCCTTCGTGCTCAGCGCGATCGTGCTGATCGCCTCCGGCAAGAACCCGGTCGAGCCGTTCGCCCTGATGTTCGAGCAGGCCGGGTTCTCCGACATCCAGGTCCTGATCGTCAACCAGGCCTCGATGTACTACATCGCGGCCCTCGCGGTGGCCATCGGCTTCCGGATGAACCTGTTCAACATTGGCGTCGACGGCCAGTACCAGCTCGCCGCCATGACGGCCGCCATCGTCGGCGCCCACGCCGCCCTGCCCGCCCCCCTGCAGATCCCGCTGCTGCTGCTCACCGCCGTGCTCACCGGCGCCTTCTGGTCCGGCATCGCCGGTGTCCTCAAGGTCACCCGCGGCGTCAGCGAGGTCGTCGCGACGATCATGCTCAACGCGATCGCGACCTCCGTCATCGGCTACCTGTGGCTGCCGACCGTCTTCGGCGTCAAGATCGGCAACAACAACACCACCGGCGAGATGCACGAGTCCGGCTGGGTCCCCGGCATCGACATGGGCGAGGCCGGCGAGATCTACGGCTTGGTCGTCCTCGCCGCGCTGCTCGGCATCGGCTACTGGGTCGTCCTCAACCGCACCCGCTTCGGCTTCGACCTGCGCGCCTCCGGCGCCTCGGAGTCCGCCGCCGCGGCCAGCGGCGTCAGCCCCAAGCGCATGGTGCTCACCGCCATGCTGCTCTCGGGCGCCATCGCCGGACTCGCGGGCCTGCCGATCCTGCTCGGCGACACCCACACCTACAGCCTGAACTTCCCCACCGGCATCGGCTTCCTCGGCATCGGCATCGCCCTGCTCGGCCGCAACAGCCCGGTGGGCATCGCCTTCGCCGCCCTGCTGTGGGCCTGGCTCGACAAGGCCTCGCCCGAGCTGGACTTCCACGGCTACGACAAGGAGATCGCGGTCATCATGCAGGGCCTGATCGTCCTCTCGGTCGTCGTCTCCTACGAGGCCGTCCGCGAGTGGGGCCTGCGCCGCCAGCAGCGCCGGGTCGGCGCGGAACTCGCCGCCGGCCATGTCCTCGGCGGCCCGGGCGCCGACAACAACACCACGAAGGAGGTGGCCGGCCGATGACCGCTCCGACCACAGCGACCGACGTCAACCAGCCGTCGCTGGAGCACGCACCGCCGGCCGGCCGCCGCATGTCGCTGCCGGTACTGCTCCTGGTCATCGCCGGAGGCCTGGCGCTGACCTCGCTCGTCCGCCTGATCACCGGCGCGGACGGCATCACCAACGTCAGCCAGATGTCCACCGCGCTCCAGCTCGCCGTCCCGATCGGCCTCGCCGGTCTCGGCGGCCTGTGGGCCGAACGCGCCGGCGTCGTCAACATCGGCCTCGAGGGCATGATGATCCTCGGCACCTGGTTCGGCGCCTGGGCCGGTTTCCAGTGGGGCCCGTGGACCGGCGTCCTCGTCGGACTGGCCGGCGGCGCCCTCGGCGGCCTGCTGCACGCCCTGGTCACCGTCACCTTCAACGTCAACCACATCGTCTCCGGTGTGGCGATCAACATCCTCGCCCTCGGCGCCACCCGCTACCTCGCCCCGCTGGCCTTCGAGGGCCACCAGGGCGGCTCCGCCAAGCAGTCCCCGGCGGTCGAGTCCCTCGGCCACTTCACCGTGCCGGGCCTGTCCGACGCGCTGAGCGACCTCAACGCCAAGGGCTGGTTCTTCGTCTCCGACATCGCGGGCCTGCTCGGCGGACTGGTCACCGACGTCTCCTGGCTGACCCTGATCGCCGTCGCGCTCGTCCCCGCCACCTGGTGGATCCTGTGGCGCACCCCCTTCGGCCTGCGGCTGCGCTCCTGCGGCGAGAACCCGGTGGCCGCCGAGTCCCTCGGCGTCAACGTCTACAAGTACAAGTACCTCGCCGTGATCATCTCCGGCGCCCTGGCCGGCCTCGGCGGCGTCTTCCTGTCCATCGTGGCCAACCCCTTCTACCTGGAGGGCCAGACCAGCGGACGCGGCTACATCGGCCTCGCCGCGATGATCTTCGGCAACTGGATGCCGGGCGGCCTCGCCCTCGGCGCCGGCCTCTTCGGCTACACCGACAGCCTCAACCTGCGCGGCGGCTCCGCCAACGTGCACGCCCTGCTGCTGCTCGGCGCGCTGCTGCTGGTCATCGGCGCGATCTGGCTGGCCGTCCGCAAGAAGTACGTCCACGCGGCGATCACCCTGGTCGTCGGCGCCCTCGTCTTCGCCTGGTACGCCGGCACCAACGAGGTCCCCAACCAGGTCGTCTCCGCCACGCCGTACGCCATCACCCTCGTCGTCCTCGCCCTGTCCGCCCAGCGGCTGCGGATGCCGAAGGCGGACGGCATGCCGTACCGGAAGGGACAAGGCAAATGACCCCGCCCGCCTCCGCCGGGAGGGACGTCGACTGGGAGGCGCTGCGCGCCCTCGCCCGGGAGGCCATGACCCACGCCTACGTCCCCTACTCGGAGTACCCGGTCGGCGTCGCCGCCCTGGTCGACGACGGCCGCACGGTCTCCGGCTGCAACGTCGAGAACGCCAGCTACGGGCTCGGCCTGTGCGCCGAGTGCGGACTGGTCTCCGAGCTGCAGCGCACCGGGGGCGGCCGGCTCACGCACTTCACCTGCGTGGACGGCCGGGGCGAGATCCTCGTCCCGTGCGGCCGCTGCCGCCAGCTGCTGTACGAGTTCGGCGGCCCCGGACTGCTGCTGGAGACCCCGGCGGGCATCCTGCCGCTGTCGGAGATGCTGCCCCAGGCCTTCGGCCCGCAGCACCTCACCAAGTAACTCCCGGGCGGGGGGGGGGGGGGGGGGGGGGGGGGGGGGGGGGGGGGGGGGGGGGGGGGGGGGGGGGGGGGGGGGGGGGGGGGGGGGGGGGGGGGGGGGGG